>CAXTOO010000196.1:0-7805 GCA_964245875.1 uncultured Fimbriimonas sp. | reverse complement strand
ACTTGATCAGGAGCCGCCTTCGAGAGGCAGAGGAGATCCACAAGGGATGGAGAAGACTCGTTCTTTATCGGGAGTGGCAACGTGTTCGCAGATCTTGGTCTGCCCAACCCGGAAGGGCTTCTCGCCAAAGCCCAGATGACCTACCAGATCAATCTCGTCCGCCAAGCGCGGGGTCTCTCGAAGGCCCAACTTGCTCGGATGGTGGACCTCGAAGAGATGAAGCTGGCGGAGCTTCTCAGGGGGCCGTCGGATGATTATTCGCTCGACAAATTGGCGCAAGTGCTTAACGCCTCGACCGTGATGTGACGATCACGATTCGCGAACGGCCGGCAAGCGATGAGCGTCCCGCGCGGACGCTCGTGGAAACGGCCTAGGGATCGGCTCCCCCAATCCCTCTCATTGTCCGACGAAAGTGAGCTTAGGCCACCCGCAGCTCCACGACCTGCGCCGCCTTGTCCACGAAGCCCGCGTCGAGGAACACCACCCGCGACGCCTCCTCCAGGCTCGTCTTCCCACCCGCCACCATCTCCAGCGCGCGCCGCTGCATCGGCCGGTAGCCGTGGCGCACGCCCGCCGACCGCACCTCCACCATCGGCGCGCGCTCGGCGATGAGCGCCTGGATCTCCGGCACCACCGGCAGGATCTCGTGGACCGCCCGCCGGCCCTTGTAGCCCGAACCCTCGCACGCCGAGCAGCCGCCAGGACGCATCACGCCCCGCGGAACCTCCACGCCGTAGGCGCGGAAGATCGTCTCCTCGCCCGCCGTCGGGGCGCCAGGGACCGCGCAGCAGGGGCAGAGCTGGCGCACCAGCCGCTGGGACATCGTGCCGATGAGCGAGGTCGACAGCATGAAAGGGTCGATCCCCATGTCCAGCAGGCGCGGCACCGCCGAGGGCGCGTCGTTGCAGTGGAGCGTCGAGAGCACCATATGGCCCGTGAGGGCCGCCCGGATCGCCGTCTCCGCCGTCTCCCCGTCGCGGACCTCGCCCACGAGCACCACGTCCGGGTCCTGACGCAGAATCGCGCGGAGCTGCTTCGCGAACGTCAGGCCCACCTTCTCGTTCACCTGCGACTGGTTCACCCCGTCCATCTCGTACTCGACCGGGTCCTCGCAGGTCATCACGTTGTTGTGCTCGCCGCAAAGCTCGCCCAGCGCCGCGTAGAGCGTGGTCGTCTTGCCCGAGCCGGTCGGGCCGGTCACGAGGAACATCCCGTAAGGCTTTGACACCAGCCCCCGGAAAAGCCCGAGGTCCGTCCCGTCGAACCCCAAGTCGCCCAGCTTGCGCAGCGCCACCGACTTGTCGAGGATTCGGAGCACGATGCGCTGCCCGTGGTGGTTGGGCAGCACGGAGACGCGAAGGTCCACCTCGCGCCCGTCCACGTTCACCGAGATGCGCCCGTCCTGGGGGATGCGGTACTCGACGATGTCGATCTCCGCCATGATCTTCAGGCGGGCGATGAGCATCCGCTGGACACGGCCCGGAACCTGCCGCACGAGCCGCATCTCGCCATCGATGCGGTAGCGCACGTCCACGCGGTCGTGGCGCGGCTCAAGGTGGATGTCGCTCGCGCCCGAGCGGATCGCGTCCGTGAGAATCTGGTTCACCAGCCCGACCACCGGACGGGTGTCCGCGTCCGTGATGGTGTTCGACTCGCGCGACCGCTTGTCGTCGCCCACGTCCTTCAGGGCGGCGTTGAGCAGGTCGTCCAGCTCCTCGTTGCGCCTGCGCGCGCCGTGGGCGTTGTCGATCGCCGCGTCGAGCCGCCCGGCGTCCGCCAGCACCGCCTCGACCCGCATGCCGGTGGCGTTGCGCACCGCGTCGATGGCGTCCATGTCGTGCGGGTTGACCATGGCGAGGATGATCAGATCGCCCTGGACGGCCACCGGCAACACCTGGTGGCCCCGGCAGAGTCCCCGCGGAAGGCGGGCGACCGCCGCCGGGTCGGCGGGCTGGACCTCCAGCCGCCAGGGCCGCACGCCGAACTGCGCCGCCAGCGCGTTGAGCAGGAGGTCTTCCGACACCGCGCCCTGCTCCACGAGGATCGTGCCGAGCGGCGCGGGCGACGTCTTCTGCGTCGCGAGGGCGCGCTCCAGTTGGGCGGCGGTGACCAGTCGGAGCGAGACGAGCGTCTCGCCAAGCCTCTTGCGGTGGTTGCTCATGGCGGTTGCCCGTAATGTTCCTTGTCCGGGGCGGGGGCGCCGCCCGGTAACTCTGCCAGGGCGTGCGACGAAGTCCCTGCCCTCTGGGGGAGGGTAGGGTGGGGGTCGCCGGAGATGGTCT
The DNA here is from genome assembly GCA_964245875.1 of uncultured Fimbriimonas sp. GTDB lineage: Bacteria > Armatimonadota > Fimbriimonadia > Fimbriimonadales > Fimbriimonadaceae > Fimbriimonas. The sequence continues at coordinate 5,523 of CAXTOO010000196.1, read as the reverse complement.
TCACGATCATCGCTTGTGCGCGGGAAACCGCAAGATTGCCCCCCCCCATATCCTGAGAATGTTGTTACCATAGAGGACATGAGGAGGGCGTTCACCATCGTCGAGCTTTTGGCCGTCGTCGGCATTCTCCTCATCCTGGCGGGACTGCTCTTCCCCGTAATCGGCTCGGCGAAGCGCTCGGCCCAGGCGCGCGTATGCGCCGCCAACCTCGCCCAGGCGTCCCACGCGATCAACCTCTACGCGATCGATGCCGACGGTATCTTCCCCGCGGCGAAGGACTGCCCCGACCTCCTCATCCCCGGATCGCAGTCTCCGAGGGTTGCGGGGTTCCCGATGCTCGTGGACGCGGTGTTCCCCTATTCGAAGTCCCGCGCGATCTTCCGTTGCCCCCAGGACACCGGTGCCGCCGTCTACGAGCGTCTCTTTCCCTCTGCCCTTGCCCTCGCGCCGTCCGCCTTCGCCGCCTGCGGAATGAGCTATGAGTACCGTACCGAGCTCGGCCTGGAAGCGATCTCCGACACCCGGCTAGAGCATCCCGCCGAGGTCAACGTGCTCGTCGACCTCGCGGGCTATTGGCATGGCTCCACCCGCGCCCTCACCGCCAGGGACAACTTCGACGGCTACTCGGAGAACGTTCCCGGCTACCGCTACAATGTCGCCTACGCCGATGGCCATGTCCGCATCGTCGCCCACGATGAGCTGGAAGGAGCGTGGCGCCGTGGCTAGCCGACGCGCTGGGAGCGCGGACTTCAGTCCGCCTTTGGACCCCGGACTTCAGTCTGGCCCTAACGCCGGAGGGCGAGGAACGCTGTTCCTCGTCTGGGCCTCCCTCCCGATCCGTCTCCTTCTCGCTGCCATCCTCGCCGTCGCCGCCTACACCAAGGTGAAGGACCCCGCCGAGGTGATCGCCACCGTCGGCCGCGCGGGCCTCGCCCCCTCGCCCTGGGACCACGCCATCGCCTACGCCGTGATCGGCGCGGAGATCGCCCTCGCCTTGCTCCTCCTTCCTCGTCCGACCGCCAAGCTTGGCGCAGCGGGCTACGCGGGCCTGAGCTCCGTCTTCTTCGGCTACTCGATCTGGCGCTGGTGGCAGGACATCAAGGCACCCTGCGGCTGCTTCGGTTTGCTTCTTCGCCTCGTGCCTTGGCACGGCGCGCTCCTCTCGTCCCTCATGTGCCTTGCCGCGCTCCTCGCGCTGCGCGGCCTCACGACGCCTCGGCTTTCTGTTGGAGAAAACCCATGAACGCTCCCCTCCTGATCCTCCCCGCCCTGTTGGGCACCCTCGTCCTCAGCGCCGCCAAGACCCTCCCGACCGACCTGCGCCACGACGCGACGGGAAAGGCGCCGCTCACCGTCGCCCGGATGGCCTCCGTCCGCGGTGCGGGTTCCGTTTGTGAGACCGGCTGTAACGAGCCTAACGTGTCTTGCCATTGGACTGGTGGATCTCCTTATCCCTATCCGGAGAATGAACCTGGCAATATCTCGACTTGGCAAAGCCAGATGTGGTACCCGCACTTCGAGTGCCACTTCGCTTGGACTACGTCGACGTGTACGGCTGGACAGGACTCATTGTGTAACATCGTATACACTTACATTGCTCACGGTCCTTGCGCGAGCGATCCAGCGACAGACTATACGACCTCCTCGACCTGTGTGTTGTCGAGTACGCCCCGAGGGTAGGACGCTTAGCGGTGGAATGCTCACGATCGTCGTACGGCTTGGTGCCTTTTCTTAGAGGGGCCAGTCTCGTGCTTGTCATCGGAACGGGGATCGGCGATGCGCTACCAATGCCCACCACGTCTCAGATAGCGGACCGGCTGCGTCAATCGGAAACGATCCCCGACTCACTCACCGGCACCGAGGTGGTCACGATCGATCACCTCGGTCAAACGTTCAGCTTGAATGGAGTAAAGAGCGATGCGCCATACTTAAGCAACGCTGCAGTAGCGGGTTTATCGCCTGAAGGCACCTATCGATGGTATGTGCATGGAAGGGACTGGTGGATGGTCAAAGATGTCCACGTTCCCTCGACGCCGGGCAAAATGCCGGGTACGGCCAAATACGTGATCCGCAGCTTCAAAGATCAGGTTCTGAGCAACGACGATTTTCAGAGTGATCTTGGGGGCCATCATTTCCTGTCCGCACACTTGGACCGAACTGAGTACCGTGCCTCCAAAGGTCCGGCGGTCGGCCGACGGTGGACGAAAGGCTCGATCGCGGATATGCTCGTTAGGATGACCGATGTCAAACAGTGGGAGTCACCGAGTGGAATCGAGATCGACGGATCTTTCGAGGGATTGCCGATGCACTTGACCGTTGCGCCACGGTATGGCTATCTAACCACAAGCCTTCTTCAGCGTCAGGGATTGAGCCGGTTTGGTTACACGATTGCCAAGGTTAAGCAAATCGGTGGCACCTGGATGCCCCAGGAGGTGGAGCTCTACAACGGTCAGTACGAGCAGGGCCACTTGGTTCGAGGATCGAATGGACACATCAAATTTTCCGACTTCGCGCCGCACGGCATCCCCACTTCTGAAGAGGTTCCTCCCATACCTCCTGGATCCTTATTAGGGTCCGAGGACAACCGCCTCTATCGCGTGGCTCAGGACGGCACCCTCGTCGACTTCGGACGCCAGGGGTACAAGCCCGGCACGTCTCTCGCCTACGGCGACCTGTTCGTCCTCTCCGGCGCGGGCCTCCTTCTCACCTCGCTCTCATGGATCGTGTTCCGCAAGCGTCGATCTCCCCTCTCCCCTCCGGGGGAGAGGGGCAGGGGGTGAGGGGCAGGGAGCGCCGCCAAATCGCAAATCGCTCGACGCCGCTCCTGCTCTCTGTGGCATTCGCATTGGGCTGTGGGCAACGGCCCGCGCCGCAGTGCGGCGTCGCCAGCCTCGTGGCCGTCCTCGCGCGGGAGGGAAGGCCCGTCGCCTACCGCACCCTCCTCGCCCACACCCACGTCGTAGACGGGCACACCACCTTTACGGACCTCGCCCAGACCGCAAGGGGCGAGGGGTTGACGATGCGCGGCTACCGCCTGACGAGTTCCGCGGTCCTCAGGCCCGACGATGTCGGCGTGATCGAGCTGGTCGCCGACCACTTCGTCGCCCTCGTGGGTCGGCGGGGCGACCGGCTCGAGATCGTCGACTCGCCCGACGGCAAAGCCCGCGAACCCCAGCCCTGGTCCGCCGCCCGACTCGAATCCGAGTGGACCGGGAACGTGCTCCTTGTCGAATCGAACCGGCATGGTTGACGAAATCGCACCTTGCGGAGGGAAGGTTGGGGCGTCACGGCCGCAGGTGGCGCTCCTCCCCCGAAACCCATGCGCCGGCGGCCTCAAAGATCGCGTCAACCATCCCCTTCGCAGGTTGGGCCTAAAGACCCAACCTGCGAAAGGAAAATTTTCGGGGCATCATCGGACGGCGAGTAGAGTAGAAAGAAGCGTGGACGCCGCCCTCGCGCGAGAAATCTCCCAAGAGGGGCCGGTCGTGTTCTACGACGGCGAGTGCGGCCTGTGCGACCGTTCGGTGCAGGCGCTGATCCGGATGGACCGGGGGCATCGATTGCGCTACGCCACCCTCCAGGGCGAGACGGCGACCCGACTGCTGGGAACGCTCGAAGGGCCGTCGGAGGACTGGTCGGTGAAACTGCTTGACGAGGGTCGCCTCTACGACCGCTCGACGGCGGCGATCCGCGCGGCGACGCGGGCCGGCGGCGTCGGCAGGCTCTTTGCCCTCGGGCTGATCGTCCCCCGTCCCGTGCGCGACGCGGTCTACCGCTGGATCGCGAGGAACCGGAAGCGCTGGTTCGGCGGCGCGGAGGCGTGCCTCCTGCCGACGGCGGCGTTGCGGCAGCGGTTCCTGCCGTAGTGCCTCCTTCCAGGAGGCATCTCCGGCTTTTCGTCGCCCCGGCATCCTGCCGGGGATACACTCTCCCGCAGATGTGCGGGATTGCCGGATACGTGGGGCCGAGGAACGCGGTCGAGGTGGTCGTCGACCAGCTCAAAAGGCTGGAGTACCGGGGGTACGACAGCGCGGGCGTCGCGTTCCGCAAAGACGGGGAAGTCGAGGTCCGCAAGAAGGCGGGCAAGCTGAGCAACCTCCAGCAGACCCTCCTCGACCATCCCAGCAGCGACTGCGCGATCGCCCACTCGCGCTGGGCCACCCATGGCGGCCCGACCGACGTCAACGCCCACCCGCACATGGACGAGACCGGCACGATCGCCCTCATCCACAACGGGATCATCGAGAACTACCAGGCCCTGAAGGACGACCTCCTCAGGGACGGCTTCACCTTCAAGAGCCAGACCGACACCGAGGTCGCCGCGCAGGTGGTCGGGCGCGAGTACGCCGCCGGAGGCAACCTGGAGGAAGCCGTGCGACGGGCCACCCGCCAGTTCCGCGGCGCCTACGCCTTCGTCGTGGTCTCGAAGCGGGAGCCGGGCAAGGTCGTCGCCGTGCGCAACGCCAGCCCGCTCATCGTGGGCCTCGGCGAGGGCGAGAACATGCTCGCCAGCGACATCCCCGCGCTCCTGCCTTACACCCGGGAGGTCGCCATCCTGCCCGAGGGCACGATGGCGGTGCTGGAGGCCGACCGGGCCACCTTCTACGACGCCGACGGGCGGGAGAAGCCCCTGAAGACGGAGCACATCGAGTGGGACGTGGCCCGCGCGGAGCGCGACGGCTACCCGCACTTCATGATCAAGGAGATCCACGAGCAGCCCGAGGTCGTGCGCGCCTGCCTCCTGGGCCGGATCACCCCGGAGGGCGGGGTCAGGCTCGACGGCACGTTCTCGGACGCTGTCTGGAACGACGTCGACCGGGTCAACATCATCGCCTGCGGCACCGCCTACCACGCGGGCATCATGGGCAAGGGCCTTTTCGAGACGCTCCTGCGCCTGCCCACGGACGTCTACTACAGCAGCGAGTTCCGCTACGGCGACCCGGTCCTCAGCGAGCGGTCGCTCGCGATCTTCGTCTCCCAGTCGGGCGAGACCGCCGACACCCTTGCGGCGCTGCGACTCTGCAAGCAGCGCCGCATCCGGACGCTGGGCATCGTCAACGTCGTCGGCTCCAGCATCGCCCGCGAGTGCGACCGAAACCTGCCGACCCAGGCCGGCCCGGAGATCTCCGTCGCCTCGACGAAGGCGTACACCGCCCAGGTTACGGTGCTGACGCTGCTCGCGCTGCACATCGCGCAGGTCCGAGAGACGCCGGGCATCCGCGTGGACGAGTGGGTCGAGGTGCTGCGTCGTTTCCCCGACACGGTTCGCGAGGCGCTGGGCACCGAGGAGCAGATCAAGAGCCTCGCGACGGAACTGCAGGACGCCAAGCTCGCCTGCTTCCTCGGCCGCGGCGCGGACGCGAGCGTCGCGTACGAGGCGGCCCTGAAGCTCAAGGAGATCGCCTACATCCCGACCCAGGAGGGGCCGGCGGGCGAGCTCAAGCACGGTCCTCTGGCTTTGGTCGAGCCGGGCGTCGTGGCGGTGTTCGGCGCGACCCAGAGCGCGGTGTTCGAGAAGACGGT
>CAXTOO010000195.1:0-7836 GCA_964245875.1 uncultured Fimbriimonas sp. | reverse complement strand
CGCGCCACCCCATGAACATCCGCTCCCTCCCCGACGCCGACTGGATCGCGGGCGCCGCCGCGTCCCTGATCGCCGCCCGCATGGCGGAAACCGCCGGCCCCTTCGACCTCGTCCTCAGCGGCGGCTCGACGCCCAAGAAGCTCCACGCGGAGCTCGTCGGGATGGACCTCGATTGGTCGCGCGTCCGCATCTGGTTCGGCGACGAGCGCCATGTCCCCCTCGACCATCCCGAGTCGAACTACCGGATGGCCCTGGAGACCCTGCTCTCAAAGATCACGCCCTCCGCCGTCTACCCGATGTTCCGCGGCGGCTCGCCCGACGAGGACGCCGCCGCCTACGAGAAGGACCTAGAGGTTCTCGCGGGAAAGCCCTTCGACGTCCTCCTTCTCGGCATGGGTCCTGACGGCCACACCGCCTCCCTCTTCCCCGGCGAACCCTCTGTGTCGCAGGTTGACCGCGCCGTGATCCCCAGCGTCGGCCACGCCGGAATCCGAGAGCGGATCACCATGACCTTCCCCCGCCTTCACGCCGCCGACCAGACTCTCCTTCTCGTCGCGGGCGCCGACAAGAAGGCACCCCTCAAATCCGCCCTCAAAGACCCCTACGATCCCGTTAAGCTCCCCGTCCAGGCCATCCTCAACGGCCCCTCCGACGTGACCCTCTTCGTCGACTCCGCCGCAGACCCCGGAGTTTAGGACGCTTGCTCCGGAGATGGTTCCCCTTGAAGCCGCGGCGCGAGAGCAACAATCTCCGCCCAGAGACAACGCGAGCGCAAGGGTGGCTCCGCGCTCCGGCGTAGAAGACCGTGGGGGAGGGGGTCGAATGATAACAGCCTACTAGGTGGAACACTCCCTCCAAAAGATATCCAACCCTACAGAAGCCCCATGCGCACTGCCCTCGCCGTCTCCGCCCTCGCCGCCGCCCTCGGCTTCGGCGCGGGCTGGGCCTGGCGCGGCACTCCCCGCGAGACCACCCGCCTCGTCTACCGCGACCGCCCCGTCCCGGCACCCATAACCAAAGCCGCACCGCGCTTCCCCGACTACCCCAAGCCGCCACTCGAAACGCCCGTGCCAGAGAAGAGCCTCGGCTCTCGAGCCCCGACCATCCTCGTCGGCGACCTTCCCCGCCTTCCGGGCATGAGCGGCCCTTTCGTCCCGCAAGGGCCTCTTGCCCCCGACGTTCCGACGAAACTGCCCGCCGACGAGCTCAACGCCGACGAGGCGCTCGCCCGCCGAACCATCCTCTCCATAGGCGCTGATGTCGTCTCCGCGACCGACGCGAAAGACGCCTCTGGAAAGGTCGGTCGCGCCCTCGTCGCGGAAGCCGACCACGAGAGCCTCGAGCGCCTGAGGGCCGCCCTTCGCAAAGCGCTTGGAAATCGGGCCGTCCTCAGCGACGGCGGCGCGGTCGGCGGCAGCCCCGACACCCGTAAGGCCGAGGACGCTCTCGCCGCCCTCAAGAAGCAGCGCGACCGGGCAAGGATCGACTTCCTACCGGAGTCTCCGACCCTCCGCGATCTAGAGGAGGCGACCCTCAAGGCCGAACGCGCCCTCGCCGACCTTCGCAAGACTTCCGCCCGCCAACGCCTCAACATCCTCCTCCGCCCCACCCTTTGAAACCGGATGTGGCGATGGTCTCCAGACCATCGAGCTCAACCCCGAAAGCAACCGCCTCCCTCTGTGTTCTCTGTGGTGAAACTCCCCAAGATGAAAGCCCACGGCGTTCCCTCCTCCCGAACCCAGCACCTCGTCTTCCTCGCGCACGTCTGGGCCTGCGCCCCCTTCATGATCCCCTGGACGCATGACCCCGTTGTCCACGCCAAGCTCGGCGACCCGACCATCGCCGTCCTGAAGCCTCTCGTCCTTGCCATCCTCGCCTACCTCGTCGGACGCACCTGGATCGCCTGGAAGGACCCGACCTGGCTCCGCTGGCACTACGTCTTCCCCCCGCTCGACGTGCTCCTCATCTCGCTCATGATCGGCCTGAGCCACCGCGGCCCTCTCAGCACCCTCACCCTCCTCTACTTCCTACCCATCGTCGAGGCGTCCAGCTCGCTCAGCGTCCGCTGGGCTGCCCTCGTCGGTCTGCTCGTCGTCGTCGGCACCGGCGTCGCGACCTTCAACCCCCCGAACCTTCCGGAAGGGTTCGAAGACCCGAGTCTCAAAGGGCTGCGCCAGCTCGTTCATGACGATTTCCTCAACGTATCCTTCCGCGTCTGGTTCATGATCGTCGTCTCCAGCCTGATGACCTACCAGGCCCGGATCGCCGCCGAGTACCGCGCGGAGGCCCGCCTCGCCGAAGACCGCAACCGCCTCGCCCTCGATGTCCACGATGGCGTCCAAGGCTCTCTCATCGCGGTCGCCAGCGGCCTGGAGTTGATCACAAGGGTCGCCGACTCCGAGCCGGAACGCGTCGCCGCCCTCGCCCAGGACGCTCGTGGCAGCGCCCGCGACGCCGCCGACGAGCTCCGCTTCCTCGTCCAGCGCCTGCGCCCGCCCTCGCTCACCGGCGGCTTCCTGCCCGCCATGCGTCAATACGCTCATGCCCTTGCCACCCGCCACGCCCTCGACCTTATGTTCGAGGTCCGGGGCAACCCCCGTCCGCTTCCACCCGATGTGGAGCAGGCTGTCTTCCACATGGTTCAAGAATCGCTGAACAACGTCGCCAAGCACGCCGAAGCCACCATCGTCGCCTTGTCCCTCGTCTTCTCGAAGGATGGACTCGCCTTCGAGGTGATCGACGACGGTAAGGGCATTGGCGACTCGCCCGAGGGAACCGGCCGCGCCGGAATGCGCGAACGCGCCGCCACCCTCGACGGCTCGCTAACTTTCTCGTCCTGTCCCGACGGCGGCACCCGCGTCGAAGCACGCATTCCCCTCCGGTCGTAGTCTCGGATGCTCTATCCTCGAAAGGTCGGGCCTGTAGCCGCGGGATGCACTCGTGCCCGCGCCGCGAAGCGGTCCGCCCATCCGTCAAGAAGTGCCTGACCGGCTCCCAAGGTCAGGGAGCGCTATCAAGCGGCCCGCCCAACGGCCGCAGCTCGCCTGTGACCATGAACTCCACTCGCTCCGCAATGTTCAGCGCGTGATCCGCCACTCGCTCGACGTGGTGCACCGCCATGAGCAGCCACCCGTTGCACACCGCGTTGCCCCCCTCCTGCTTCAGCTCCTCGAAGATCTGCCCCCGCAGCTCGCGGTACAGCCCGTCCACCTCGTCCTCGAGCCGAGCCACCGTCCGCACCCGCTCCAGATCCCGACGCGCGAACGCCACCAGCGCCTCGCGCAGCATCGTCCGCGCCACGCCGGTCATCCGGCGGATGTCGATCGCCCCGCTCGAGCCCAGCTCCTTGTCGACCTTCAGCGCGATCTTCGCGACGTCCACCGCGAGGTCGCCGATCCGCTCGATGTCGGTGATGATCTTCATCACCGAGCCGACCAACCGCAGGTCGCTCGCCATCGGCTGGTGCAGGGCCAGAACGCGAAGGCAGCGTGCCTCGATGGCCAGATCCTGGGCATCGATCGCGTCGTCGTTCTGGATCGTCTCCTGTGCCAGCTGGGTGTCTAGGTCGGCCAATGCCTCGGCGGCGTTGCCCACCATCGCTTCGGCGCGGCTTCCCATCTCCAGGAGATCGTGCTCCAGCGCCTGGATCTCGCGGTCGAACGCCTGACGGCCGTAGTTCATCCTCTACCGTTCAGACGTTCGATTCGGGCGATCCGACCGGATGGTGGCAGTAGAACCGGCGATCGCTTTCGATGGTCGCTTCCGGATCGACCTTCCGGCAGTCGTCCTGCGCGTTCGGACACCGGCCGGCGTAACGACACCCGACGAACCGCGTCCGCGGGTCTGGGATCTCGCCCGGCGGCGCTTCCGGCAACTCCAGCAGCCGCTCCAGGCTCGGCGCGGAGTCAAGCAACGCCTTCGTGTAAGGATGGCGCGGGTTCGTGAAGATCGCCTCCGCCGGCCCCTCCTCCACGATCCGACCGAGGTACATCACCGCCACCCGGTCGGCGAGGAACCGCACCGTCGTGAGGTCGTGCGAGATGTACAGGAACGAACAGCCGTTCGCCCGCTGCACCGCCTTCAGCAGGTTCAGGATCTGCGCCCGGATCGAAAGGTCCAGCGCCGCCGTCGGCTCGTCGCAGATCACCAGCGGCGGCTTGAGCGCGAGCGCGCGACCGATCGCGACCCTCTGGCGCTGCCCGCCCGAAAGCTGGTGCGGATACCGCTCCGCCATCCGAGGATCGAGGCCCACCTCCTCCAGGATCGCGCCGGGATCGCCCTTCTTCCGCGCGATGCGGAACGGCTCGGTCGCCGACCTCCCCACCGTCCACTTGGGGTTGAGGCTCGCGTAAGGGTCTTGCCACACCATGCCGACCCGCGCGGCGTTCGAAGGCGCCACGCCCCGCACCGCTTCGCCGCCGAGCGAGATGTCGCCCGCCACGAGCGGCTGCAGCCCGAGCACCGCTCGCGCCAAGGTCGTCTTGCCGCAGCCCGACTCGCCCACCACCGCCACCGTCTCCCCCGGCTCGACCTTCAGCGAAACCCCGTCCAGCGCGCGCACCGCCCCGCCCGGCCCGCCAAACTCTACCTGCGCGTCCCGTACCTCCAGAAGCGGGCTCACTGCGTCTCCTCGCCCATGATGTTCTGCCCCCAAAGCAGCCGCCGCCCCAGCTTGATCAGGAAGTCGTTCTTTTCCACTCGGATCAAGTTTGTCACCCTCGCACTCCGCCGCACCCGCACGACGTCGCCCGGCAGGATGTGCAGGCGCTGCGCTCCGTCCACCGAGAGCACCGAATCGCCCGCGCCCCGCTTGACCGTCAGGGTGACTACCCGCTCGGGACCGAGCACCAGCGGCCTTGCCGCCAGGGTGTGGGGCGACAGCGGCACCAGGAGGATCGCCTCGGCGGCGGGATCCATGATGGGTCCTCCCGCAGAGAGGTTATAGGCGGTCGAACCCGTCGGGGTGCTGAGGATGATGCCGTCCGCCGGGTACCGGGTGAGGTCGTAGCCGTCGACCCGAACGTCGAACGTGAGCAACCGCGAGTTCACCGCCCTTTGCATCACCGCCTCGTTGAGCGCCTGCAGCGTCGCCACCGTCTGGTCTCCGCGCAGCAGCTCGGCCTCCAGCATCATCCGCTTCTCGATGGCGAGTTCGCCTGCGAAGAAAGCCTCCAGCACCGGGTAGATCTCCTCCCCCGTGCACTGCGTCACGAAGCCGAAGCTCCCGTAGTAGACCCCCAGCACCGGTACGCCGCGGCTGCTCGAAAGGTGGGCGGCACGGATCACCGTGCCGTCGCCTCCGAAGGCGATCGCGAGATCAGCCTGCCCGAACGCTTCAGGAGCCACTGCGGTCAGCGTCGTTCGCCGCGCCGTCTCCGGCTCGGCCGCCACCGTGTGGCCCCTCTTACGAAGCCAAGCGGCGGCCCGCTCGGACGCCTTCAGGGCGTCCGGGCGGTGTAGGTTCGCGACGAGATTGATCTGCAACGCGAAGGGACGTTACCCGCCTTTGAGGCGGTGGAGGTTGCGGGCGATTTCGGCATCGTCCGGAGCGAGGACTGCGGCCTTATCCAGCGCTGTGATGGCGTCTTTCTTGCGGTTGGCCCGCTCCAAGGTGACCGCAAGGTTGTTGTAGGCCGGAACGTACTTGCCGTCCGCGGCGATCGCGCCCCGGAAGGTCGCCTCCGCCTGCGTCAGTTTGGAGTCCTTCAGATAGATCAGGCCGAGACCGTTCAGGGCTTCCGGGCTGTTGCTCTTCGCCTGCAGCACCTGCCGGTACTGCGCCGCCGCACCGACCGAGTCCCCCTTCGCCAGAAGCGCGTCCGCGAGGCTCAGGCGAACCACCGTCCGGCTCGGATCGAGGTGGAGCACGTCCTTCCAGGTCGAGATCGCCTTGTCCGTGTCGCCCGCCTTCGCCGCCGCCGCCGCGAGGTTCGCCTTGTTGTCGACCGACGAGGGCACGAGGCCCGCGAGCTTGTCGAACGTCGTCTCCGACTCCCGGTACTGCTTCTGGCGGAACTGCATCATTCCGTAGTTCTTAAGCGCGTCCACGTCGCTCGGATTGATCGCGAGCGCCCGTTCGTACGCGGCCCGCGCCCCCGCCGAATCGCCAGTCTGGCTCCGCAGTACGCCGACGTTGTACCAGTACGTGCCGTTGTTGCCCGCGCGCGATTCCGCCGCCTTGTACGCATCCAAGGCCTTCGCGCGGTCACCCGACTGCTGGTAAATCGTGGCCAGCGCGATTGCCACATCGGGGTCCGTCTTTCCCGCCCGCTCCAGGTACGGCTTCGCCGCGGCGAACCGCTTCGTCCGGACGAGCGCGAGGCCCGCGTTCCGCGCGAAGGTCGTGTTGTCTGGACGGAGGTCGCTCGCCTTGGTGAAGGCCGCCGCCGCCGCGCCGTAATCTTTCGTCCGCTCGTAGGCGACGCCGAGGTTGTTCTTGACGAAAGGATCCTCGCTCTTCAGCTCTTCGGCCGCTTTGAGCTCGGCGATTGCCTTCGGGTAGTCCTTCTGCTGGATGAGGATGACGCCCGAATTGTAATGGGGCTCGAACATGCGCGGACTCGCCGCCGCCACCTGCGCGTACTTCGCCAGAGCCTTGTCGAGCTGGTGGGTCTGGAAGTAGGCGTTCCCGAGGTTGTTCGCGATCTCCAGGTCGTTGGGCCGTCCGACCGCCGCCTTCTCCAAGGGAGCGACCGCCTTGTCTGGCGCGTCCGTCTGGAGGTAGAGGAAGCCCGTCCAACTCTGGACGTCCGCGTTGGTGGAATCCTGACGGGCAAGCGCCTCGAACCTCGCAAGGGCGTCGGTCGTCTTCCCGTCCTTGTAAAGCTGAGCCGCCTCCGAGATCTGCTGGGTGACCGTGGGCGTCTGCGCCGGAGTTTGGGCCGAAACGAGGCCGACCGACAGGATCGCTCCCGCCGCAAGGCACACATGACGAAGAAGACGAATCCGCATTCTAACCATTATGAGACCGTGCTTTAGACGGAGCCTACGCGCGTGACCGTTCCATGATTCGCGGCAGGCTCCCCTCGTAGGCGTCGAAGAGTTCGGTGTGGGACCACTCGACTCCGTTCAGGACGAGTCCCGCCCCCGGAAAGATTCGACCGATCTCACGGACGCTCAGGCCATCGGCCTGGATGTCGCCCATGTCGCGGACCGCAACCACCACGTCCCCCGGCACCTCTCCGAACGGATGTCGCTCCACCGACGCCTCGACCCGCATCTCCGAACTCACGGCGATCTCCGCCAGAGCGATTGCCAACCCGCCGTCGCTTACATCGTGCGCGCTGAGAAGCCCTATTTCCTGTGCAAGGACAGAATGCAGACGCCGTTCACCCTCCAGGTCAGGCGAGACCGGATACCCGTCCTCGACGCCGTGGACCGCCGCGAGCCACGCGCTCGCCCCGACGCCCGACTGCTCCACGTCCGATCCCAGAACCGAGATCAGCGCCAAGACCGCCGCCTCCGAGGGCGCCATCGTCAGCCGCCGTGACGCATCCTTCAGAACGCCCACCGCCCCGATTAGCGGCGTCGGCGGCACCTCCCCGAGATCGCTCTCGTTATAGAAGCTCACGTTGCCGCTGATCACCGGCGTCCCGAGCGCCTCCGCCGCGTCCGCGATCCCCTTCACCGCGCGGTCGAACTGCCAGTACACCCGCCCGTTCTGGGGATTCCCGAAGTTCAGCCCATCCGTCAGCGCCTTCGGCGTCGCCCCCGTGCAGGCCACGTTCCGCGCCGCCTCGCACACCGCCAGCAGCCCGCCCCGGTACGGATGCGCGAGCGTCCACCGCGCGTTGCCGTCCAGCGAGAGCGACACGCCCTTCTGGGTCCCCCGCGGCG
>CAXTOO010000194.1:0-7839 GCA_964245875.1 uncultured Fimbriimonas sp. | reverse complement strand
GACAGCCGCTCGACATGGTCAAGGTCGAGCGCGGCGTCCGCGACGCCTCGACGAAGCTGGGAGACGACGCGCGGCCCTTCATGGACGCCATCCTCACCACCGACCTCGTCGAGAAGTGGGCCTGGCGCGCGGTCGAAGGCGATCTCGCCACCCCGACCTCCGGCTCGGTCGACCCGAAAGGGCAGGGCACCATGCTCGGCCTCGCCAAGGGCAGCGGCATGATCGCCCCCAACATGGCGACCATGCTCGGCTTCGTCGTCACCGACCTCGACGCGGCCGGCCTCGACCTTCCTCGCCTCCTCAAGGAGGCGGCCGACGTGAGCTTCAACCGCATGACCGTCGACGGCGACACGAGCACGAACGACATGCTCGTCCTCATGGCGAACGGCGCGTCCGACGTGAAGCCGAGCGAAGCGACCTTTCGCGCGATGCTGACCGACGTCTGCACCTCGCTCGCCAAGCAGGTCGCCCGCGACGGCGAGGGCGCGACCAAGCTCGTCGAGGTGCGCGTAAAAGGGACGTCCGACCCCGTGCGCGTGGCCCGCACGATCGCCGACTCGCCGCTCGTGAAGACCGCGATGTTCGGCTGCGACCCCAACTGGGGCCGCGTCCTCATGGCCGCCGGTCGCGCGGGCGTGCCGCTGAAGAAGGAGGACGCCGTGCTGGCCTTCGTCGTGGGCGACGACCGCCACGTCCTCTTCGACCGCGGCACGCCGACCACCATCGACCCCGCCCGCGTCTCGGCGGCGATGAAGACGGACCACCTGATCGTGGATCTCGACCTCGGCGAGGGCGAGCAGGCGACGATCTACACCTGCGATATGAGCTACGGATACATCCGGATAAACGCGGAGTACCACACCTGAGGGTACGGTTATGGCCATGCGCTCGTATCTCGCTCCCGGTCTCGCCGTCACCCTCCTCGCGGCCCTCATCGGTTGCGGCGGGGGCGGCACGGACGGCATCTCTACCACCGGAGACACGACGGGCACGACCGGCACCGACACGACCGGTGGCCCCACCCCCGTCTACCGGGCCGCTGCCGGAAGCTACACCGTCGCCTTCACCGGCTCCGACAACTCCGCCGCACCCACGGCCTACACGGGCACAGGCACCGCGACCGTCGCCTCCGACGGCACGGTGACGATCGCCGACCTGTCGGCCATCGCCACCGGCGCGACCACCGGCGCCGCAACCCGCAAGGTCACCGCCGCCGTCACCACCGCGGGCGTCGTGACGGGCAACCTGGTCGTGGGCACCGCCACCGCCGTCCCCATCACCGGAACCGCGGCCTACAACGCCGACGGCACCTACGGGCTGAGCTTCACCGCGCCCAGCGGGACCGCCACCGAGACCGACCGGCTCACGCTCACCGCCCTCCTCCCCGCCAGCGGAACCTACAAGGGAAACTCCACCGGCACCGACAACCGGGGCACAACCTACAGCGGCTCGCCGACCGCGACCCTCGGCGCCTCCGGCGCGTTGACGGCGTCCTACACGCTGACCTACCGGGCGGGCACCGCCAGCATAGGCCAACCGCACGCCCTCGAACTTACCCTCGCCGCGGACGGGAGCTTCACCGGCACCCTGACCATCGGTGCCCGCACCGCCGTAAACCAGACGTCGGTCGTCGGCACTTATACCCTTGCCTCGGGAACGCTGACCCTCACCGCCAAGTACACCAACGTCGGCGTGGCCACCGCCTCCGGCTACCCGACCGTGACCGAGACCCTCGTCTTAAAGAAGCAGTAGCCGTTCTTGTGATCCTCTCGGCAAAACCCACGCCCTTCGTTTACGTCAATGTAAGTGGTGATAGGATGGTATCGAGGCTGGTCCATCGACGGCCTCGAAGACCATGCTTGTCCTTCCTCTCGTGACCCTCGCGTGGCGGCGATCGCCAGCCCCCCCCCCCCCGCCGCACAGGGGACCGTTAACTCCTACCTTGTAAGCTTCAACCGTCCGTACACCGAGACGGACGGTGAGGGCGCCCAGGACCCGCTGATGCCGAACAGTTCCGGCACCGCCACCCCCCAGTCCCAAGCGGCCTCGAGCCAGGCGGTCAGCACCGTCATCGCGACTCGAAGCGACCAAGACCAAGCCCAGGACATCTGTGCCTCCTATGGCGCGACGTTTGACCACGTGTTCTCTGGGGCTGACGCCTTTCTTGCAAGGATGACCGACGCCCAGGCGCAAGCTATGATCACGGACTCGCGGATCGCGATCATCGAGCCAGATATTCAGGTCGAGTTGTCTTCCAGTCAAACGCTTGCCGACGCTACCGATGCCGCAGGGCACCCAGAGCTACTCCACTGGCAGTGGGGCCTTGACGCGATCGACCAGAAGGGGGGAACACCCGACTATCTCTTCAAATACACGAACGATGGTTCTAATGCGGCTACCGGTGCGGCCAACGTGTTCGTGGTCGGGACGGGAATCTGGTCGGGCCACCCGGACCTTGGGGGGCGAGTCACGCTCGACCAAAACCTAGTCGATCCTACGCAACCCGCGCTTGATGCCAGCGATGATGGCCACGACACCATTGCCGCTACGATCATCGGTGGCGACACCTGTGGCGTGGCGAAGTTGGCGAAGATCCATGCGGTCAAGGTTGGAGTCAGCGCCACGAACGCGAGTCTCAGCAAGGTCGTCGATGGGATGGCGTGGGTTCTCAACAACTACAAATCCTACGTTGGCCCTTCGGTCGTGCATTGTAGCTTTCTGGCAAACAAAAGCAAACTGGTTGCTACGACCTATGTCGGCCCGACCTACCCGAAAAATAAGAACGACTCGGTCGCGACGTGTCTCGAGAAGATCACGAACAGCCTTCTGTCGGCTGGAGTGCCTGTCGTAGCCCCTGCAGGGAATAAGAGCGATGATGTGAAGAATTGGGCGCGCAAGCGTGAGTGGCGTTATAACGGTCGGCGGAGTGAGCGAAGGTAAGTCACTCGCGTCGTTCCCGAGCGGCTACACGTCCAACTACGGCTCGGGCGTCGACGTCTTTGCTCCCGCCTTGAACCTTAGGGCCGGTAGCTTTCAACTCAACGGCAGTGTTACGACTGGAACGTACACGGCGATCTACATCCATGCGCTCGGAACCTCCTTCGCGGCTCCATTTGTGACCGGCGGTGTCGCCGACTACCTCGCGGCTCACCCCAAGGCAAAGGTCAACGACATTTCGGACTGGATCAAGAGCAAGGCCAGTGGTGGACTGCAAGGCAACCTGCACGGCTCGCCGAACAAGTTCCTCTACCTTGCGCCGGGAGGCTTCTGATGCGTCTGCCCGCTTCGTTCTTGCTGGCGGCTCTGCTCGTCGGATGCGCAGGATCAACCGGGAGTAACGAAACTCCTGTGGTCAAAGCAGGCACCCCTACTGGAGGTGGAGGGAAGGTCGCTGACTACGTTGGGAGCTACGTGGGGACTTTCGAGACCGTATCGACCGACGGTACAACTCCGACAACGGTCGGCACAGTGGCGCTCACGATTGCGTCGGATGGCACCGTTGCGGGCACCCGGCGCGCGTCGGCGAGCGGTGCCGACGTGCCGCTCGCCGGCACGATCGACGCGCAAGGGCGTCTGAGCCTCATGCGCCCGGGAACCAACGTCCACGGTCAGGCCAACCTCCTGGGCTACCTCGCCAAACAGAGGGGAACGGCCGTCGTCACGCTCGTCGAGGATCAGGATGGCAGCGAGGTTCAGACGTGGTACGCCTACCGCCTGACCGGGGGCTCCACGACAGCGGGCGCCGCCCCGCTGACGTCCGGACTCTGGTTCGGAGGGCAGCAAAAGAACCGTCTGGCCTTCACCGGCTTCTGGTATGCGGCGGATCGATCCGTCAAGGGAGAGATCGATCTCAGCGTCGCGCCCACAGGAACGGTCACGGGCACCTGGAAGGGCACGGACGGCACTTCGCAGAAGGCGACGGGAGTGGTCTACGACCTCGACGGGTTCTCCTACCTCCAGGGCTCCTCGGGAACGCTCACGGTTGGCGGACAGACGCTGGATTTGCGGTTGGTGCCGTGGAGTAGCGGACCCACGTTCCTCAGCTATGGGGATTTCGTGGGCACCGCCTCGACACCAGACGGTAGGGTTTCCAACACGTTGGTCCTGAGCCTGAAGGACTAAGCGCGGAGGCTGCCGCATCGGCCCCTCAGACCCCCTTATAAGCGGTCACGGCCGCCGCCAGGATCGCCATCGCGCGGCGGAGTTTCGACTCCTCCAGCACGTAGGCGATCCGCACCTCGTCCCTCCCCTGCCCCGGCGTCAGGTAGAAGCCCGACGCCGGGGCGAGCAGCACCGTCTCCCCCTCGTACGAGAACTCCTTCACAAGCCACTCGCAGAAGGCATCGGCGTCTTCCACCGGCAGGCGGACCACCGCGTAGAACGCGCCCTCGATCTTCGGGACGACCACACCGGGGATCTGGCGAAGCCCCTCGACGAGCGCGTCCCGACGCGCCATGTACTCCTCGCGCACCGCCGCGAAGTAGTCCGGACCGACCTCGCGCAGGCACGCGGCCACGCCGTGTTGGTCCAGCGTAGGTGCGGCGAGGCGGGCTTGGCCGTACTTCAGCGCGCCGCCGAGAACCGCCCGGTTCTTCGTGATGAGGTAGCCCACGCGCGCGCCGCAGAGCGAGAACTTCTTGCTCGCGGAGTCGATCATGATCGCGTTGGGCTCCAGCCCCTCGATCTGCATGACCGATAGCCGCTCCTCCTCACCGTAGTAGAAGTCGCGGTACACCTCGTCCACGATGAGGAACAGGTCGCGCGCCTTCGCCATCGCCGCGATCTGTCGCAGCGACTCCGGCGAGTAGACCGTGCCGGTGGGGTTGCTTGGGTTGCAGAGCAGGATGCCCTTCGTGCTCGGGCCGAGAGCGGCGTCGAAAACCTCCGGCGCGGGGAGGGCGAAATCGTCCTCGACATAGGTGGTGATCGCCTTGAGTTTGATGCCCGCGGCGGCGGCGAAACCCGCGTAGTTCGCGTAGAACGGCTCGACCACCACGACCTCGTCGCCGGGATCGAAGCAGGCGAGGAACGTGAGCAGAACCGCCTCCGACCCCCCGGTGGTGGTCATGATGTCCGCCACGTCCACGGGAATGCCCTTCTTCCGATAGTCCGCCGACAGCGCCTCGCGCAGCTCAAGGATCCCTAGGCTGTGGCTGTACTCCAGGGTCTTCATGCCGGGGTTCGCCACCGCGCGCCAGAACGGCTCGGGCGAGTGGACGTCGGGCTGGCCGATGTTCAGGTAGTGGACGTGGACGCCCCGCGCCTCGGTCGCGACGGCGAAGTCGACCAGCCGCCGAATGGGCGAGCTGGGCATGGCGAGGGTCCGCGCGGAAGGAGATGGCATGGTTGATGGTGAATGGATGATGGGAGATGGACGATCAAACAGAGGTGCGAGAGCGCAGGGCCTTTGTCAGCCCGGAGAGTTGCCGCGCGATCGATTCGTTGGTGGATTTGAGAGGCTCGACATCCATGTCGCACCCCAGGCGTCCGACGATCTCGAGGAGGGTGTCGACCTCCCGGACGCTCCCCCTGGCGATGGCAAGGAAGTTTAATAGGTCTGGCGTCGATCGGCGTCCGCTCCCCTCGGCGATGTTGGCGGCGGTCGAAACGGAGGCGCGCCGAAGCTGTCCCGTGAGACCGTACATCTCAGATTCAGGAAGAGCCTCCGTGGCACGGTAAACCTCGACGGCAAGCGCAACCGCCGTCCGCCAGACCTCCATGTCCCGGTGCGAGCGGATCGGCGCGACCTCTCCCTCAAGCATCCATCCATCCTACATCACCCATCACCCATCACCCACCCGGTATCCTCTCCCTCGTGAGTTTCGCCCTGTCGCTGGCCACCGACGTGGTGGAGGTCGAGGCCGGCGCGACCACGCCGGTGGGCCTCACCATCGTCAACCGGGGCAGCGCGACCGACCGCTACGAGGTCGAGATCGAAGGCATCGATCCCGAGTGGCGTTTCGTGCCCGTGCCGACCTTCGCCGTCGAGCCGGGCGAGAGCCGCAGCGAGAAGCTCTTCCTCAAGCCGCCGCGCCTGCCGGAGAGCGTCGCCGGCTCGTACCCGTTCGTCGTGCGTGTCCGGTCGCTGGAGAGCGGCGAGTCGAGAACGGCGCAGGCCCTCCTCAAGCTCGCGCCCTTCCACCACGTCACCCTCGACATCTCGCCGAAGAAGGGCGTCATCGGACCTGCGACCAAGCGGAACGACTACCGCCTGAGCCTCGTCAACCTGGGCAACTCCGAGCACACCCTCCAGCTCTCCGCGCAGGACCCCGACGACCGCTGCGCCTACGAGTTCGACCAGGAGGCGGTCGTACTCGGCCCCGGCCAGGGCCGCGAGGTCGGCATGGTCGCCGACCCCAAGCAGACGCCCCTCCTCTCCAGCGGCCGTCTGATCGGCTTCTCCGTGTTCGCCCGCAGCCAGGGCGAGCGCAGCGTCACCGCCACCGCGCAGGCCCAGCTCGAGCAGCGCTCGCTCCTCTCCCCGGCCACGCTCGTCGTCGCCTTCCTTATCCTGCTTGTCTTGGGCGGCTGGTGGACGATGCGGCCCCAACCGCCGACCGTCGAGCTGTCCGTCAATCCGCTCCACGCCCTCGCTGGAACGCCCATCCAGGTCCGCGTCGCCTCGCAGCACGCCGACCATGTCGTGGTCAAGATGGGCGACGAGACCCTCTACGACGGCCCGCCCACCGACGCCCCAATCAATTCCATCCTCGTGGGCAAGGACGAGGCGACCTTCACCGCCCTCGCCACCCACGAGGGCCGCGAGGAGGCCCGGAAGGACGAGCACGTCAAGATCGACGAACCCATCGTCGCGCCCCCCGCCACGATCTCGAAGTTCTGGACCGACGCGAAGCGCATGAAGCTCGGCACGTCGTTCGTGGTCAACTGGAGGGTCGAGAACGCCACGAAGGTCGAGATCGAGCCCCTTCCCGGCGAGCTCTCGCCCGACCGCGCCCAGCTGGAGATCACCCCGGGCGCCACGGGCGAGCAGACCTACACCCTCGTTGCGACCAACGCCGATGGCAAGGTCGCCCGCAAGACCCTCAAGGTCCAGGTCTACGAGGAGAGCGACGCCGCCATACTTGCCTTCACCGTCGACCCGACCACCGCCAAGGAGGTCGACGGTGGCCGCGTCACCCTCGCCTGGCAGGTCTCCGGCGCGGAGCTCGTTCAGCTCACCATCGGCACCAACGCCCCCCTCACGGTCGAGGCCACGGGCTCGCGGGAGATCGTGGTGACGGGCAAGACGCCCTGCGTCCTCACCGCAATCGACGCGAAGAACCGCAAGCGGTCCTCGACCGTCCGCATCCAGTACGAGAAGGCGCCGGTCACGCCCGATCCGGTTCCGTCCACCACGCCGCCCGACCCCAACTTCCCCGACAATATCCCGCCCCCCACGGCACCCTAGTTCTTGGTCGTTGGTTGTTGGTCTTTGGACCCAACAACCAACAACCCCCTAACCAACAACCACCATGCCCCGCGCCCTCCTCTCGCTCACCGACAAGACCGGCGTCGTGCCCTTCGCCCAGGGCCTCGTGGACCTCGACTTCGAGCTGCTCTCGACCGGCGGCACGGCCAAGGCGCTGCGCGAGGCGGGGCTGCCGGTGACCGACGTGGCGGAGGTGACGGGTTTCCCGGAAATGATGGACGGGCGCCTAAAGACCTTGCACCCGATGGTCCACGGCGGGCTGCTCGCCGACCTGCGCCTGCCGGAGCACGTCGCGGCGATGGAGGAGGCGGGGATGCGGCCCATCTCGGTGGTCGCGGTGAACCTGTACGCGTTCGAGAAGACCGTCTCGGGCGAGCACACCCTGGAGCAGGCGATCGAGTCGATCGACA
>CAXTOO010000193.1:0-7877 GCA_964245875.1 uncultured Fimbriimonas sp. | reverse complement strand
ACCCTCCTCTCCCCCGGAGGGGAGAGGGGAGCCGGAGCTTTGTTAGACGCTCTAAACGGAGTTTTGTCAGGCCTTCCTTGTGGTCAGCGAAGCGGCGCGGGCACGAGTGCATCCCGTAGCTGGGGGGGCCGACGAGGGAGGTGGACGGACCACCAGTCCGAGGGCGTACCGCGTGTGGATGAGACGATCGGAGCGTCGCACTTTAGTACGACGGCAACGAAGGCTCGGGCGTACGGTGCGGCAGGGCTTACCCTGCGTGGGGGCCTCTTCGAGCCTGTTCGGAGGGGAAAGGCGCAAGCCTGTGACCCACGGCCTCTTCGCGCCCCACCGGGACCTTTGGCGGCAAGGACAGGATGGAGGTATGATAGTTATAGTGTGGCCCGCCGTGGTCGGCCGCATCGATCATAGACGACCTTTGACGGACTCCGTAGCAGTCCGCCCGCCGCGCGGGGAGCGCGCGGCCCAACGACACTCAGGAGGTCACTCACTTGATCATCGGGCTCCCCAAAAGGATCCTGCTCACCCTGCCCCGCGCCGCAAAGCGCGCCGTGAGGGCCGAGCACGTCGTCGCCCCGAAGCCCCGCTTCGGGCTTTTCGCCTCGTTCAACCGGATGATGGAACGGCACGCCGATCTGATCGTCCGAGGACTGGGCGAGTAACACCGCCCGCCCGCCCTCTTCCAAGGGCGGGCGGCAGCGCAAGGACAGCGCGTTTTCTTTAGAACCGAAGTACCGGCGCGACCCGTCTTTGGGAACGGAAGGAGTCGCACGGTTGTCTTCTTTAGAGGCACGAAGAAGTGCGAATCCCACACGAGACGCGTCCGGGAGGACGCACCCACGAATGTCCGATATCCCCTTCTCACTTAGCCCGCAGGACGAGGCCCGCTTCAATGAGCTTATGAGCCAGACCTATAAAAAGGTCTACAACATGGCCTACCGCCTTGCGGGCAGTCGGAGTGACGCGGAAGACCTCACCCAGGATGCGTTCTACCGCGCCTATCGTTCGTTCGGGGACTTCGAGGGCGATCGCCCTTTCGAGAACTGGATCTTCCGCATCGTCACCCGTCTCTTCCTCGACCTGCTCCGCAACCGCCGACGTCGCATCCGCGCGGTCTCCTACGACGCCCCCCTTCCGAACGGCGGCGACGAGAACCTCTTCTTCGACATGCCCGACAGTGCGCCGAACCCCGAGCAGTCGCTCGTCGAAACCAGCTTCAGCGAGGACCTCCAGAAGGCGCTCAACACGCTCTCTCCGAGCCAGCGGCTTCTCGTGACGCTCGCCGACATCGAAGGCGTTCCCTACAAGGACATCGCCGATATGCTCGACAAGCCGGTCGGCACGATCCGCTCGCGCCTTCACCGCACCCACAAACTCCTGCGCGCCCGCCTCGAGCAGATCAAGCGCGAGGCAAGCGGCGGCGCGGGACGTTTCGCCGCGGCGCTTTGACGCGGCGGGACTTTCCCTGAATCTCGCCTCCGCGAACGATGCCCTGGAGAGCGCCTCCACCTCAGGTACAATCTTCCGTCACACCCCTCGGGGAGGCCTGTCCAGATGAAGCGCACCTTTCAACCGAACACCCGCAAGCGGTCCACCACCCACGGCTTCCGCGTCCGCATGCAGACCACGGACGGCCAGAACGTCCTGAAGCGACGTCGTGCCAAGGGTCGCCACAAGATCGCTGTCTAAAGGTCCCTCCAAGACGCGCTTCGAGAGGATCTTCGCCGACGGACGCCGCTCCAACGGTTCCCTGGCGAGGATCGCATGCCTTCCCGGCACCGGCCTCGTGGGCTTCGCCACGAGCCGCAAGATCGGCGAGAAGCCCCAACGGAACCGCCAGCGTCGGCGCTTCCATGCCGCTCTTCAGGCCTGCGCCGAGCTCCTCCTCCCGAACATGGACTACGTGGTGATCCTAGGACCTTCGTGTGCCGGCGCCTCTTTCGGACGTATAACGGAAGAGGCGCGGGATCTGCTCGCCCGCGCGAACTCACGATGGGACGAAGCTTTGGAGTCTTCTTGATCCGCGTCTACCAGAGGAGCACCCGCTGGGTACCCCCCTCCTGCCGCTACACTCCGAGCTGCAGCAACTACACGCTCCAAGCGATCGAGCGTTACGGCCTCGCCCGAGGCTCTTGGCTCGGCCTCAAGCGCATCTGCCGCTGCCATCCCTGGCGCCCCGGGGGGCACGACCCCGTTCCCTAACCGTTGTTAGTTGTTGGTTGTTCGAGTCCAACAACGAATAACCGACAACCAACAACCCACGATGTCCAAGCCCGCCCCCAACGCGCCCGCCAAGCCCAACTACCTGTCGACGATCCTCTTCGCGGTCGCCGCGTTCATGCTGTTCAAGACCATGACCGGCGGGAATCAGAACGGCCCGCAGACCGTCGACGGCAAGGCGCTGTCCACCTCGGCGGCGGTGCTGGTCGAGATGCGGCGCGTCGACGCGCTGGAGCCGAAGAACAGGACGGAGGCTGAGGCCAACAGCGACAGCGCGAACCGGCTCCTTCCCGCGTACACGAAGCTCCTGGACGACGAAAAGGTGGCGAAGCCTCAAGCGGAGGCCCTCAAGGTGCAAGCCTCGATCCTTGCCGCCCACATCGAGCTGAAGAACGGCGTCGTGGCGAGGGACACGAACAAGCTTCGCGCGGCCTACAACACGATCGAGCCCTACGAGCGAAAGATCGGCACCGCGCCGGTCTGGTCCACGACGCCCGTGGAGGTCACCGAAAAGGGGGCGAAGGTCGGACTTACGGGACACGGACTCCACGAGAACCTGATCGCCACCCTCAGCGAGCTGAACAGGAGCGACTACATCTGGGGCGCGATCCCCGGCGGCTACCAGTTCATCGACTTCCTGGTCGGCATCACCGGCCACAACCCGAACTACAGCTACGCCTTCGCGACGCTCCTGCTCGCCTTCCTCGTCCGCGCGGCCGTCTATCCCCTCTCGCAGAAGCAGCTCCTGATGTCGCGCAAGATGTCGCAGCTCACGCCGCGGCTGAAGGAGATCAAGGACACCTACAAGGACGACCAGATCGAGGCGAACAAGCGCTCGATGGAACTCTACGCGCGCTACGGCATCAACCCCTTCGCGGGCTGCCTCCCGGCCCTGGTTCAGATGCCCCTGTTCCTCACGGTCTACCAGTGCATCCTGCACTACCAGTTCGAGTTCACGAAGGGATACTTCCTGTGGATCAACCCGCGCACCAGCGCGGCCACCCACGGCTTCATCGCCCACGACCTCGGCCAGCAAGACTACATCCTGATCGTCATCTACGCGATCACGATGGTGATCTCGACCCTGCTCACGCCGGTCACCGACCCCACTCAGGCCAAGCAGCAGCGCATGATCGGCCTGGTGGCGGCGGTCATGTTCCCGGTCATGATGTGCCTCGGCCTCTTCCCCGTCGTGTCGGGCTTCGTCCTCTACTGGACCTTCACGAACCTCTTCTCGATGGCCCAATCCCTGCGCGCCTACCGGATGCCGATGCCCGAGCTGGTCGAGGTCAACGCGCCCGGCGGCGGCGTCTATCCCGGCAAGCCCAAAGGCAAGTGGGCGCAGATGATGGCGGATATGCAGCGCCAGGCCGAGGAGCAGCAGCGAAGGCAGAAGGGCGACGACGCGGGTTCCGGCGGCACTCCGGTCAAGAAGCCCAGGGTGCCGAAAGCGCCTCCCGGAAACGGCAAGGTCTCGCCTTCCCGCCCGGTCGGCGGCGCGGAAGGCGGGTCGGGCGGCACGGGCACCCCCGCCAAGCACAAGCCCAAAAAGCGGAGTTAACGCTTTCGTCCTCCTCTCCGGGATGAGCGCAGGCTTCAGACTGAAAGTGCGTCCCGTGCCTCAGCCTGGGACTCGGGATCTGAGCTGCAGGATAAGAAAAACTCCCAGGCGGGACCGACGATCTTCACGATAGCGCTCCGCTAGAATCCGCCAAACGGTAGACTCTCCTCACCCTATGCTCAGAGCCGGAAACGTGGGACTGCCGAATGTCGGCAAGTCGACCCTCTTCAACGCCGTCGTGGCCAACGCCAAGGCGCAGGCCGCGAACTTTCCGTTCTGCACCATCGAGCCGAACGTCGGCCTCGTCTCCGTGCCCGACGAGCGGCTGGACGTCCTCGCGAAAATCTCCGGGTCGATCGACGTCATTCCCGCGCGCGTCGAGTTCGTGGACATCGCGGGCCTCGTGAAGGGCGCCTCGAAGGGCGAGGGCCTCGGAAACCAGTTCCTCGCGAACATCCGCGAGGTCGACGCGATCGTCCACGTCGTCCGCTGCTTCGAGAACGACGACATCATCCACGTGTCCGGCTCCGTGGACCCCGAGCGCGACATCGAGATCATCAATATCGAGCTCGCCCTCTCCGACCTCGCCTCCACGGAGAAGCGGATCGAGCGCGCGCGCAAGGAGATGCGGACCAAGAAGGAGGCCGTCGTCGAGGTCGAGGCACTGGAGAAGCTCCTTCCGGCGCTAGAAGAGGGCCTTCCCGCACGGAGCGTGGCCCTTACTGAGGACGAGCGGTTCGCGATCAAGTCGCTCGGACTCCTGACCCTCAAGCCGGTGATCTACGCCGCCAACGTGAGCGAGGACGACCTCGCGACCGGCAACGCCCAGGTCGAGAAGGTCCGCGCCATCGCCGCCCGCGAGGGCGCCCAGGTCGTCGTGATCTCCGCGCAGGTCGAGTCCGAGCTGGTCGAGCTGTCGCCCGAGGACCGGGCGGAGTTCCTAGACTCCCTCGGCGTGAAGGAAGGCGGCCTCCAGTCGCTCGTCACCGCCACCTATTCGCTACTTGGACTCCACACCTACTTCACGACCGGACCGAAGGAGACCCGCGCCTGGACCATCGAGCGCGGCATGACCGGTCCCCAGGCGGCGGGCGTCATCCACTCCGACTTCGAGCGCGGCTTCATCCGCGCGGAGACCGTCGCCTACAAGGATCTTGCCGAGAATGGCGGCATGGCGGCCGCGAAGGCGAAGGGGCTGGTTCGGTCGGAGGGCAAGGAGTACGTGGTGCAGGAAGGCGACGTCATGCACTTCCTGTTCAACGTCTAGTGCGAACGAACTTTGGGGTGCCTGCCGTACAATGTCTCACGGCGCGACGCGCCACGGAACCCACGATGAAGTCTCTCCTCCGCCCGGCGCTGGCCGGAATCTCCGTCGCGGCGATGCTCGCCGCCATCGCCGTCGCGCCCGCGCAGAAGCCCGCCGCCAAGGCCGCGGGCTACGCGCCGGTCGAGAAGCTCCTCAAGGCGCGCTGCGTTGGCTGTCACAACGGACCCGGCGGGCGGGCGGGCGTGAACCTGGCGGGCTACGACGCGGTGGTCAAGGGCAAGTGGCAAGGCAAGGCCCTCGTCGTTCCGAAGAAGCCGGGCGACAGCGTTCTGGTCAACGCGGTCCATGGCAAGGGCATGCAGACGATGCCCCCCGGAGGCGGACTGCCCCCGGCCGACGTCAAGACCCTCGAAGCCTGGATCGCGGCGGGCGCGAAGAAGTAGGCTACCGACCGGCAAGCTCCGTTTGACGCTCCTCGCCGAAGCTCAGGTCGGTCAGCGGCTCCTCCGGCCACATCTCGAAGGGGCCTCCGTCGTAGGGACTGACGACCGGCTTCCAGGCGCCCGAGACGAGGGCGCCGTCCCATCGTCCGCGGTAGAGGTACGGGATGCCGGCCCCTTCCGGCCCGCCCGTGCAGTAGGTGTACCGCCGCACGATGGCGACCTCGCCGGCGGCGTCGTAGTCGCCGTCGAGCTCGAAGTCGCCGTCGGCATCCTCCCCCGTCCCCGCGATCTTTCCGGCACGGACCCGCAGAAGGATCCGTTCGTGGATCTTCCGGTTGTACTGGACGGACCAGCCGACCCAAGGCCCCGAGGTCTCGTCGAGCGCGCGCATCAGCCTCAAGGATAGACGCTGAGGGCCTTGATAGTGCATCGTATGGCCGAGACGCACGAAATAGGGCGGTTATCACGTCCGGTATTCACCAGACCAGTAGACGAACGGGCGGGCTTGATCTATAATGGTCTCGCATCGTTGCGGGCATCCCCCGCGTCTATGTCTTGGGTCGGGTCCCTCCGGGGTCGTCGTATCCCCGCTTCGTGCGGTGAAAAAAGGTGTCAGCGTAGTGCTCTTAAATAACAATAGCTTCCGCAGCGTGGGCGCGCTCGGACTGATCATGGTCGTCGCGGGTGTCGCGCGCGCCGGTTCGCTCGCTCCGCAGCAGGATAAGTCCAGCCTGCGGACGGTCGAACAGGGGCGTCACTTGCTCGCGGCCCGAAACGCCCGCTTCGTTGAGAACAAGGGCCAGTGGAACGCCGAAGCGAAGTTCTTCGCGAGGGGCGCCGGCGTGAACGTCTGGTACACGGATCGCGGGATGCGCTTCGACCAGCACTTCCGCAAGGGCGGCAAGTTCGCGGGCCAGGCGGTCGACATGACCTTCGTCGGCAGCAAGGGCTCGGTTCCGGCGGGCCGCTCTCAGCTCCGGTCGGCGATGGATGTCTTCCACGGCGGCAAGTCGGTGTCGGGGATTCGCGCGTTCGGCGAGATCTACTCGAAGAATGTGGTCGACGGTGTCGACCTTCGCGGTTACTACGACGCGAAGTCGCCCCGCTACGACCTGATCGTCGCGCCAGGAACGGACACGCACTCGATCCGGATGGCGTTCAAGGGCGCGAACGGCCTGTCGATCAAGAAGGGCGCCCTCGGAATCGGCACCAAGGGGGGCGGTTTCTTCAACGGCAAGCCCCTCGCCTACCAAATGGTGGATGGGGCGCGGCGACCGGTCAACGCCCGTTGGGCGCTGCGGGACTCGCGAACCGCCGGTTTCGAAGTGGGCGCCTACGACAAGAGCAAGCCCCTCGTCATCGACCCTCTCGTGTTCGGCACCTACTACGGCGGCGACAACGGCTTCGACGAGGTCCGCGCCGCGATCGGCGACGGCGACAGCGTGATCATCGTCGGATCGTCGGCCTCGTCGGACTTTCCCGGGCTTTACGGCCCCTACAACAACAGCTTCAACGTCAGCGGGCTGCAGGATGCGTTCATCGCGCGCCTCATCAACAATGGCTCCGACCAGGACTACGCGGCGCTCATTGGCGGCTCGGGCTCCGACGTGGCCCAGTACGTCAAGATCGACGGCGACAACAACATTTGGATCGCCGGAACGACGACGAGCGACGGAGCGGCCAACACCGACTATCCCGCGACGACGACCACCAACCCGAACGGCACGAAGAACACGAGCTTCTTTGTGACGAAGCTCAATCGGATTGCTGACCCCGCACTCGGCACTCCCCCCCTCACCCCGATCGATCTCACGACCGGCAGGTTCATCCAGTCGCTCGTTCTGGGCCTTGACGGCGCGAACGGCGGAGCGAAATCTTTGACGGGCTTCGACCTTCAGCCCGGCAGCGGAGGAAAGGCGATCAACTTCGCGATGACCGGCGTCACCGAAGCCGCGCTGAGCAACCTGATCATCAGGAACACGGGCGTTGCCGCGGATCGGGCGAACGGTCACTTCTTCGAAGGCCACCGGTCGGGCTTCTTGCTGCGGTTCACCGGCGACGCGACGACCGGACTGTTCTTCGACAATAACGGCGTTGCAAGCCAGTACATCGAGGGCACCCGCACCAACGAGACGCGCGGCGTGGTCCTCGACCTCGCCGGAAACGCCTATGTCGTCGGCACGGTCTACAGCGATCCAAACAACTTACTCAACGTCGACACCAGCGTGGCGGGGAACTCCGCGATCTTCGAGACAACCCCGCTCGTGTTCCAAGGCGTCAACCGGTTCTATGTGACCGGTCGCGTTCTGAAAGCGACCGACACGTTCATCCGCAAGTACACGCCGAGTGGAAACTTCCGCGTCACCGCGAACGACGCCGCCTCGGCGAC
>CAXTOO010000192.1:0-7960 GCA_964245875.1 uncultured Fimbriimonas sp. | reverse complement strand
CACAACCTGACCACGGGTCCGAGCGCGGCCTCCTTCGCCAGAGGGACAACGCGGACCGGCCCGACAACGGTGAAAAAGAACAACCATGGCGAAGCAGTGCCTGATCGAAAAGCAGAAGCGTAAGTCCCTCGAGTGGGCGAAGGTGTTGGAGGAGCAGAAGGCGATCGACGCTCTTCCGGCCGACAAGCGGGCGGAGGCCCAGGTGGCGTTCGACGCCAAGCGCATCAAGAACCGCCAGTTCAAGGCGCGGCAGTACAACCGCTGCTCCATCACCGGCCGTTCCCGCGGCTACTACGGCTATTTCGGGCTCTGCCGACAGCAGTTCCGCGAGATGGCGCACCGGGGCGAGCTCCCGGGCATCAAGAAGTCTAGCTGGTAAAGGGAGAACTGAAAGAACATGCACAGCGATCCCATCGCCGACCTGCTCACGCGCATCCGCAACGGCGCGCAGGCCCGGCTCACCACCGTCGACATCCCCCACTCCCGGATCAAGGTCGAGATCGTCAAGATCCTTGAGGCCGAGGGTTTCCTGAGCGGCCACGAGGTCGTGAACGAGACCAAGTTCCCCGTCATCCGGGTCACGGTTCGATACGATTCGAAGCGCGTCCCCCTTCTCAACCACATCGCACGCGTTAGCAAACCCGGACTTCGTGTCTACAAGCCGGTGAGCGATCTGAAACCTCTCCGCTCGGGTCTGACCACGCGGATCGTTTCGACGAGTGCCGGACTGATGACCGACCGCGAGGCGCGCCGGCGCAAGATGGGCGGCGAAGTCATCTGCGAGGTCTATTAATGTCACGAATCGGAATCCGACCCATTCCCGTTCCCGCCGGCGTCAGCGTCGGCGTGGACGAGGCCACCAACGTCGTCACCGTCAAGGGACCGAAGGGCGAGCTCACGCAGTCCATCTCCCGACTCCTCACCCTCTCGCAGGCGGACGGCAACGTCCAGCTGGAGCGGCCGAACAACCTGCGCGAGGCGCGCTCGCAGCATGGGCTCGCCCGCACGCTCATCGCGAACATGATCCAGGGCGTCTCCGGCGGCCACACGAAGACCCTCCAGGTCATCGGCGTGGGCTACCGCGTCACCGTCCAGGGCAAGGACCTGCTCATGAACATGGGCTATTCCCACCCGGTGACGATCACCGCGCCGGCGGGCGTGACCTTCGAGGTGAAGGCCGACGAGAAGACCCGCGCGCAGACGATCGTGATCTACGGCGCGGACAAGCAGGAGGTCGGCCAGATCGCGGCGGACGTGCGCAAGGTGCGCAAGCCGGAGCCTTACAAGGGCAAGGGCATCCGCTACGTGGGCGAGACGATCAAGCTGAAGGCAGGCAAGAGGGCCTCCGCGAAGAAGTAAAAGAGATGCCGACCAAGACAAGAACCGAACTGCGCATCTCGCGCCACGTCCGGCTTCGCAAGAAGCTGGAGGGCACGGCGGAGCGGCCCCGGCTGGCGGTGTTCCGCAGCCTGAAGCACGTCTACGCCCAGCTCATCGACGACACCCAGGGCCACACGCTGGCGGCGGCCTCGTCCCAGGACGAGGGCCACGCGGGCGGCGGCAACGTCGAGGGCTGCAAGGCCGTCGGCGCGCGGCTGGCCGAGAAGGCCAAGGCGGCGGGCATCGAGTCCGTCGTGTTCGATCGCGGGGGCTTCGCCTACCACGGTCGCGTGGCCGCCCTTGCCGAGGGCGCCCGCGAGGGAGGGCTGAACTTCTAATGCGAATGATGAACAGGCTGAGCGGCAAGCGAGAGAGCCGCAACACCGAGGGGCCGCAGCTCGACGTCCGCGTCGTGCGGACGAACAAGGTGTTCAAGACCCACAAGGGCGGCAAGACGGCCTCGTGGTCGATCCTCGTCGTGGTGGGCGACAACAAGGGCAGCGTGGGCGTGGGCCTGGGCAAGGCCCGCGGCATTCCGGACGCGATCCGCAAGGCGGAGGAGTCGGCCCGGAAGAACATGTTCAAGGTGGAGATGATCGGCAGCACGATCCCGCACGCGATCACCGCGGTGTCGGGCACGTCGCAGGTCATGCTGAAGCCGGCGGCTCCGGGAACCGGAGTGAAGGCGGGCGGCGCGGTCCGCGCGGTGCTGGAGGCCTGTGGCATCCACGACGTGCTGGCGAAGTCGCTCGGCTCTCGCAACGCGATCAACATGAGCTACGCGACCATCGAGGCGTTCAAGGCGCTCCAGTCGCCGGAGCAGATCGCCTCGCGGCGCGGCTTGGAAGCGACCGCGCTGACGCCTTGGATCGCCAAGGCACGAAAGGAGGAAGCCGATGCTGCGCATTAAGCTCGTGAAGAGCCCCATCGGGCAGAACCCCAAGAACCGGGCGACCACCGCGGCGCTCGGCCTGAACAAGATCGGCGTGACGGTCGAGAAGGAGGACACTCCCTCGATCCGCGGCATGGTCCACGCGATCCACCACATGGTCCAGATGTGGGACGGCGAGGACACGATGGTCTTCGACGGCACGACGGTACGCAAGAAGGCGACCCGCAAGGGACGCAAGCCTTCCGAAAAGAGAGGAGCTGACAAGTGAGCCTGAACAACTTCCACCCGCCCGCAGGGGCCACCAAGCCCAAGCGGCGCGTCGGTCGCGGCATCGGCTCGGGCATGGGCAAGCAGGCGACGCGCGGCGGCAAGGGCCAGTCCGCACGACGCCAGATCCACCCGAACTTCGAGGGCGGCCAGTCGCCCATCCAGCGGCGCCTGCCCGTCAAGAAGGGCTTCCGCAACATCAACCACAAGGAGTTCGCGATCGTCAACCTCGACGATCTGCAGAACCTCTTCGAGGAGGGTGCGGAGATCACGCCGGAGACGCTCGTGAAGAGCGGCATCATCGCGGCGTCGAAGGACGGCGTGAAGGTGCTGGCGTTCGGCGAGCTCTCGAAGAAGCTCGTCGTGTCGGCGCACAAGTTCTCGAAGAAGGCCCAAGAGGCCATCGAGGCGCAGGGCGGCACCGTGACGGTGTTGCCGACCAAGAAGGAGCTCGCGGCGCAGGCCGCGGCTTCCGCCACGACCGAGGCCTAGGCGTTCGAGGGCAGGGTGTCCGCCTAACGGCGGGCACCCCATTTTTCGTGCCTCAGCGGATGTAATCGAGCCCGTGGCGCTCGGCGAGTCCGAGAAGTCGCAGAGCGGGACCCTCGGGGCGGCGCACGCCCCGCTCCCATTGGGAGAGGGTCGCGGTCGCCACGCCGAGGTAGCGCGCGAGCACCGCCTGGCTCGCCCCTTCCCGTTCGCGGAGCGCCCGGATGCTCTCGGGGGCCAGTCCGGGCGTGAGAGTGGAGGCGTTGAAGCCGCGGACGTCGCCCAGATTTAGAGGCTTCGCGCCCACGGTGCGCCGGAGCGCCTCAGAAGCCCGCACCTCCTCCTCGGTGAGGTGTCCGTGGCGGTATAGGGCTTCGGTAAGTCCCTTGGTGGCGTTCAGAACTTCCCGGTCTGTCGCCTTGGTGTCGGTCTTGAGCATCGTCATGTTCCTCTCCTCCTGCTTTCGTCGAGCGGCGTGGCCCTACCGTCGGTCGATCTCCCTTGCATCGCCCGCCCTGACGAGATCATCGAACGCACGATCTTCCATCGTAAGGACGACACGAGCTTCTCGCCGCAACTCCTCCAAAGTGGCTTCTCCGATGTTCGAGAGGTCGTTCTTGGCGAAGCCCGCGACGAACACCGCCCGGTGCTCGACAACCAGAGCGACGATCGTGCGGAAGCCGCCCGAGCGGCCCTGTCATGGCCGCGGGACGCGGAGCTTCACGAGTCCGCAGCCGAGGTCCGCGTCCACGATCCCCCGTTCGGCCCGCACGACGACCTCCACCAGCGCCGCGTCGTCGATGCGCGCCTTGCGGGCGAAGCGGTCGAAGTCGGGCACGGTGAAGATCCGTGTCGGCACGATCCAGGATACCACTCTCTGATCTATAGGTCATCAAGCGGCGGAGATTTTACGCCGCTACGAACCATCCGGCGACTACGGGAGCGATCCGCAAAGGCTTGGTTCAGTCATAATGAATTTTCGCATGATTAGACGCGGCTTGATCGCCACGCCCCACTCGGGAGCGTGGTCATGAGCCTTCCTGGAGGAAGGCGTGGTGGAGGGGGCGCGAACCCGCCCATCGCCACCGGCGGGCTCCCGTCCGGCTTCGGCGGCGCGGGCGACTTCAACCGAAGCGGCTCCCGAGGGGACAAGGGGCTTTCCCTTCCCCTCGCCGAGACGTTCCGGCTGGCTTGGGCCGACCCCGACCTCAAGGCGCGGATCCTGTTCGTTCTCGCGATGTTCGCGGTGTTCACCTTGGGCACGCACATCCCGGTGCCGATCCGGGGTGTGAACAGCGAGTCCCTTTACGCGAAGCTCTCGCAGCTCCAGTACTTCCAGCTGATGGACGTGTTCGGCGGCGGCGCGCTGCGGCGCGTGTCGATCCTCGCGCTCGGACTCCAGCCGTACATCACGGCGTCAATTATCATCCAGGTCCTCACCACGGCGTTCCCACAGTGGAAGAAGGATCTCCAGGAGGGCGGCGAGTACGCGCGGAAGACGCAGAACAAGCGGACGCGGCTGCTGTCGGTCGCGCTCTGCGTCGCGCAGAGCCTCGCGACGATCGGCCAGATGAACGCCGCGCTGCCGGAGACGGTGACGTGGTTCGACAAGGGCTTGATCGTGCTGTTCTGGACGGCGGGCGCGATGTTCATGCTGTGGCTCGGCGAGCAGATCTCCGAGAAGGGGATCGGCAACGGCACGTCGCTGATGATCTTCGCGGGCATCGTGCTGTCATTGCCCAACCAGTTCGGGCGTCTGCTCGAGGGCTACCAGCAGGGCATCGTCCACTGGTACAGCTTCGCGCTGATCGCGATCATCTTCCTCGCGGCGACCTGGTTCATCGTGTACTTCACGATCGCCCAGCGGCGCATCCCGATCCAGCACATGAGGCGCCAGGTCGGCACCAAGGTGATGGGGGGCGCGACGAGCTACCTGCCCCTCTCGGTGAACATGGCGGGCGTCATGCCCATCATCTTCGCGAGCACGTTCCTGTTCCTCCCGGCGCAGTTCGCGACCTTCGCGGGGGGCGACAAGACGCCGCTCGGCCACTTCCTCAACGAGCTGAGCAAGTACCTCAGCCCGGTCAACAACGAGCGGATCTTCGCGGCGTTCCCGCTCACCAAGGGCATCGTGGGCGCGTTCGGCTACCTTGCGCTGATCTTCCTGTTCACGTACTTCTGGACGGCGATCCAGTACAACGTTGAGGACATCGCGCAGAACCTCAAGCGGGGCGGCTCGTTCATCCCCGGCATCCGGCCGGGCAAGCAGACGAAGGACTTCCTCGATGGCGTGATCTCGCGGATCACCGTGGTGGGCGCGGCGTTCATCTCGGTGGTGGCCCTCCTCCAGTACATCGCCCCGGTGATCGCGTTCCTCCCTCCCGGCGCGTACATCAGCGCGCTCGGCGGCACGTCGCTGCTCATCATGGTCAGCGTCGCGCTGGAGACGATGCGGCAGATCGAGGCCAACCTGCTGATGAAGCAGTATGGACAGTGAGTCCGTTGTTGGTTGAGTGGTTGTTGGTTATTGGATGGGCCAACAACCAACAACCAACCTACCAACAACGATGCGTTTAATTCTGATCGGACCTCCGGGCGTGGGCAAGGGCACGCAGAGCGCGCTCCTCGTCGCCCGGCGGGGGCTCGTCCCCCTGTCGTCGGGCGACATCTTCCGCAAGGAGATCGAGGCCAAGACCGATCTCGGCCGGCTCGCGAAGCGGTACATCGACCACGGCGAGCTCGTTCCCAACGGCGTGACCATCGAGATGATGGCCAAGCGGCTGCGCGACGACGAGGTGCGCCACGCCGGCTTCGTGCTCGACGGCTTCCCTCGCACCTCGAAGCAGGCCGAGGCCCTCGACGAGATCCTCTTCGAGATGGAGATCGGGCTCGACAAGGTCGTGTCGATCGAGGTGGACGAGGAGACCATCGTCGCCCGCCTCTCCGGTCGCCTGGGCTGCACCCGCTGCGGCGAGCTCTACCACAGCGTCAACAAGCCGCCGAAGCGGGAGGGACTGTGCGACAAGTGCGACTCGCCCCTCTTCGTGCGGACCGACGACCAGCCGGACACGATCCGCGAACGACTGCGGATCTTCCGGGAGAAGACCTCGCCCGTCGTGGAGTACTACCGGGCGAGCGGCGACCTCCAGACCGTCGATGGCTGCGACGATCCTGAGGACGTGTTCGCGCAGATCGTCGCCGACGCGCCCGAGGGTCACTACCCCATGATCGAAGAGAGATAGCGTTGTTGGTTGTTGGATAGGACCAACGACCAATAACTAACAACCAACATGCCCCTACAGAAAACGAGAGAACAGATCGAGAAGATGCGCGTGTCCGGGCGCATCATCGCCCGCACCCTGCGCGAGTGCGAGGGCACCATCGTGCCCGGCAAGACGACGACGAAGCAGCTCAACGACCTCGCCGAGCGGCTCATCCGCGAGGCGGGCGGACGTCCCAGCTTCCTCGGCTACCGCGACTACCCGGCGGCGACCTGCATCTCGGTGAACGACGTCGTGATCCACGGCATCCCGAACTCCATCCCGCTCCAAGAGGGCGACATCGTCGACCTCGACTTCGGGGTGGACAAGGACGGCTGGTACGCGGACGGCGCCTGGACCTACGCCGTGGGCACCGTCACGCGCGACGTCGAGCGGCTCCTCGCGGTGACCAAGGAGGCCCTGATGCAGGGCATCGCCAAGGCGCGACCGGGCAACCGCGTGGGCGACATCGCCTCGACGATCCAGCGGTACTGCGAGCGCAGCGGCTACGGCGTGGTGCGCGAGCTCGTGGGCCACGGCATCGGCCAGTCGGTCCACGAGTCGCCCAACGTGCCGAACTTCGGCAAGCCCGGCAAGGGCGACGTGCTCCGTGAGGGCATGACGATCTGCATCGAGCCGATGATCAACCAGGGCACGGCGAAGGTCTACACCCTGGACGACAAGTGGACGGTGAAGACGGTGGACGGCAAGCCCTCGGCGCACTTCGAGCACACGGTGGCGATCACGAAGAACGGCCCCGAGATCCTGACGGCGGAGTAGGGCAACTCACGATGGCCCGGAAGCCCTACTCCGAGGCTACCGTCAGCAATCGTCGGCCATCGTAGGCCATTGTAAGCGTTGAACATGGTCGGCACCTTCGTCTTCACCCACGCCCTGCGCGACTTCGCGCGGGTCCGCCGCCTGCTGGTTTGGCTCGTCGTGGCGGGGGTGGTGTTCGGCATCGGCCTCGCCTACGGGCGGGTGAGCCAGGGCACCTCGCGGCAGGACATCTACATCCTCCTGTCGGCGGTGATGCCCTACCGCATCCTCGCGCTCGCGGCGGCGATCTTCTCGTCGGCGGTGGTGGCGCAGGAGGTCGAGGGGCGCACCATCGTGTACCTCCTCACGCGCCCCGTGCCACGGCAGCTCCTCATCCTGGGTCGGATGCTCGCGGCGTCGCTCGTGGTGTTCCTCGTGTCGGCCATGTCGGCGCTGGCGGTCTCGGCCTCGACGCGCGGCGGGAGCGGTCTGATCGGGCACGACCTCATCGCCCTCGCGGTGGGTGCGCTGGCCTACACCGGCCTGTTCACGCTCGTGTCTCTCGTGCTGAACCGCGCGATGATCGCCTGCCTGCTGTTCGCGTTCGGCTGGGAGACGCTGGCGGCGGGCGTTCCGGGCGACCTGAAGCTCCTGACCCTGAACACCCACGTCATGGCGATCGCCGAGCGGCCGACGCCGGAGGGCGGCTCCGGCTTCCTGGACGCGGTCGGCTCGATGCTGGGCGCGTCCGGGATCTCGGCGAACGCGGCGTGGTTCGTGCTGCTGGGCGTGATCGGCGTGACGTTCGCCGCGGCGATGGCCTGGTTCTCGCACTTCGAGTACACGGCGCGGGAAGACGCGGAGTGAGGGCTGAGCCTACGATGGGCGAACCATGGCTAACGGTTACGGACGA
>CAXTOO010000191.1:0-7973 GCA_964245875.1 uncultured Fimbriimonas sp. | reverse complement strand
CGATGATCGCCGCCGCCGCCGCGTCGGGCTTGATGATCGGCATCGACGACCCGCCAGGGATGAACGCCTTCGCCCTCCCGCGCACGCCCCCCGCGAGGTCGATCAGCTCCATGAACGGCGTGCCGAACTCCACCTCGTAGTTGCCCGGTCGGTTCACGTGGCCCGACACCGAGAAGATCTTCGTGCCGCGCGAGTTCTTCGTCGAGGCCCCGAGCTTCGCCCACTCCTCCGGCCCCATGTTCGTGATGTACGGCACGTTCGCGTAGGACTCCACGTTGTGGATGAGCGTCGGCTTGTCCCACACGCCCTTCACGACCGGGAACGGCGCGTGGGGGAACTTCAGGCGCGGCATTCCGCGCTCGCCCATCAGGGACGACATGAGGGCGGTCTCCTCGCCGCACTCGTACGAGCCCGCGCCCATGTGGACGTAGAGGTCGAAGTCGAACCCCTCGATCCCCAATATGCTTTTTCCCAGTAGCCCCGCCGCGTACGCCTCGTCGATCGCCGCCCGTACCGCCTTCGCCGATTCGACGTACTCGCCGCGAATATAGATGTAGCCCGCGTCGCCCTGCACCGCGAATCCCGCGATCGTCATGCCCTCGATGAGCTGGAAGGGGCACGTCGTGAGGAGCTGCTGGTCCTTGAACGTCCCCGGCTCGCCTTCGTCCGCGTTGCAGATGAGGTAGTGCGGCCCCTTCTTCTCCTTCGGCATCCCGCCCCACTTGAGGAACGCGGGCGCGCCCGCCCCGCCCCTGCCCCGCAGGCCCGCGGTCTTGATCGAGTCGACGATCGTCTGCCGTCCCTGCCCGATCGCCTTTTCCAGCGCCGTGTAGCCGCCCGTCCGTTTGTAGCCGTCCAGCGTCCGGTAGGCGGGATCGTGGCTGTGCTCGAGAAGAAGCTTGTACTCGGCCATGGGCTTTTCTGATTCTACTCCCTCGGGCTTTCTTAATCTTCCTTCCATTGAGTGCTAGAGATGACTCGGAAGGACAGCCCGAAAAAACATTGCCCTCGCCTTCCGATCGGAGGACGAGGGCAATGACGCGATATGACGTAAAATGCCCGCTTCAAAGTTAGAGCATGCTATAGCGCCGTCTTGACCACACCGCCTTGCTGCTTCGCAGGTGGTACCGGGGTTGCAGAGCCGCTGCCAACGCTCCGCATACCGGAAACGTGAGGACCACCGCTTGCCGTTGCCGCCGGTGGCGTGTAAGCCTCTTCCTTCGGCCCTCCGCACCCAACGAGGACAGAGCAGGAGGTAACGAAGAACAGACAGGGGACAGTGGAAAGTTTCATCACTGGGTTCGGTCAGGCCGAAAGAAGCACGGATAGTTCGGGTTCGTGGCTGATGCCGCACCGTCTGTGGCCGTGCAGTAGTAGGAATCGCCCGTGGGCGTTCCGGCATTGTCAGAATAGACTGCCCAAGGATCACCGAACGGGTTGTTGTTCGCCACGTTCGCAGCTGATCCAATCTTCTGGAACTTCGCGGAGGTGTCAGTTCGGACGATCAGCGTGCCTTGGCCATATATCCATGCGCTTGCCATATTGCCCGTTGCATCGGTAAAGCCGATCTGGACTCCAGGATACAGCGGGTCAGAGGTGTAGGCATTCGCCGGCCCGCCGGGATTGAACTGGCAGGTTTCTCCGGCGCGCAAAGAGGCGGGGGTTCGACCGGGAGTGCCGCAGTCCAGCATTGGATTGACCCAGCCGTAGCCCTTCAGATTCTGCTTACCGAGACCTGGCCAAAGAATCGGTACAACAGAAGGATTGCCAACGGAACTCGACGACATGGTCGAAAGTAGGCCATTGTAGGTCACACCAATATCCTCAGGCTTGGGAGCGCCCGGCCCTTGAACGACTCCTGCATCGGCAGACGTCACACCGGCGAATGCATTCAATGCATAGCTCTTCGTGTAAGGATAGACCGAGTTGCCCCAGAAGGTGTCGTAGTTGAATCCGGGATCCACCTCAGTGGCTGATGGATAAACGCCGCCAGCAGCAACGGGCCAAGCTCTGATCAATCCTTCTGTCTGCGTGGTGTAACCCATTGGGAAAAGGTCATCAGAGTCAGTCTCGTAGATCGTGAATGCTGTACCCACCTGCTTCATCTGGCTGATGGACGAGGTCTTCTTGGCCGCCTCCTTGGCCTGGGCGAACACGGGGAACAGGATGGCGGCGAGGATCGCGATGATCGCGATCACGACGAGCAGTTCGATGAGGGTAAAGGCTTTTTTCATGATGGAAAGGGGTCCCACAGGACCTGAGATCGAAGATGACCTCAATGTCAAGTGAGACGTGTACTTTGATCTATTCCGTTCGTGCGCCGGAGACCGCAAGAACGAAGTTTTTCACTTTTCTATGCAAGTCCAAAGCATCAAAAAGTAGCAAGGCATGTCAGCCTAATGATCGAAGGGAGCTCTATTCCTCACAGAACATTAGTTTCTACCACACAATGACGAACGTCATTCGAAGTCGGTTTTCGGAAAGTTGGTTGACGATATTCCCTCCGCAGGGGTGAGGAAGTGAGGGAAGCTCTGTTGGCCGCGATCGGCTACCCATCGGTCGGGCACGAGCCGCCCCGCCTCGGTTCTCGTCAACCAACCATCGAAAAAACGGGTCGAAAGCCCTAACCAAAAGGGGACCAAGTCGAAATGGAAAAATCACGCACTCTCGACCATCGCGGCGTATATCGCCGCCAACGGCTCGAGGTCCGCGATCCGCACCGCCTCGTCCGCCCCGTGCATCGCCACCGGCACCGGGCCGAACTCGACCACCTCGATCCCCCGCGCCGCGAAGGCCCGTGCGTCGCTCGTCCCGCCCCCTGTCCGCGCCGCCGGCACCCTCTCGGTGACCCGCTCGACCGCTCGCAACAGACGCTCGGTGAGCGGCCCCGCGGAGGTCAGGAACGGGTCGGCGCTCGCGGTCCACGCCGCCTCGAACCGCACCCCGTGCCGTGCCAGAACCTCCTCCACTCGCTCCCGCAACGACGGCGCTGAGGAAGCCGGGCCGTGCCGAAAGTTGATCCCGAGCCTCGCCTCCCCCGGCACGACGTTCGACGCGCCGACCCCCGACGCGAGCTCGAACACCTGCATCGTGCTGGGCGGGAAGAAGGCGTCGCCCTCGTCCCACCGCGTCGCCACCAGCTCCGCGAGCGCGGGCGCGAGGCGATGCGCCGCGTTGTCCGCTCGCTCCGGGTAGGCGACGTGCCCCTGCACGCCCTGTACGGTGACCCTTCCCGTAAGCGATCCCCGTCGTCCCGGCTTGAAGGCGTCGCCCAGCTCGTTCTCGCTCGTCGGCTCGATCACCAAGGCTCCGGCGAACGTGGTGCCCCGCGCGAGAAGCTCGTCCAGCGCCCGCGCCGTCCCGTCGTGCGAGGGTCCCTCCTCGTCGCTCGTCAGGAGCAGCGCGGCGGGCGCGGACGTCCGCTCCAGGGCGACGACCGCCGCCGCCACGGACGCCTTCATGTCGCACGCACCCCGCCCGATCAGCATCCCGTCCCGCTCCAGCGGCACGAACGGGTCCCCTGTCCAACCTGCCCCCGGCGGCACCACGTCGACGTGACCGTTGATCGTGAACCACGGCCCGTCTCCCCGCGTCGCCCACAGGTTCGAGGCATCGGGATACCTCAGGACCTCCACCATGCACCCTGCGGCCTCGAGCCGCGGTCGCAGCCGCTCGAAGATCCCCGCATCGTCCGGCGTAACGCTGGGGCGGGCGACGAGTTCGCGGAGCAGGGCAAGGGTGTCGGCCATGGGGCGTAAGGCTTAGTCTGGCCCAAACCGGGCCGGTATGATTCCTGCGTGATCCTTCGTCCGCCGGTATGCGCCGCTCCGCTGTTCCTGCTGCTGATCGTCGTACTGGGTGGACTCCCTCTCGGGGTCACCCTGGCCGAGCCGCCTCGGTCCCTGCTCTTCGGCGTTCCGCTGCTTCTCGCGGGCGTGCCGTTCGCCCTGAACTTTGCGCGGCGGCTCGCCTGGGTGTGGGGGGCGCGGCTGGAGCTGGACGAGCGAGGGGTCGCGTGGTCGCGCGGGGCGCGGAAGGTGCGGATCGAGTGGGACCGGATCGCCCGCCTTTCCCACGGCGCGATGGAGCACGCAGAGTGGTTGCTGGAGGACGAGACCGGGCAGGCGATCTCGATCTCCGGGCTTTGGCAGACGAGGGGCGACGACCTTAGAGCGGCGTTCCGACGGGCGCTCGAGGGGTATGTGGCGCGGATGCCCACGCCTGCGCAGACGGTCGTGCGCCCGTGCGCCTTCGACCGCTCGCTGATCCCGGCTGGAATCGCGATGCTCGCCCTGTTCCTCGGACCGCTGGCATGGGCCGTCGCGACCATCCCGAGCGAGTTCGTGCCGCCCGCCGCCGTCGCGACGACGTGGCTCGTGATCGCCATCGGCATCGGCGCCAGCCTCCTCGGCCTCACGCGAGCGGTGCGCTGGAGGGTGCGGGTCACGCCGGACGAGATCGTGGTGCCCTATCGGTTCGGTTCGCGGACGCTGCGGCTCATCGAGGCGACGGAAGTCCGGCACTCGGACACAGATTCCGCTTCGGGACTCGTGCGGCTCACGACGACCATCGTCCACCCCGTCCAGACCGTCGTCCTAACCTCGCGCCAAGAGGGCTACTTCGAGGCGCGAACGCTTCTCAGTCGCGCAACAGCTCGTTGATGCTCGTCTTCGCCCGTGTCTGCGCGTCCACCCGCTTCACGATCACCGCCGCGTAGAG
The DNA here is from genome assembly GCA_964245875.1 of uncultured Fimbriimonas sp. Classification (GTDB taxonomy): domain Bacteria; phylum Armatimonadota; class Fimbriimonadia; order Fimbriimonadales; family Fimbriimonadaceae; genus Fimbriimonas. Next base: position 3,254 of record CAXTOO010000191.1, on the reverse strand, counting down.
GCTGTGCGAGCCGTCCTTTGCGGGGAGCGATCCTGGCACCACGACCGACCCCGCCGGAACGCGACCGTACGTGACCTCGCCGGTCGCCCGGTCGAAGATCCGGGTGCTGGCCCCGATGAACACGCCCATCGACAGCACGGCGCCCTCCTCGACGACCACCCCTTCCACGACCTCGCTCCGCGCCCCGATGAAGCAGCCGTCCTCGATGATCGTCGGGTTTGCCTGGAGCGGCTCCAACACCCCGCCGATCCCCACGCCGCCGCTCAGGTGGACGTTCTTCCCGATCTGCGCGCACGACCCGACCGTCGCCCAGGTGTCGACCATCGTCCCCTCGTCCACGTACGCCCCGAGGTTCACGTAGCTCGGCATCAGGACCACGCCCTTGCCGATGAACGCCCCTCGCCGCACCGTCGCCGGCGGCACCGCCCGGTAGGAGCCGTCGGGTCGCTTCAGCGGCACCTTGTCCCAGTACCGCCCGTCTTCCATCGCCGCGTTGTCGCTCAGGCGGAAGCTCATCAGCACCGCCTTCTTGACCCATTGATGGACCGTCCAGGTGCCATCGACCTTCTCCGCTACCCGCAGAACACCCCGATCGAGGTCATCCAACACCGTCTCCACCGCCGCCCGCAGCTCGGCGGGCGCGTCGGTCGGCGAGAACCGAGTGCGGTCTTCCCACGCCGCGTCGAAGAGAGCCTGAAGCAGATGCACCAGACCATTGTGCAAGATAGAACATTCCACGAGTTTCGTGTACACTGATATCGTGAAGAACGTCACGATCTCACTCGATGAACGGCTTCTCGAACGTGCGCGGGAGCGGGCTCGTACGCTCGGGCAGTCGCTCAACGATTACGCGCGAAGCCTGTTTGAAGAGGATGTGGACGGGGCGAACCACTCACGCGCTCAGGCGTCGTTCGACTACGCAGATCGACTGGGTAAACGCAGCACTGGCCCCTACCTGACGCGCGAAGAGGCGAACGAGCGCACTTGAGGAAACCCCCCCTCGGCTTTGCGGATTCGAACATTGTGGTCTACGCACTGGACGCGCGCTACCCCGATAAGCGGCTTGTCGCCCAAGGTCTTCTTACCAGCGGACGGATGCGCGTCTCCTCTCAGGTTGCTCTGGAATCCGCCAACAATCTGATCCAGAAGCTCGGCTACGAGAAGCACGAGGTCGGTCCCGCCCTGGACTTCCTCCTGCCCTTGATGCATCCAACTACGGCCGAGACGATCGCTCACGCCTGGACCCTCATGGCCCGCTACCAGTTCAAGATTTGGGATGCCGCCATTCTTGCCGCCGCGCTGTCCGCCCGCTGCACCGTTTTGTACACCGAGGATCTCCACCACGGTCAGACCCTAGAGGGCCTGAAGATCGTCAACCCGTTTCTCACCTAAAGGTCCGCCATGCCTTGCTCGGCGATGTCCAAAGCGATGCGCGAGAACGCCTCGATGCAAAGGTCGATCTCGGGTACGAGCGCGCAGCGCACGAACCCCACGCCAGGATTGCCCGCGCCCGCGTCCCGACCCAAGTAGGAGCCTGGAAGCACGGTAACCCCCGTTCGGGCGTACAGGTCTCGGGCGAAAGCCTCGTCGCCTCCGACTCTGAGCCACACGAAGAACCCTCCTTCTGGGATTCGCACCTCGCCCATGGTCCTTCGCACCTCGATGAACTTGGCCCGGTACTTGGCCCGGTTCTCCTCCACGTGCGCCTCGTCGTTCCACGCCGCGACGCTCGCGGCCTGCACGTTCAGTCCGGGCACCGCGCCGTGGTAGGTTCGGTAGAGGAGGAACTTGGCGACGATCTCCGCGTCGCCCGCCACGAATCCGGACCTCAACCCCGGCGCGCTGGAGCGCTTGCTGAGCGAGTTGAACACCAGCAGCCGCTCGTGGCCGCGCCCAAGTTCCTTCGCCGCCTGCAGCGCCCCAATTGGGGGTTCCTCGTTGTAGATCTCCGAATAGCACTCGTCCGCCGCCACGACGAACCCGTATCGATCCGCCCAGGCGAACACCTCGTTCCACTCGTCGAGGCCGAGTACCGCCCCTGTCGGGTTGCCCGGCGAGCAGACGAAGGCGAGCCGCACCCGCGGCCACACGTCGGATGGCACCTGCGACCAGTCGGGAAGGTTGCCGTTCGCCTCGGGCGTCGGCACGTAGAACGGCTCCGCGCCCGCCATGATCGCCGCGCCCTCGTAGATCTGGTAGAACGGGTTCGGTAGCAGCACCACGCCCGGTTCGCCGGGGTCGAGCACCGCCTGAGCAAACGCGAACAGCGCCTCGCGAGAGCCCGCGACGGGCAACACCTCATGCTCGCCTATTGCGACGCCGTAGCGTCGCCCCAGCCATCCCGAGATCGCCTCTCTTACGTGCGGCGTCCCCGCGGTTGGAGGGTACTTGCCGAGCAGCGGCATCGCCCGAGCGAGCGCCTCGGTGATCACCGCCGGCGTGGGATGCTGCGGCTCCCCGATGCCGAGGTTGATCGCTTCGCTGCCCGGCTTGATCCCGTCGAAGAGGCGACGAAGCCGCTCGAAGGGATAGGCGTGCAGCAGGTCGAGCCGAGGATTCATGGCGGCGCGGCCTACTCGCCGCGGCTCGGCGCCCACCCGGTCGAGGTCGAGTCGGGCATCTCCTGCTTGGGCTGCTCCGGCTGTGCGCCGTACCGCTCCGTCTGGCCGACCTGGACCTTCACGATCTCGTCCGCCAAGCGCACGACGGTAGAACTCTCGTCCTTCCGCAGGCGCTCGATCAGCGAGTCGAAGAACGACCGGTCGACCGGCCCGTAGTAGGCGTCGCCCACCTGCATGACTGGCGCGCGGTCGCAGGCGTTGAGGCACTCGACTTCTTCAAAGGTGAACACGCCGTCCGCCGTCGTCTCGCCATGTCCGACACCAAGCTTGGCCTTGATGTAGTCGCGTAGCGAGTATGCCTCGTTGATACTGCACGAAAGACACGTGCACAGCTCAAGCTTGTGCCGACCCGGTCGGTGGGCCACGTTGTACATCGAGTAGAACGTTGCGACTCCCTCGACCTCCGCGATCGACCGGTTGAGTCGGAACGCGACCTCCGCGATCGCCTCGCCCGAGAGAAACCCGTCGTACTCGCGTTGCGCGAGCCAAAGACCCGGCAGGATGCAGGCCTTGAGCGTCGGATAGTGAGATTTGAGCGCCTCGATTTCGTGGACGCCCTCTGGACTGAACCGGAGGACGATCTCATCGGCCTTGGGCGGTCGCGGCCTCGGGCCGCCGAGAGTGATCGACTCG
>CAXTOO010000190.1:6613-8207 GCA_964245875.1 uncultured Fimbriimonas sp. | reverse complement strand
CGCGGGCACGAGCCATCCCGCGGCTACAGGAGGTGTCGTCGCTGCTTCTCCCTGGGTTCGCGCTGGCTCCGACGTGGCTCCAAGCGCGTTTGAAGCCACGTTGGAGCCTCTGAGGAACCCGCGCGAGGCGACCGATGTACGGTGTATGGGCAAGATTGCGCCGAGTGCGATGTTGGCGACGATGAGCGGGAGCGCGGGCGACCGCGTGGTGGCGCGAACGCGGGGCGGGCTCGCGTCCCGCTCAAAGCCGAAGTACAAGTATCCGAAGATCGCGGCGGTTCAGGAGGGCAACGCGCGGCTCAAGGCGGCGAACGCCGCCTGGAACGCGATGAGCGTCGCGCAGGCGGAGGCTTGGAACCGCTACGCCGCGACGTTGGCGCCGAAGACGGGCTTCGACGGAACCCGCTACGCGACCACGGGCAAGAACGAACTGGTCGCGCTCGCGACGAAGTTCATGCAGGCCAACCCCGAGAGGCCGGTGCCTCTCGATCCTCCGAGGGGAACGTACGTGGGGCCGAACGCCGTCGTGGCCGTGCAGGCAGGCTCTTCTTCGCTCGTCTTCGCCGCCTCCTCGCCGGTCGGCACGGGAACGGTCGTCGAGCTGCTGGTCCAAAGGCTGCCCTCGCCGAAGCGAAGCCCCGTGAGGTTCTACAAGTCCGCCGCCTTCGCGTCGTTCGGCGTGGGCCACCTGAGCGTTGCTATCCCCGTGCAAGCGGGCTGGTACGCCGCGGCCTACCGCTTCGTCGAGAAGGCGACCGGGCGCTCGACGATGCTCATGCCGCTGGGCAAGGTCGAGGCGGTGTGACGTGGCGCAGGCCTCCGCGCCCGCGAAAGCGAGCATCCGCGGGCACGGTGGCCTGCGCCACAATCGGTCAGACTCTTACCATGGGTCTCTATCCGCTGCGCTTCGAGCCGATCTTCCAGTACCGCCTGTGGGGCGGGCGGCGGCTGGAGCGGTACAGCCGCGAGCCGCTTGGGATCGAAGGGCCGGTGGGCGAGGCTTGGCTGCTGAGCGACCGCGACGACCACGCCTCGACGGTTGCGGAGGGATCGCTGAAGGGGAAGACGCTGCGGGAGCTGCTGGCCGAGAGCGGGGCGGAGATGCTCGGGAAGGCGGCGGGGCAGTACGAGCGGTACCCCTTGCTGCTGAAGTTCCTCGACGCGACGGAGATGCTGTCGGTGCAGGTCCACCCCTCGGACGCGCACAAGGATCTGCTGCCGAAGGGCGAGCGGGGGAAGACGGAGTCGTGGCTCGTGATGGAGGCGGAAGAGGGCTCCAGCATCTACGCGGGGCTCGCGCCGGGGGTGACGGCGGAAACGATGCGCGCGAAGTCGGCGGACGGGACGGTCGAGGAGGATCTCGCGTCGTTCGAGCCGAAGGTCGGCGACGGGCTGTTCATCGAGGCGGGAACGGTCCACGCGCTCGGCGGCGGGGTGATGGTGTTCGAAACTCAGCAGAACTCGGACGTGACGTTCCGGCTGTTCGACTGGAACAGGGTTGACACCCAGACGGGCAAGCCGCGCGAGCTGCACATCGAGCAGGCGGTGAAGGCCACCGGCGCCTCGGCGCGCATCAGCGCCTCCGCGATCCGCT
>CAXTOO010000190.1:0-6603 GCA_964245875.1 uncultured Fimbriimonas sp. | reverse complement strand
GATGAACTTCGAGGCGGTGGCGGTACCGCCTACCCAGCCGACGGTGCTGGGGACCCAGCGGGTGCTTCGCGAGGGGATGTTCCGGTGCGAGTTCTTCACCGTCGAGCGGCTTACGGGGGAGGGGCCGTTCACGGTGGGCGCGACGGACGCGATGCGGGTCTTGGTCGCGCTCTCTGGCGGGGGGACGATGCAGCTTTTCGACGAGCGGTACGAGGTGCGGCAGGGCGACGTGTACGTGCTGCCCGCGTCGGTGGGCGAGTTGGAGTTCAAGCCCGAGGGGCGGGCGGTGCTGGCGGAGGTCGCGGTTCCGGTAGGCTAGGCGTCAAAAGAGGCTTTGCTGCTTGGGCCGAGCCTCTTGGACCACCTGCGCGTGTGATACCGACTCGCCCTTGTCGTCCAGATGGACCACCTCCACGCCTCGCCTCGCCAGGGCCTCGCCGATGAGGCGGAAGCGGTGGCACCGGTGCGGGCGGAGGCAGCCGCACATGAGGCAGACGGTCCGGTCTTCGGCGGCGGCGATGAGCCTGTCGAGGCCGAGGTGGAGCTTGGGGTCGTCGAACAGCGGCTCCAAGGGGACCGCGTCGGGATCCTTGCAGAGGACGGGCGAGTCGGGGACGCCGCCCAGGGTGTCGCCCATGTAGACGTACTTGAGTCCGGCTTCGGGAAGGATGCGTTCGAGGCGAGGGCGACGGAAGTCCTCCCAGTAGCTCGACTGCGGAACGCTGCGGACGTCCACGACGTGGGTGACGCCGTGCCGCTTCATCAAGGCCACGAAGCCTTCGAAGCCGCGGTTGCCGTAACCGGCGGTGAGGATCGGCATGGTCGTCGATCGGCTTGCTCCATCCCCCGACCCCTCCCTCATTTCGGTCGCGCTAGAGCAATCCGAGAGCGAGGCCCGGCACCCTCGGCGAAGCGAGGAAGGGGAGGCGTCATTTGCCCCCGGTCATCGCGAGGCCCTTGACGAAGTACCGCTGGCCCACGAAGAAGAGGACGATGATGGGGATCATGACCATCACCGAGCCCGCCATCACCAGGTGCCACTTCGAGGCCTGGAGGGCGTTGTAGGTGCTCAGGCCGAGCTCGTTGGTCTGAAGGTCGGGGTCGTTCAGGTACAGCAGCGGACCGATGAAGTCCTTCCAGTTGAAGATGAAGCAGAGCACGCCCACCGTCGCGAGGGCCGCCCCGGAGAGGGGAAGGATGATGCGGCTGTAGATGGTCCAGTGGCTCGCGCCATCCAGCACGGCCGCCTCGTCGAGCTCCTGGGGGATGCCGAGGATGAACTGGCGGAGCAGGAAGATGTTGAACGCACCGCCGCCGAAGAAGGCGGGCACGGTGAGGGGCTTGAACGAGTTGACCCAGCCGATCTTCGCGAACAGCACGTACGTCGGGATCATGGTGACGATGACCGGCAGCATCATCGTGCTGAGGAGCAGCAGGAACAGTCGGTCGCGACCGGGAAACTTGAGCCGTGCGAAGGCGTACGCGACGACGCTGGAGGACAGCAGGACGCCGAGGGTGGACACCGTCGAGGTGAACAGCGTATTCCGCAGCATCAGCCCGAAGCTGATGTTCGGGTTCGCGAGAACGTATCGGTAGTTCTCCAGCGTCGGGTGCTGGGGCCAAGTCCAGATCTCCGCCATGCCCAGCTCCTTCTCGGTCTTCAGCGAGATGGAGAGCATGACGTAGAACGGCACCAGGAACACGAGCGAGCCGAAGAAGAGGAGCGCCAACACGCCCACGCGGGCGATGCGGCCGCCCAGCGTCGCCCTCCGCGCCGAGTCGCGCGCCGCCTGCTCGGCAACGTCCCTTGCGGCGACCGCGGCCATCAGCGGGTCTCCCCTTCGTAGTGGACGAACTTGTTGCCTTGCATCTGGATGACCGTGAACACGAGGATGATGAAGAACAGCACCCACGCGAGGGCCGACGCATAGCCCATCCTCAGGGTGCGGAACGCGGCGTTGTAGGCGTTGAGCATGAACACCATCGTCGCGTTGTTCGGGCCGCCGTTGCCGGCGGTGATCACGTACACCTGGGTGAAGACCTGGAACGCGCCGATGAAGCCCGTGATGGTCGTGAAGAACAAGGCGGGCGAGATCAAGGGGATCGTGACGTTGCGGAAGCGTCGCCACGGTCCCGCTCCGTCCAGGGTCGCCGCCTCGTAGTAGAACTGCGGCACGCCCTGAAGGCTGGCGAGCAGGATCAGCATCCCCGCGCCCGCGCCGAACAGGCCCATGAAGATGATCGAGCCGAGCGCGGTCTTCTCGTTGCCCAGCCAGTTGATCGCCCCGTTGCTATCGGTGAGTCCGCCGAAGAGGTGGTTGACGCCGGGGATGTGCCCCACGACCCAACCCATCATCCCTCCCTCGGGCTGGAAGATCTTCGTCCACACGAGCGTGGCCGCCACCGGCGAGGCGAGCGCCGGGATGTAGAAGCAGGTCCGCCAGACTGCGATCCCCTTCACCTTGGTGTTGAGCAGCAGCGCGAGCGCGAGCGAGAAGGCGAGGCCGAGGGGCACCGAGACCAGCGTGTAGATCAAGGTCACCGCGATCGACTTCCAGAACACCGGGTCGACCCGCATCGCCTCGTTGTAGTTTCCCAAGCCCCTCCATCGGGCGGGGGTGATGATGTCCCAATCCGAGAAGCTCATGACGAGCGACAGGATCATCGGACCTGCGGTGAGGAAGACCAATCCGAGAAGCCAGGGCGAAAGGAAAGCGAAGGCGGCGCGCGCCTCGCGCCGCTCCCGGTAGCTCCGTCGCCTTCCAATCTCCGGCCCGAACACCCAGCCGAGAACCCCCGTCGCGAGCAGGAGTCCCACTAGCCCCGCCAGGTCCCAGTTGAACGGCTTGAGGGTCAGTTCTCGCCGCAGCGTGTCCAGTCGCTCCTGCGCGACCGGCACGCTCCTGGCGAAGGCCGACTTGGCCGTCTCGTCGCCCTGCACCACGAGGGTCTCGGGCTGGCGGGCGATCTTGTTGACCTCGTCGAAGAGCGCGCCCGTCGGCGCGAAGACGACGTGCGGCTCCGCCTCGTCGGTGATGATGCGGTTGTGCGGGACCTGTTGGACCGCCGGGGTGTGCGGGCCCGGAATCCAGGGTTCCTGGAGCGCGAACTTCCGGATCGCCGGCTGGGCGATGCCGGCCGCCGCCATCGCCTTCATGCCGTGCTCGCCCGCCATCCAGCGCGTCAGCTCCCACGCCTCGTGCGGATGCGCCGTCTTCGCCATGATCGCGTAGCCCGAGCCTCCCGTGGGATAGGCCTGGAAAGGCTTGCCGTCGGGACCGTTCCGGTAGGAGGGCGCCAGCGCGATGTCCCAATCGAACCCGCCCTCCGAGGGCTTGGCGATCTCCTGCCGCAGCTGGGGCGTGATCCAGATGCCGCTCAGGAGCATCGCGCACTTGCCCTGGGTGAACATCTGGCGCGAACTCGTGCCGCCCAGCGCGATCGTCGATGGGATCAGCCGGTCCTTGGTCGCGAGGTCCGCGTAGAGCTGGTACGCGTTGAGGACCCGCGGGTCGTTGTAGAGGAGCTTGGTCGGATCCTCGGGGTTGTCGACGTAGTTCGCCCCCTGGCTGAATACGAAGTTGTCGATGATGAAGTGCGGGTCGTCCGGCACGAGGCCGTACCCGACGACTTTGCCCGTTGCGTCCTTCTTCTGCAGCTTTCGCAGGATCGTCGCGAAGTCCTTCGGATCCTCGGGGTGCGGCTTGAAGTCCCACGTCCAGGTGCCGTCGGGGTAGGGGATGCCCGCCTTGTCGAGCGCCTGCTTGTTGTAGTAGACGATCGCGATGGGCGCGATGTCCCGCGGCAGGACGTAGTGCGTCCCCTTGTAGGACTGGGCCTTGAGGATGCTGGGATAGTAGTCGTCGAACGAGAAGCCCGGCGTCTTCGCCCCAAGGTCGTTCAGCGGCATCAGCGCGCCCCGGCTGGAGTACCGCTGGAAGAAGTCCGGGTTGAGCATCGCCACGTCGGGCGCCACGCCCGCCGCGTACTGCGTCAGGAGCTTGTCGAAGTAGAAGTTGTAGTCGACGTTCTCGAGCTTGACCCGGATGTCGGGGTGGGCCTTCTCGAAGTTGGCGACCTCCTTCTTCAGGACTTTGAGCGCCTCGTCGCCGTCCCAGACGACAAAGCGCAGGTTGACCTGCTCGGCGGCGAGTCCTAAGGTGGAGATCGCAAGGGCAAGCAGGAGGAAAAAGGTCTTTGCGAGTCTCACGGCGTTGTGTTCGAGGGCAGATTCAAGGATACATCGGTATGTGGCGTGGATGCACCGGAGGGATCAAGGACGCCGCAACCGCCCTCCTCATACGCGCGCCTTCTCTCGAACGACGGGCGCGGGGGATTTGTTGTCGGGCGCGATCTCGCTCTTGCCGCGTTCGATCGCGGTCATCGCCTTGCCCAAAACGCCCTCCATCTGGGTCAGCACGTCATAGGTGTACTTCTCCGCCCCACGCCGCATGCTGAGGGCGTCCCGGTCGGCCGCGGCCCGGATCTCGTCGCTTTGCGCCTTGCTGAGCTTCAGGATCTCGCTGTCCGACACCATCCGCTCCTGCTGGAGCCGTCCCTGCTCGATGAACCGCTCCGACTCGGCCCGCGCCTCGGCCTGGATGCGCTCGGCCTCCTTGCGAGCGGTGTCGAGGATGCCCGTCGCGTCGGCCCGCGCCTCCTCCAGGATGCGGTCCGACTCGCGCATCGTGCTCGCCGCGTTCTTCAGCTCTTGGGGCAGGGAGGCGCGGATGGTGGAGATCTGCATCACGATGTCTTCCCGGTTCAGCCCCCAGGTGATCGGCCCGAAACTCGGGGGATCTTCGATCATCTTCTCGAGGTCGGCGAGCTGGCGGAGGATGTCCATGGTGGCTTAGCGCATTGTGCCCCATTTCGGCCCCAGCCGGGTAGCCTACTGCACCGAGCATGGAGACGACGCGCGAAGAGACCCTCCGGGTCACCTGGACCGACCTGGGCCGTCCCGAAGGCAAAGGCTACGTGAAGCTTCCCTCCGGAGGGCAGCTCATGATCGACGACGCCGACATGGACTACGCCGCCAAGTACCTCGCCGCCGGATACGAGCCGGAGTTCTTCGTCCGCCGCTCGGACGCCCTCCAAGGCCGCTACGTCGTGATCTCCCGCCGCAGGGCTTGAGTCGCCGTGGTGGCTCGAACCCCTCAACAGGTTTCATGCATCGATGACCCATCTTAAACCCTGCGCAACGGCGCAGTCCTCCGTGCCTGCGAATCGAGGCCTTCCAGTGGACTCTCGGTTTTGCAAGAGACTTCTATACGGGAGACTAGCGTCTAAGCCCTCCCCTATCCGGTATCTTCATGCCGTTACGGCATCGTCGCCGAGAAGAAGAGGAAAAACCCGCGCGTGCTCGACCCCAAAGCGATCCAGAACACCTACCTCGTGACCGGACTCACCGCCGATCAGCTCGCCTGCGTCGCCAGCATCGCGACCGAGCGCACGGTGCCGGGGGGCGAAATGCTCTGCCGCCAAGGCGAGTCGGGGGGCGAGCTCTACATCGTTCTGGAAGGCAGCCTTTCCGTCCAGACCGCCGATGGAGAGCATCTCGCCGACGTCGGCCCGAACTCCGTCGTCGGTGAGATGGGCCTCGTGGACGCCCGTCCTCGCTCCGCGAGCGTCGTGGCCCTCGGGGACTGCCGCGTCGCCGCCATCAAGACCTCTGACCTCCGCGAGGAGATGGTCGCCGATGGGCACCTGGGCTTCTTCCTGCTCTGCAACATCACGCGCGTCCTCAGCGACCGCCTCCGCAACGCCGACCAGAAGCTCGACACCCTGATGACGCCCTCCGCCAGGGCCTAGCCCGCCACGAGGCTCACCCGCCTCTCCGCCAAGGTGACCGTTGCGAGTGCGCCGCTGTCGAACGGCAGGAAGTCCTCCTCCACCCCGTCCGAGAAGATCGTCCCGCCTTGCGCCATCGCGCTCGCGATCTCCAGCGAGACGCCCGGAACCAGCGAGCCGCGCACGATCCCCGCCGACGACGCCCGCGACACGAAAGGCTCGCGAACCGTGAACCGCAGCTCCTCCGCCTCCGCGTCCCAGCGGTAGTCCGGAACCTCGACCTCTGCCAGCCCCGCTGCCCCCGTTACGAGCGAGCGGTACCAGCCGGTGCTCCCCGCGCCCGTCGACACGACGATCCCGCTCGAAGACTGGTCCTCCGCCGCACCGTCGAACGTCAGCCGGTACCGCGCCGACACGTGCGTCCGCTGCCCGATGAAGAAGTCGTTCACCGCGTGCATCTCCTGCCCGTCCGCGAGCGCCACCCGTGCCATCGCCATCCGCCGCAGGCGGAACTGTCTCTGTCGGAACAAGGCCGCGGCCTGCTCCGCCTCGAAGGGCACCAGCACCCCATCGATCTGCGAAGGATCGGGGTTGAACGCCACAATGGACTGCCCCGAGAGGTACTTCGCCACGTTCACCACCAGCCCGTCAGGCCCCAGCGTCGCCACGAGGTCGTGCGGCCCGAACACGTAGTTCGGCAGAAACTCTCGATCCACCTCCTGCACCTTCACGTCCCCGGGCACCGCCCGCAGGATCGCCTCCCGCGACGCCTGGAACCTCTCCTCGTAGCCCTGCAAGGGCGCGAACGACGCC
>CAXTOO010000189.1:0-8247 GCA_964245875.1 uncultured Fimbriimonas sp. | reverse complement strand
GAGCGCATCCCCCGGCGGACCCCCCTCTCCCCCGGAGGGGAGAGGGGAGCCGGAGTTTTGTGAGACGCTCTAAATAGGATACATGAGACGGATCAGACCTATAAGACGAGCTATTCGGTGGCTGATCGGGTTCGTGAGGCGGATCGGACGCGGTAGAGGCGCTCGGTGAAACCGCCCTCGTCCTTGAAGGCTTGCTCCAACTGGCGGAGGAGGCGGTCGAGGAGGAAGTTGGTCTGGTGGACGATGCAGACGATGGCGTTGGCGGCGTTCGCCGGTCCTTTCTCCTCGATATAGGAGGAGTAGGTCTGATAGGACCTATTGGACTTATAAGAGAGCTTTCGGATGAAGACGGCTTTCTCGTGGTCCTTGGACCATTGCTCGTGGCCGTTCTGACGCAGGAAGTCGGTGTAGTCGACGAGAAGCTCTTCGAGGCTGGCGCGGGCGACGCCGACGAGCTTCAGCTCAGTCTTCTTGGAGGTGCCAGAGGCCATGCTGCCCTCGGCGATGTTCTGCTTGCCGCTCCGCACGGCTTGGACCATCTGGTCTACGGTGCGCGAGTACCGGCTCACGTAGAGGCCGGTGAAGGCGACGGTAGCGTCGTGGACGATCTCCGCCATTTGGTAGGCGGCGAGGTCGCGGAACCCGCCGTGCGCGGGGATGAGCTTCTCGTCCATCGAAAGCATTATAGGTCTTATAAGACTTATATGTCCTATAAGACCTATATTCGGAGCGAGTTACCCCACCCCTGCCCCTCCCCAGAGGGAGGGGTTTTGACTTAGTAGTCCATGTCGCCCATGCCGCCCATTCCGGGCGCGCCCGCAGGGGCGGCCGACTTGGGCTGGGGCTTCTCGACGACGAGGGTCTCGGTGGTGAGGACGAGGCCCGCGATCGAGGCGGCGTTCTGGACGGTCGAGCGGGTGACCTTCGCAGGGTCGACGACGCCGGCGGACAGCATGTCCACGATCTCGCCGGTGACCGCGTTCAGGCCCATGTTGCCGCCGGCGGCGCGGACGCGCTCGACGATGACGGAGCCTTCGAGGCCCGCGTTCTTGGCGATCTGTCGCAGGGGCTCTTCCAGGGCGCGCTTCACGATGAGGACGCCGGTCTTCTCGTCGCCCTCGTAGGCGTCGACGTTCAGCTCGTTCGCCGCGCGGAGCAGGGTGACGCCGCCGCCGGGGACGATGCCCTCCTCGACCGCCGCTCGGGTGGCACTGAGCGCGTCCTCGTAGCGGTGCTTCTTCTCCTTGAGTTCGGTCTCGGTGGAGGCGCCGACCTTGATGACGGCGACGCCGCCGCTCAGCTTCGCCAGTCGCTCCTGCAGCTTCTCCTTGTCGTAGTTGCTGTCGGTCTTGTCGATCTGGTTCTTGATGAGCGAGATGCGGCCGAGGATCTCTTCCTTGGAGCCCGCGCCCTTGATGACCGTGGTCTCTTCCTTGGTGATGACGACGCGCTCGGCAGTGCCCATCATGTCGATGGTCACGTTCTCGAGCTTGGTGCCGAGGTCCTCGGAGATGAACTGGCCCTTGGTGAGGATCGCGAGGTCCTCAAGCATGGCCTTTCGGCGGTCGCCGAAACCCGGTGCCTTGACGGCGGCGATCTGGAGCACGCCGCGGATCTTGTTGAGGACGATCGTCGCGAGCGCGTCGCCCTCGATGTCCTCGGCGATGATCAGGATCGGTCGTCGCGTGGCGGCGGCCTTCTCCAGGAACTTCAGGAACTCCTGGGCGTTGCTGATCTTCTTCTCGTGGATGAGGATGATGGGGTTCTCGAGAACCGCCTCCATGCGCTCGGGGTCCGTGACGAAGTAGGGCGAGAGGTAGCCGCGGTCGAACTGCATGCCCTCGACGACTTCGAGCTGGGTGTCGCGGCCCTTGGACTCTTCGACGGTGATGACGCCGTCCTTGCCGACCTTGTCCATCGCCTCGGCGACCTGCGCGCCGATCGACGCGTCGTTGCCGGAGATGGTGGCGACGAACTCGACCTGCTCCTTGTCCTTGATCGGCTCGGACATGGCCTTGATCGAGGCGATGACGGCCTCGACGGCCTTGTCGATGCCGCGCTTGACCGCGATGGGGTTGCCACCGGCGGCGACGTAGCGGAGGCCCTCGTTCACGATGGCCTGGGCGAGCACGGTGGCGGTGGTGGTTCCGTCGCCGGCCACGTCGTTGGTCTTGGAGGCGACCTCTTTGCAGAGCTGGGCGCCCATGTTCTCGTAGGGATCCTCAAGCTCGATCTCCTTGGCGACGGTGACGCCGTCCTTGGTGATCGTGGGGCTGCCCCACTTCTTGTCGAGGACGACGTTGCGTCCCTTGGGTCCGAGGGTGACCTTGACCGCATCGGCGACCTTGTTGACGCCGCGCTCGAGGGCGCGACGGGCGTTTTCATCGTAGAGAAGGTTCTTGGCGGGCATTTTGGTTTTTGGTTAGGGGTAGTTGGTTGTTGGGGCGGAGAGGTCGTAGTCGGCGATCTCCTCGCGGACGACTTGGCGTTCGAGGGTTGTCAGGTAGGCGTTCAGCTTTCTGCCGAGGGTCAGAGAAGAGTCTCGTAAGGGGTCGATGGCATCGTCAGGTGCGAGCCGAAGCCTTCGAACGATCTCCAGCTGGGTTCTGATTTCGTAGAGCGATCCCCGAGCAATTCGTATGAACTGCGTCTGTGAAGCGCCTAGTCCACGGCCCCATCCTTCCGCGATATTGCTCGGGATCGATACGGCGGCTCTTTTCAACTGACTTGTGAGGTTGAAGCGTTCTTTGATGGGAAGCGCATCGGTAAGTCCGTAAACTCCGACAACGAGGTCCATCCCCATTTGCCAGATCTCAAGGTCTTCGTAGCTCTCGACCCGCATGAAGCCAACAACCTCCTCACTAACAACCCACAACGCGCTAGCTCAGGATCGCGTAGACCTGATCTTCGTCGAGGATCGTGAGGTCCTCGCCGTCGATGGTCACTTCGTTGCCGCCGTACTTGCTGAAGAGCACGCGGTCGCCGACCTTGACGCTCAGCGTGTTCTTCTCGCCGGAGTCGAGGGTACGGCCGTTGCCGACGGCGACGACCTCGCCTTCCGTGGGCTTCTTCTTCGCGCTGTCGGGAAGGAAGATGCCGGAGGCCGTCTTCTCTTCCGCTTCGGTCAGCTTCACGACGACCTTATCGCCGAGGGGCTTGATGCTTGCCATATGTCTTTTGTCCTCCAGGTCGAGAGCGTTTTAGCACTCTCGGGCCGGGTCTGCTAAAGATTGTACTGGGAAGGGTGCCTGGGGGTCAAGTGAGGACAATATGCCTCGTGCCTCAGCAGGGACGAGTCGCCCGCCGGTGCCCCCGGTCCAACAGGTGCTTACAGACGAGTCCCGTATCATTGCGCTGCAAACAGCAATTTGCCCCCCCCCCGGAATCCACATGATCCGTGTTATCATCACGGTGCTGTGAAACATCTCACGCTGATCCTCACCATCGGAGCCGCGCTTGGCCTGGGTGCCTGGGCGATGGCCGACAACGACAACGACGCCTGCCCGCCGCCCATCACCTGCTCGTCTGGAACGAGCTACGACGACGTGAGCGAGAGCTGCACTGCACCGTCCGACCTTTCTTCCGAAGGAGAGGTGGACTGGTGAAGAGCCTGCTCGTCAATGCGCTCCTATTGGTCGCGGGAGTCGCGGGCGCTTACCGGTGCCCTGGGGCGGTATGCAGCCAGGATGACGCCTATCTGTCGTCCGGCGACTGCGGTACCTATGGAGAAACGACGGTTTCGGAGAAGAAGCCGAAGATCAAGTACACGAAGAAGCGGGACGTGATCTTTAACGAGTATTTCGACAACTGCTCCAATCCGGGCAAGGGGACCGCCTCGGTCTCAACGACCGTCGACCGAGACACGGCGGTCAAGGTCACCTACAACATGGAGGGCGGCCTAGACGTCGCGAACAAGCTCGCGCTGGGTATCAAGGGCGCAGTCGACTACGAGGGCACGCTCACGACGCACAGCAGCCAGTCCCAAGGCTACGAGATCTCCGGCTCCAAGAAAAAGACTTATCAGGTCACCGTCTCGGCGGACATCAATCCTTACAGCTCGTTGCACGTGTCGAAGAGCGTCTACGCAAAGATCGCTTCTGGGCCTGGCTATAAGCGACGCATTGCGGTCTCCTGGACGGAGCACAAGCTTTTCGGCAACACGGATTGGACAGGAAATTGCTTTGTCACCGCAGACGGAAACGGAAACGGGAGTTCCGGAACGCCGGTGACGACCTTGTCCCAGCACAAGTGTGTCTGCACGGTTACTACGGCTCCGGGGGGCGGTAGCGACTCGTGAGCAGAGTGAGTGCGTTTAGCGAGTCTGTATGAGTATGCGACCTTTCAAGTGCGTCCTCGTCGGGCTGAGTGCCCTTGCGGTCGCTACGACCCATGCTCAGGTTCCAGCCTCACCACAGCCGCCACAGCGAACCATTGCCGAGTCGCTGATTCTGAAGTACTCACGGGCGACGTCCGAGCGTTCACTTGCCGAGCAGAAGCAAGCGGCAGCGGAATTTGAATCGGCACTTCGAAAAGTCAACAAGGCCGACCCGTTCTGCCTTAAGGCTTGGTACGATCTTGGGACTGACTTTTGGCGGCTCGCGGAGTACCCGCAGGCAGCCCGAGCTTTCGACGTAGCGATACGTCACAGGGGCATCGTGGTCGATCCTCGCTTCAAGTCCACGCCTAAGTGGGCGGCCAGCCAGCGCGCGATGGTGCTCGCGGATATGCACGCTCCACTTGCACAGCGATTGGCGGCATGGCACCGATTCGAAGCAATCCCAGAGGTAAATCCACGCGAGATTCCAATGGACTATGCACAGTCTAAGACCGCGATCATCACCCAACTCTTGGAGAGCAAGTCTAAGTCTGCCAACGTCCAAGTGCTCCAAGAGGTCGAGGCATGGATCCGATTCGGGAGGTCTGGCAAGCTCGACTACATGCCCGACCCTCACGCAGTCGGTCCGGTCGTCACGCTGGACTGGCGCGAGAACGCGCGGGTGTACCTGCGCAATCTGATCAACACCGCCGCCGATCTTCGGGACTTGGCCAACGCCAAGGCGGCGTACAAGCTTGACCACCATGAGTTCGGGATGGGGGACGAGGAGATCGTGCTCCGAAGCGATCTGTTGCGAGCCGACAAAGGCAAGCTGAACGCTGTCGACTTTCAAGCCTTGCTGGCCGAGTTCCCGAAGCCCGTGCTTTCCCGAGCGGGTGTCCTGTCGGACGCCATGGACGAGGCATTCACGAGGGACGATTGTAATTCGGTCATTAAATACGCAAATGAACTGCTCGCAATGCCCGCGGTCCCCGACTCCGAGGAGAACCCCGCGCAGCACCACCCCTTCGCGCGCCAAGCGCTTGACGGATGCAACAACAGGAAGGGACACACGACCAAGGTCATTCCAAAGCCGACTAGGGCATCCACTATGGACATAGGTGTGTCGGGTTTGCTCGTTGTCGGCTGTGGCTACGGTTTGGTCAAGATGCTTTCGCAATTGCGACCGCGACCGAAGAGGGCTTAGGATCGTCGTCCTGATGAGAACCGCCGAACTCTCCAGCGCTTGGAGATCTTGATCTACCGACGCCCGGTCTGAATGACGTCGCCCAACGCGAACGAGCGCCGGATGTCCTGCAACGAGACCTTCGCGCGCCCGCCGACGAACTCTTTGCCGTCGATCAGCTCGATGTAGTAGCCGCCGTCGGTCCAGCCGATCGTCTTGGTCGCGTTCTCGTCCGCCGAGCGGCGGACGCTGACTTCCAGCACCTGCGCGCGGCGGTAGCCCATCTGGTCGCGTTCGAACTCCTCGATCGTTCCCGAGTGGATCTCGTACTCCTCGTGTTGCATGTCGAAGTCCGCGCGGATAAAGATCCCGCGCCGCATCTCGTGCTCCAGAAGCTCCACGTTCTCGCCGTCCGAACCGATGAGCGCCTCGACCACCGCCGGATTGCACGCGATGAGGAACGCGTCGCCCGGCTCGTTCTCCTTGCGCCACATGTCGCGCTCGATCCAGAGCGACACCGTCTCCTTCGAGGGGATGCGCCCCACCCCGGCGCACATCGGGCAGATCTCCGTCAGCTCCTGCGTGACCGACTCGCCCGTCCGCTTGCGCGTGACCTCGACGAGGCCCAAGGACGAAACCCGACCGACCCGCGTCCGCGCCCGGTCCTTCTCCAGCCCCGCGGAGAAGCGGTCGAGCACCTGCTTGCGCGCCGACTCGTTCTCCATGTCGATAAAGTCGCACACGATTATGCCGCCCATGTCGCGCAGCCGAAGCTGCCGCAGGATCTCGTCGCAGGCCTCGATGTTCGCCTTGAGGACGGTGTCCTCCAGGTTGATCGAGCCGACCTGCTTGCCGGTGTTCACGTCGATGGCGGTCAGGGCCTCCATCTCGTCGATCACCAGGGAGCCGCCCGACTTCAGGGGCACCTTGTGGTTCATCAGCCGGTCGAGCTCCTTCTCGACGCCGTAGTGGTCGAAGATCGGCTCGTCCTGGTCGTACAGCTGGATCCGGTCCTTCAGGTGGGGCGACACTATGCCCGCGACGAGGTGGACCTTCTCGTACTCCTCGGGATCGTCGATCGTCATCCGGCTGAAGGTCTCGCCGAAAAGATCGCGCAGGGTGCGGAAAAGCAGGGAAGTGTCCTTGTGGACGATCACGGGCGCGCGCAGCTTCTTCGCGCTCTTGAGGACGTCGTCCCAGAGGCCGACGAGGTAGTCCACGTCGGCCTTGAGGTCGGCCTCGGTGCGCCCCTCGCACTCGGTCCGCATGATCACGCCGAAGCCGTCGGGCTGGATGCGCTCGCCGATCCGCTTCAACCGATCCCTTTCGGAACGGTCCTCGATCTTGCGAGAGACGCCCACGTTGTTCGCCTCGGGCATCAGCACCACGCTCCGGCCCGGAAGCGCGATCCGCGTCGAGACCCGTGCGCCCTTGGTGCCGCGCGGTCCCTTGGTGACCTGCACCATGACCTGCTGGCCAGGGCGGAGGAGATCCTTGATCTTGCGCCGCCTCAGCTCCGTGCGGCGCATCGCGGAGGGCGAGTTGTCCGCGCCCTCGTCGGGCATCACGTCGGTCAAGGAGAGGTACGCGTTGCGCTCCAGCCCGATGTCCACGAACGCCGCGTCCATGCCCGGCAGCACGTTCATCACGATCCCCTTGAAGATCGATCCGACGACCCGCTCCTCGCGCTCCACCCGATACTCGGTGAGCTTGCCGTCCTCCAGGAGGGCGATGCGGGTCTCGCGGTTGGAGACGTTGACGACGATCTCCTCCGAAAGGGTCTGGGGACGGCGCGGGGCGTGCCCGTTGGACGAGGGGGAAGAATCTTGGCTGGGGCGGCGGTCGCGGCGACCGCGGCCGAATTTCTGGCTGCTCATGTTGCAGGGGCTCGTTGCTGATTTTAGACCAGGGCGGGGAACCGTGCGTTATGCGGTCGGGTAGGAAGGGTCCGCGCGCCGTCCTGGTTGGCGCGGATTATACCCTGCTCTCGTCCGCTTTCCCGCCCCGGCGGGAAGAGGCGAGAGCGTCACCCCACCCGCACGATCCCAAGATCCACGATCTCCGTCTGCTGGCCCGTGGCGGCGTCCACGAAGCGGTAGGCGAGCGCGACGACGCCCGGCGGGCAGGGCACGTCCTTCGCCAATCCACCGGGGACGAACGCGACGTACGCGGCGTGGCGAAACTTGTCCCGGTACGTGCGCCGCGCGGCGGAGAGGAGCGGCTGGACGAGAAGCTCCGTGACCACGCCGGGGCGGTTGGGGACCGACGCCGAGAACCGGACGACGCCGGGGGGAAGGGACCGCCGCCGAGACGAGGGCCGCGTCGCCAAAGAAGGGCCTCGCGGGCGGGGAGGCCGGGGCAGGGGCCTGCCCGTCCACCCGGAGCATCTTTCCGTAGAGCGACACGAACGTCGTCTGCCCCTTGCCGCCCTGCGCGAGCGCCCACGCGGACCACCGGGCGCGGGCCTCCGCGGGGAGGAGCGACCACGCCTGGGTCGCCCGCGTCTGGACGGCCCGGTTCGCCTGCTGGGCGGGCGTCTGCGGGTTGTGGGGCACCACGCGCCGCCGCACCCGCGTCTCCCCGTCCACGTCGACGAACACGAGGTCGCCGCTCTTGCCCCTCATTCGGAGCCCAAGGATGCCGCCGGAAAGCGATGCCATGCGTCTTGCATCGGTGTGCGACAAGCGAATCTCCAGGGCTCTTCCGGCTCACCTCCAGCATCCACCGGAGGTGAGCGGGAGGAAAC
>CAXTOO010000188.1:0-8275 GCA_964245875.1 uncultured Fimbriimonas sp. | reverse complement strand
CGACGACCGGATCGGGGGTCCGGTAGGTCGAGACGTGGGTGATCGGGCGGTCGAACACCTCGGCGTTCTCGCGCTCCGTGCGATGGGTGGGCGAGTCGGCGTCCATGCCCGCGGCAAGGAGCGTGACCTGCACCTCGCCGTCGGGGTGCTCGCGCATCACGTGGCCCATGATGATGTCGGCGTCCTCCGCGTCGGTGAACTGGAGGATGTACTCCATCGCCTCGTGCGCCTCGCCGAGGGAGAAGTCGGGACCGGCGGTGACGTTGACGAGGAGCCGCTTCGCGCCCTGGATGCTGGTCTCGAGGAGGGGCGAGGTGGCGGCGTGCTGGGCGGCCATCTTGGCGCGCTGGTCGCCGACGCCGCGCCCGAGGCCCATGAGGGCGACGCCCGCGTTGCTCATCACGCTCCGCACGTCCGCGAAGTCGACGTTGATGATGCCGGGCAGCATGATGATGTCGGAGATGCCCTGGACGCCCTGGCGCAGCACGTCGTCGGCGGCGGCGAAGGCCTGCTGCATGGTGGTCTTCTTCTCGACGACGGTGAGCAGGCGGTCGTTGGGGACGGTGATGAGGGTGTCGACGTGCTCCTTCAGGCGCTGTGCGCCCGCGTCGGCGAGGCGTCGGCGCTTGGGGCCTTCGAACCCGAAGGGCTTGGTGACCACGCCCACGGTGAGGATGCCCATCCGGCGGGCCATGTCGGCCACGAGGGGCGCGGCGCCCGTGCCGGTGCCGCCTCCCATGCCGGCGGTGATGAAGACCATGTCCGCGCCCTCGAGCTCGGCGGAGATCGTCTTCTCGCTTTCCTTGGCGGCGTGCTCGCCGACGTCGGGGTTGCCCCCCGCGCCAAGACCCTTGGTGAGGACCTCACCGATCTGGATGCGGTGGGTCGCCTCGCTGCCCGCGAGGGCTTGGGCGTCGGTGTTCATCGCGATGAACTGGACGCCTTGCACGCCCTCGCGGATCATCCGGTTGACGGCGTTCTGTCCTGCGCCGCCAATGCCGATGACCTTGATGGTGGCGGGGTTCTCGAAGAGGGATTCGGGTCGCATGCTGCTCCAGAGGGTCGTCGGCCTTCCTGGCCGGCGCGTCCGCCTGCAGGGAAAGGACGCATGGGGTCCTTCCGAGGAAGCGGACTCACCGATTGTAGCCCGAACCAGCAGGGTTGTGTGGCCTGCCTGAGGCGGAAATGTGCAGGTCTCTCGGTTTAGGGACGCGCATTGAGATTTTCTTGCATGATAGCGTCGTGAAAACGCCTCCGGAGAGGGTTCCCTTAAAGCCGCGGCGCGGGCATTTGGCTCTTGATGGCTTGAGCGCGGAGCCACCCTTCCGCTCACGATGCAGGCTTGGAGAAGGCAAGGTTCCGCGCCGCGGCTCCAGGGGGAACCATCTCCGGACACCACCCAATCCCCTCTCACCCCCGGATCTTGTCCAGCAGCTCCTTCGTCTTCGCCTCCATGAGCGCGCGGTCGCCGCGAGACTCGACGTTCAGCCGAATCAGCGGCTCGGTGTTCGAGCCGCGCAGGTTGAAGCGCCACTCGGGGAACTCGACGCTCAGGCCGTCGATCTGGTCAACCTTTCCCTGCGGACCATACTCCTTCTCGATCTTCGCGATGGTCGCGGGCACGTCGGCGACCTTCGAGTTGACCTCGCCCGAGCACGGGTAGTTCGAGATCATCTCGTCCACGAGGTCGGCGAGGGTGCGGCCGGTCTTCGAGACGAGGCGAGCGATGTGGAGGAACGGGATCATGCCCGAGTCGCAGTACCAGTGCGACTTGAAGTAGTGGTGCGCGCTCATCTCGCCGCCGTAGATCGCGTCGACCGCGCGCATCTTCTCCTTGATGAAGGCGTGGCCCGACTTGCAGATCACCGGCTCGCCGCCCATCTTCTCCACGATGTCGATCGTGTTCCAGGTGAGGCGCGGGTCGTAGACGATGCGCTGCTTCCCGTCGTCGTGGAGCAGGGCCTGGGCGAGGAGGCCGACGATGTAGTAGCCCTCGATGAAGTTGCCGCGTCCGTCGAGGAAGAAGCAACGGTCGTAGTCGCCGTCCCACGCGACGCCGAAGTCGAGGTCGCCCGCCTTCTTGATCACCTCTTCCGCCCCGGCGCGCTGCTCCTCGAGGATCGGATTCGGGACGCCATTCGGGAAGTGGCCGTCGGGCTCGAAGAGCCGCCTCGTGACCTCCAGCGGCAGGTGCGGCAGGAGCTTCTCCAGCGCGAGGCCCGCCGCGCCGTTGCCCGCGTCGCAGAGGACCTTGAGAGGCTTCAGGTCTTCCGCGGGAACGATGGAGAGCAGGTGCCGGACGAAGTCTTCGTAGGGGTCAAGGTCCCTTCGGGACCCTTGTCCCGACCGCTTCCACTCGCCCCGGAAGGCGGCCTCCTCGATGTCGTCGAGGCCGGTGTCGCCGGAGATGGGGCGGCTCTCCTTGCGCACGAACTTCAGGCCGTTGTACTCGGCGGGGTTGTGGCTGGCGGTGATCATGCAGCCGCCGTCGAAGCCGTAGAACGCGGTGGCGAAGTACACCATCTCGCTGCCGATCATGCCGAGGTGGACCACGTCGACCCCCGCGTCGTTGAGCCCCTTGGCGAACGCCTCGTAGATCTCCGGCCCCGAGAGCCGGATGTCGTAGCCGACGCACACCGTCTGGCACTCGATCACGTCGGCGTAGGCGCGGCCCACCTTGTAGGCCAGTTCCGGCCCCAGCTCGGTGGGGACGACGCCGCGGATGTCGTAGGCCTTGAAGGCGGGGAAGTGCTTGCCCATCTTGGATAGGGTTGTACCCCTGGGACCTTTGGCCGGGCGCGGAACCGCCTCGCGCCTCGCCGGTTGTACTTGCCGTGATGCGCGCTTGGACCTCGGGAGAGTGGGTGGAGCACTACGGTCGGAACGCGGACGTTTCCGACGCGATACCCTGGGGCCATGGCCATGGCCATGGCCAGGACGAGGGCTTGGCCATGGCCGAGCGCGAGGCCATCGCCGCGTCGATGCAAGGCTTCCAACTCGGGGAGAGCTCCGAAGGGCGTCACCTCGTCGATCGCGCCCGTCTTTGGTCGTCGGAGCACGACGATCCGGACTACCTCCAGGCCATTCGCCTCTTCATCGCTGAAGAGGGGCGACACGCGCGCGACTTGGGGCGGTTCATGGACGCAGAGGGCATTCCGCGCATCCGCAACGCCGCGTCGGACTCGGCATTTCGCTTTCTAAGGAGATCGGCAGGTCTTGAAACGTCGATCGCGGTGCTTGTCACCGCGGAGGTGGTGGCGCAGGTCTACTACGCAGCGCTGCGAGAGGCGACGGCTTCGCCCGTGTTGCGCGCGCTGTGCGAGAGAATCCTCGCGGACGAGGAGGCCCACGTCCGATTCCAGGCTGAGCGGCTTGCCCTTCTCGCGCGGGGTCGCGGCCGGGTGTTGACCGCGCTACGCCGTGCCACGCAGCGCGGATTGATGCTCGCGGCGTTGCCGGTCGTCTGGTCGGTCCACCGACGGGCGTATCGAGCGGGTGGCTACGGTTTTCGGCGGTTTTCGTGGGAAACGTGGCAAGCCTTCGAGCGGGCGCTTGTGCTCATGTCGCCCGGAGCCTATGAATGGTGCGTCGACCTCGATGAGTCGGTTTCCAGCAGTAGGGGGATTCACTCGTGCCCGCGCCCGGATCGCGGGCCGCAAAGGCCGGACAAAGCATGAACCTTCCTCCTTTAGAATCAACATCATTCGCCTCCAAAAGAGGCGTAATCACCTCTTTTGGAGCTAGAAGTGCGTGATGGCGCTGACTTCCAACTTCGGCCTGTTCGGCACGAAGAATCGGACGAACATCCTTCTCCTCCTCTCGATCATCGAGGAGATCTAGGCCGCCGAACTCTCGCGCCTGCTGGGCACCAGCGTCTCGAACGTCCAGAAGACGCTCGATTCCCTGGAGCAGGTCGGGGTGGTGGCGGGGGTGGTGAAAGGTCGTGAGCGGCGCGTCTCGCTAAACCCGCGCTACTTCGGGCGGCAGGAGCTTTGGGTCTTGCTCGACAAGATGGCCGCCGCCAGCCCGGAACTCATCGACCGCGCGGGGACCTGCGAGGCGTTCCAACGACTCCTCGACGATCACGATCCGCGCTCGTAGAGAAATGGACTGGCCCCTTGTAGCGGCAGGGCTTGCCCTGCGAGAGACCCCCGCCCGCAGCTCGGCCCGGACTCGTCGCCCACGTCTTTGCGTCTTTGCGTCTTTGCGCCTTTGCGAGAACCCAGAACGGAGCGTCTACGATGGGGACCGTGAGTAGAAAGTAGCCCCATACCCCGGTTGACGAAATCGCCCGTGCCGGGCATCGTGAACGAGGAGGCCTGACGACCGATAGTTCGAAGGAATCCAATCTGAACAAAAATTCTCGAATCGAGGACCCACCCACCGCCCGTAGGTTCGAAGAGGGGCTGTTTTGATAGCAAATGGAAGGTCGAATGTTAGCTGGCAACGTCATGCGACAGCGTCTTGGGACGCCCCAAAAGGCCGCCCTAACCCGGCGGCCAAGCGAGCTTCCGACCGCCCAGGAGGTGCGCGTGCAGGTGCGGCACCGACTGCCCCGCGTCCTCGCCCTGGTTGATGACGAGCCGGTAGCCGCCGTCCAGCCCCTCCTGCTCGGCGATCTTCTTCGCCGCGTTGAGGATGCCGAGGTGGTCGCCCTCTTCGGGCAGGGCGGCAAGACCGGTGATCTCGGCGCGGGTGACGATCACGATGTGGACCGGAGCCTTGGCCTCGATGTCGCGGAAGGCGACCACGCGATCGTCCTCGTACACGATTTCGCCGGGAATCTCGCGGTTGACGATCTTCGTGAAGAGGGTGGGCATGACGAGAGCCTACTCCCCTCCTCGTCGCCGCGGGACACGATTCTCGATCTTTCGCGCAGGTTCCAGCGGGCGATGAGGAGGGGCTGGGGGTGGAGACGGCAGTCTCACGGCTCCCCCCAACCCCCTCTCATCGCACGATGAAGCCTCGTAGAGATGGGGCTGGCGCCGAGGCGACGAGAGGGGGCTTGGCTACGGCGGTACGCTGATGCCAATGCCCGCCGAAGCCTGGCGACGGTACCGACCGTTCCCGCCCATCGACCTCCCCGACCGAACCTGGCCCGGCAAGACCCTCGACCGCGCGCCCGCCTGGTGCTCGGTCGACCTCCGGGACGGCAACCAGGCGCTCGTGTCGCCGATGGGCGTGGAGGAGAAGCTGGAGCTGTTCCGGCTGCTCGTGCGGCTCGGCCTGAAGGAGATCGAGGTGGCGTTCCCGAGCGCGAGCGAGACCGAGTTCGCGTTTGTGCGGACCCTGGTCGAGAAGGGTCTGATCCCTGGCGACGTCACGATCCAGGTCCTGACTCCCGCCCGCGAGCCGCTCATCCGGCGCACGTTCGACGCCATAAGGGGCGCGCCGAAGGCGATCGTCCACCTCTACAACTCGACCTCCACGCTCCAGCGGCGCGTGGTGTTCGGGATGGACGAGGCGGGGGTCCTAGGCCTCGCCGTCGAGGGCGCGAAGGTCATCCGTACGCTGGCGGACGAGGCGGAGGGCGAGATCCGGATGGAGTACAGCCCGGAAAGCTTCACCGGAACCGAGCTCCCCTTCGCGCGCGACGTCTGCGCGGCGGTGATGGAGGCGTGGGGCGGTCCTTTGATCGTGAACCTGCCCTCGACGGTGGAGATGAGCACGCCGAACGTGTACGCGGACCAGATCGAGTGGATGTCGAGGAACCTGCCGAACCGAGAGCGGATCACCCTCAGCGTCCACACCCACAACGACCGGGGCACCGGCGTCGCCGCGTCGGAGCTGGCCCTGCTGGCGGGCGCCGACCGGGTCGAGGGCACGCTCTTCGGCTACGGGGAGCGCACGGGCAACGTGGACCTTGTCACCCTCGCGCTCAACATGACGAGCCAGGGCCTGGACTCGGGTCTCGATCTCTCCAACCTCCCGGAGGTCATCGAGACCGTCCACCGCCTCACCGACAACCCCGTGCATCCGCGCCACCCCTACGCGGGCGAGCTGGTGTTCACCGCGTTCAGCGGCTCGCACCAGGACGCGATCAACAAGGGGATGCAGGCCCTTTCCGGCGACTATTGGGAGGTGCCGTACCTCACCGTCGACCCGCGCGACATCGGTCGGACCTTCGAGGCGATCATCCGTGTGAACAGCCAGAGCGGCAAGGGCGGCGTGGCCTGGGTGCTGCGCCTGGAGCACGGGCTGGAGCTACCCAAGGCGATGCAGCCAGAGTTCGCGCGCGTGGTGCAGGCCATCGCCGAGCGCACGGGGCAGGAGGTCAAGCCCAACGCGATCTGGGCGGCGTTCCGGGCGGAGTACCTGGAGCCGAACGGCCGCTTCGAACTGCTGGACGCGGAAACCGTGCCCGGCGGACTGCGGGCGCGGCTCCGCGTGGACGTCGACGAGCGGACGATGGAGGCCGAGGGCAACGGCCCCATCGAGGCCTTCGTGCGGATCCTCCACGACGCTGGGGCGGAGCCGTTCGAGCTGGTGTCGTTCCGCGAGCACTCCCTCGGCACCGGCGCCGACGCCCGCGCGGCCGCCTACGTCGCCCTGCGCCGCGGCGAGACCGAGCGGTTCGGTGCCGGGCTGGACGCGAACACCACCCTCGCCTCCCTGCGGGCGGTGGTCAGCGCGGCGAACCGGCTGGCGTAGAATGGGGCTATGCGGACGGTCGAGCTTTCGGACGAGATCTTCGAGCGCGCGGAGCGCGCGGCGGCCCAGCAGGGCCTGCCCGTCGCCCAGCTGGTCGAGCGGCTGGTGGACCGAGGCGTCCCCTCGCCACCGGAGCCGACGGGCTACCGCGCCGATTTCCCGCTGATCAAGTCCGACCGGCCGGGAACCCGGGAGATCACGAAGGAGATGATCGAGGCGATCGAACTGGAGGACTACCTGGGACGGGGCGGGACGTCCGGCTGATGGTGGCAATGCCGGACGTCAATCTGGCGCTGGCCCTCGCGTTCTCCGGACACATCCATTCCCGAGCCGCAAGGGCTTGGCTCCTTCGGCAAGAAGGCCCGGGGATCGGTCGCGATCTGCCGCGTGGTACAAATGGGGCTGCTGAGGCTTCTAACCCAGAGGTCTGTGATGGAGGAGCACGTTTTGGGTCCGGCAGGGGCGTGGTCCTGCCGGTCCGATCTCGCGGCGGACGAGCGGTTCGTCTTCATGGAGGAGCCTCCGGGAATCGAGCGCGAGTGGAGCCCGTCTCTGCACGGCCCTGCCCGATGGAGCGAGCGTCAACACGGACACCTACCTCGCCGCGTTCGCCCAGGCGGCCGGTCTCACCCTGGTCACCTTCGACGGCGGCTTCGTCCGCTTCCCCGATCTCCGCGTCGAGATCCTGGCTCGATAGCCCGCCCTCGACCGGGTCCGAGAACCCGGCTTGGAGGGACGGTGCGCATGGGCAGCTCGCGGGCGACCATCCGCCGCCCGACGGATTCCTACAGGGCAAGTCGCGTGCCAAACCGCCCTACCGCTGCAATGGGGCGTGATCCTTCCGCGGCCCCAGGAGCTTCCGCGCAAGATGAGATCGATCGGAAGGCGCCGGTCACGCCGTCGCGCCGCTTGCGCTCGCCTTCGAGAGCCTGCGACCGGGCGAGCACGACGTGCGCGTGACGCGCGTGGGCTATCGACGAACGACGTCAACACCGCCTACCTGGACCTCGGCTCGCCCAAGGGGAAGGGACCGCTGCGGCCCGAGGACGCGATGGCGAAGCTCCGAAAGGCGTTCGAGGGCAGGCCGGAGAGCGTCCGCCGGGTGCGGGCGGGGCGGGACGGACGGCTTGCCCTCGAGGTCCCGATGCGAGAGAACGACGCGGTGCTGGTCGAGGTCGGGCGGTAGGGTCCGAGATGGTTCCCCGCTCGTGGCGATGGTCTTCAGACCATCGAGCCCTTCGAGCGCGGAGCCACCCTTGCGTACGAATATGCTCTTGGAGCCGAGGAGGGTCGCCTGCCGACCTACCGCGGGACGTGCCCCCGGGCCTTCGGGAGTGCTCTGACAAGTGGTTTGAAAACGGGATGATTCCGTAGGCGTTTCAAGTGCCGTGAAGGGGATGAGCGTTTTGAACCTAAACACGAGACTTGAAACGATTTCTTTCAAGTAGCGTTTCAAGTAACGGCCCGAGAGCAGGCACGTCGCGCCCCCTCCACTCGTAAGGACCCCTCGTGCGGCTCTCCCCACTTGTCCTGCTCGCCCTCGCGGGCCTCGCCTCCGCCCAGGAACTCCCCCGGCAGGCGCGCGACCGGCACGAATACGACCTGGTCGACGTCGACTGGAAGC
>CAXTOO010000187.1:5259-8353 GCA_964245875.1 uncultured Fimbriimonas sp. | reverse complement strand
CAGGAGCCGCACGTCCCGCTCGGTCAGGCGGATCACGAGAGCCAGTCCTCCAGGTCGGTCTTCGCGCCCGCCTTCGGCCCGCTCTCGCTCGCGGGCTCTCGGACGGTCGCCCGCTTCGCCGTCCCCGGGCGCTCGCGCTCGGGGGTCGCCCTCGTCGCGGGCTCCGGGATCAGGAACGTCGGTCCCGACCGGGCCCGGACCGCCCGGAGGAGATCCTTCGCGCGCGGCGTCAGCGGACCCCCGCCCCGGACGATGGGCCGGTTCACCTCGACGCCCCGGACCCTTCCGTCGCGCGTCCACATCACGCACTCGCCCGTGGGCAGGGAGGCGAGGTCGAGCCCCTTGGGGTCGCCGACCATGTCGCGGCTCATCGTCGCGGAGTCCTCGCGCCCCAGCCGGAACGCGACCTTCACGCCGACGTTCCCGAGCAGGATGGAGCGCGTTCGCGGGCTCAGCTGCGAGAGCGTCTGGTGCGAGGCCAGGAGGCTGAGCCCGAACCGCCGCCCTTCCGCGAGGATCGACTCGAAGTCGCGCCCGGCGAAGTTCTCGAACTCGTCGACGACGAGCAGGACCCGGTTGCGCGCCGACTCCGGCACGCCGACGCGCGAGGAGACCGCCCGCCAGATCGCCGCGAGGAGCATCCGGCCCGCCATGCGCCCGGCCGCGTGAAGCTCGTCGCAGGCGAGGGAGACCAGCAGCACCGATCCCGGCGTGTCGAGGTGGCGTCTGAGGTCGAGGGGCGACGGGTGGCCGAAGGTGCGGCGGAGCCCCTCGGTCGCGAAGAGCATCGAGACCTTGTTCACGACCGGCATGGCGAGCGCCTGCCTGCGGTCGGGCGACAGCGCGTCGAACCGCTCCCAGAAGGCGGCGACGTTCTCCGAGACGCACCGTTCGACGCACGAGCGGAGGAACCCTCCGTCGTAGAAGAGCGATTCCAGGCGGGTCAGGGGCTCCGCGCACTCGGCGAGGAGCATCAGCGCGTACCGGAGCGTCTCGGCGAGCTGGACGCCGAGCTCCCTGTGCTCCGCCTCGATCGCGTCGAGCACGCCCAGGGCGGCGAAGTAGGACTCGCCCTCGCCGCCCAGCGGGTTCCAGCCGGTCGGGCGGTCCTTCTCGCGCAGGTCGATCGCCTCGACGAGCCGAGGGTCGGTCCCGGCGGCCGCCAGGATCCGGAGGACGGCGGCCACGAGGTCGCCGCGCATGTCGAGGACGACCATGCTCCTGCCGGCGAGGGCCTCTCCGGCGACGACGTGGTGGATGAGGTTCGTCTTGCCGCTGCCGGTCGCGCCGATGATCAGGCCGTGGGTGGCGAGGCGGTGCGCGTCGAGCGACACCAGGTGGTCGAAGGGGTGGCCGCCCTTCGACTCCCATCCCTTCTCCACCCCGATCCAGTGTTTCCGGACGGGCCTCCCGCCCCGGCTCGCCGCGCCTCTCATGAACCGAGAATGGGCCGGTGAACGCGCCCGGCCGAGCGGCTGCCGGAAAAGTTAAGGCCGGCCTTAACTTTCCGTCCCGCCACCTCCGAGAAGGCCCGGAAGGGCCTTACCATTGGCCCATGGGCGGCACCCCGCAGCAGCGCAAGATGGCGTACACGGTTCAAGAGGCCGCGGAGCTCCTGTCCGTCTCCCGCGCCCACCTCTACCGCCTGATCGACCTGGGTCAGGTCGGTACGATCCGCGTCGGCAGGTGCCGTCGGGTCACCGCCGGGCAGCTGGAGGCGTTCGTGAGGCGGCGTGAGGACGAGGACGGCGCGCCGCCGCGCCGATCGCTGTAACATCCCCGCCATGGAAGAGGGAACGGGAAAGGAGGGGCGCAAGACGCGCAAGCCCAGGCGCGAGTCGTCCGCGTTCGAGCGCGCGGTGCGGGCCGCCCACAAGGCGGAGCACGGGAAGGCGCGCAACGTGGACATCGCGCCGCGAATGGGCATCAGCGAGTCCGCCCTCTCGCAGCACTTCTCGGGGAAGCAGCGGTTCGAGCAGGAGACGCTGGAGCGCTTCCTACGGCCCATCGGATCGGAGACCCTCCGCAAGGCGATCCTCGCCGCCCATGCCGGGCGTTCCCTGGAAGCGGCGGGGGAGACCGAGCCGGACCGGCCCCTTCCCGAACGCGCCGCGCGGCTCTACCTCCAGAACCGCCCGGCGGAGGCCCTGGCCCTGGCGAAGTCCGGCCTCTCTGCCACGCATGTCGACGCGGAACGGTGGACGCTCTCGCTGGTCGCGCTGCGGGCCTGCTTCCGCCTCGACCTGCCGGGCGACGCGATGGAGGTCGCGAACGGCATGAGGGAATGGGGCGAGGCCGAGGGGCGGCCGGGGATGGTCGCCGCCGCGTTCGCCGCGAGCGCCCGCGCGATGCGCCGGACGACGCTCTTCACCCCGGACCAGGTCCAGGCCGAGCGCGCTGCCGCGCGGGAGCGCCTGAGGCGGGCGGGACCTGCGGAAGGGATCTGGCTCGCCGCCGCGGCGTTCGCGGCGGAGCTTTTGGAATCCGAAGACGTAGCGGACGCCGTGCGGCTCCACGAGTCGGGCAAGAGGCGGGACGCGGAACTGCGAGGGCACCTCTCTTCCCTCGCCGAGCGCCGCCGCCGCATGGCCGCGACGTCCAAGGGGGCGGCGCGCGCGCTCCAGCTTGAGACCATGGTCCGCCTCGGCCTCGGGGAGACGGCGGAGGCGGAGCGGTCCCTGGAATCCGCCCTAGAGGCGGCGGGTCCTAGCCTCCCCGCCCGGCTGGAGCTCGGCCACCTGAAGGCGAGGCTCCTAGCCGCGAACGGCGAGACCGAGGAGGCGCTGCGGACGCTCCGGAGGATGGCCGAGCTGTGCGAGCGCGACTCCTTCACTTACCTGGGACGCCTCGCGCAGACCGAGATCGCGCGGCTTACCAGGCCGAGGCCGTAGGCGGAGCGCCGCGCGACGGGGAACCCGATTTGGCCGACCGCGTCCGGCCAGGGAATCCGAGGATCGGCTCCGAACTCTGTCCCGTTGTTCCGATGCCGCCCGCGCGGCGGTCAGTCCCGCTCTTCGAGTGACCGCTCGAATCGGCGGGCCAGCTCGGCCAGATCCACGCGGAGCGCCCTCGCGATGTCGTGCAGCTCCACCAT
>CAXTOO010000187.1:4422-5249 GCA_964245875.1 uncultured Fimbriimonas sp. | reverse complement strand
CCGTCCGGCGGACTTGGCGGGCGAGCGCCCTCTGGGTGAGGCCGATCTCCTCACGCGCCCCTCGGATGACCAGCCCAAGCCTCTCGTACTCCGGCCTACTTGCGGCTCCCACTTGAGCGAAAGTCTGCGATTAAGGTCGTTTCTAAGTGAGAAACATTTCGTAGCGCAGTAAGATGAGGGAAGGTTTCTCGTGCCCTCCAAATCCTCCTCGCCTTTCCTTCCCGCCGCCCTTGCGCCCCGCCCTGCCGGACGGGAAGTCGGTGGCCAGCCTTGAGGGGGGACAAGCCGGCGGGGACCCTTGGGCGGTGCGCCGGGCCTTTGGAGCACCACTGCTCGGCGGCGGAGATGCGGCCCGGGTCGGCCTACGTCGCCGCGCCGCTCCTCGCCTTCGGCGTCTCGCCCGTGCTCGCGTCCGGCTCGCTCTCCCGGATCGTGGCCTTCGATCGCGCGGAGGCCTCCGGGGCGAACGTGACGCAGACGAACATGGTGCGGGTCTCGTCGTTCTGCGGGCCGCAGGGCCTGCTCCTGGGACACGACGCGCTTCCCTTCCCTCCCGCCGCCTCAGCACTCGCCCCGGATCGGCGGGAGGCCTTGGACGCGGAGCCCCTGTTCGAGGCCACCCGCGCGCTCCTCGGCACGGTCGACGACAGGCGCTTCCCCATCCGTCCCGGCGCGCACGTGCTGTGCGCGTACAAGGAGGCGTGGCTCGAGGGGCCGGGCCTCATGTACGCCGCCGTCGCGATCGGCCTGCCCGAGGACCGGGAGCGCGACGCCGACCTCTTCATGGAGGACGTGGGCGTCCTCGACGCCCACGTTGGCGAGGAGGC
>CAXTOO010000187.1:0-4412 GCA_964245875.1 uncultured Fimbriimonas sp. | reverse complement strand
CTCGATCCGGAAGCGGACGTCGAGGTCCAGAGGCGACGGCTCGCGGGCGCGCTGCTCGACTCCGCCGCCCTCGTCGGGGAGAACCTGCGCGTGCGGTACGGGCGCGTGTACGTCGCCGTCCGCGCGTGCCGCGTGCCCGAGGGGAGCGTCGGCTGCGCCCTCGCCGCGGCACCTTATATCCAGCTCGCGCGCCTAGCGGTCCCCGACGAGGGTCCGGACGCCCTCGCGCGCATGTCGCCGCCCGAGTGGGAGGCGTCGGTCGGCCACCGGTTCCTCCGCGACGCGCCGGGGCTCGCCGCCGCCGGAGGCCGGTAGGAACTATGGACGTGGCCCCCGCGGCGTCCGGCGTCTCCGCGCGACTCATTGGAAGGGACGACGAACGCGAGGCGCTCCGGGCCGCGTTCGCCGAGGTCGCCGACGAGCGCGGCTGGACGCCCGGCGGCGACCTCGGCGGCGGTTCCGACGCTTCCATCCTCGTCGGCGCGTTCCTTGACGGACGGCTGGCCGGGGGAGTCGAGCTGCGCCTCCCGGACGGGAACGGGAGGCTCCCGATCTTCGGCACGTGGCCCGAGCTGGCCGACGCGATGCTCGGAAGCCCGGCCGAGCTCGTCCTGCTCGCCCTCCTTCCCGGGTTCCGCGCGACGCCGGGCCTTCTCTGGACCCTCTGCGCGGAGGCGTGGCGGCATTGCGCGCGGTCTGGGATCACGGACCTGCTCGCCGCCGTGCCGCCCCGCAACCTGCGGCTATACGCGCGTCTCGGATGGTGCCCCGAGCCCGCGGGGCCGGAGCGCGGGCACTGGGGCGAGCCCTGCCTCCCGTGCCGGATCGGGGTCGCCGCCGTCGCGGAGGCGGTCGCCGCGAAGGTCCGCGCCGCGCCCTCGCTCGCGTTCGTCCTGGAGCGGGCGTACCGGGACTGAGAGGGGCCCTTTATCGGCGGGCGCGCTTGCCCTAGAGTGGAGGCATGACCCACTCCAACCCTCTCCCGTGCTGAGCGCCTGGGCGCTCGCCTACGGGCTCTGCGCCGCGCTCCTCCTTCTCCTCGGCGCGCTGGCCCTGCGTCAGGACCGCGCGAGCCGGACGCACCGCGACTTCGCGGCCTTCGCGGCCTTCACGCTCCTCATGGCGCTGTGGCTCGCCAGCCTCTTCCTGTACTACCGGGTCGGCGACGGGCGGGCGCTCACCCTCGTGGGCCGCGCGAACTTCGCCGCGATCTCGCTCTCCGTAGCCTATGGGTACCTCTTCGCGAGAGATCTCGTCGGCAATCCCGAGAAGCGCCGCCGCATCGCTCTGGCGGGCACGGTCGCGCTCGCGGCGCTCACCTTTCTCACGCCGCTCGTGTCTGTTCGCGAGTATCGGGCTCAAGACGGACCCGTTACCGTCTTCGGTCCGCTCTTCCTCCTGTTCGCCGCCCAGATCGCGGCGTGCGTCCTCTCGGCGGGGTGGGCGCTCGTCCGGGCGACGCGGGGCGCATCCGCCGAGCGGCGGGACCAGTACCGGCTCGTGCTCGCGGGCTTCCTCGCGATGGCCGCGGTCGTCATCGCCACGAACGTTGCGCTGCCCCTCGCGTTCGGGATCTTCGCGTACCAGGAGGCCGGGGCGCTCTCGGTCGTGCTGCTCATCGCGGCGCTGGGCTATGCCGTCACCGCGAGGGGCCTCCTCGACGTGCGGGTTGTCGTGGGGCGCACCGTCGTGTTCGCCGCGCTCGTCGGCGCGCTGACCGGACTCTACGGCGCGCTGGCGCTGCTCGCGGCGCAGGCGTTCTCCGGGGCGCGAATCCCGGCGCAGGCGCTCGCCTTCAACGTCGCGGCGGTGGTCGCGGTCGGGCTCGCGTCCGAGCCGATCCGCCGGTGGGTCGGTAAGCGGACCGACCGCTGGCTCTACCAGGGCGACTACGCGGCCCAGGCCGCCGCCGCGCGCCTGGGCGAGCGGCTCGCCGGGACCGCGTCCCTGGACGACGCACTGGAGGCGGTGCTCGGGAGCGTGCGGGAGACGCTGCGACCGGACCGTA
The DNA here is from genome assembly GCA_964245875.1 of uncultured Fimbriimonas sp. GTDB lineage: Bacteria > Armatimonadota > Fimbriimonadia > Fimbriimonadales > Fimbriimonadaceae > Fimbriimonas. The sequence continues at coordinate 2,404 of CAXTOO010000187.1, read as the reverse complement.
TCGCCGCCCTCGCCCTGGACGGGCCGCCGGAAGCTGACGCCGAGGTGAGGTCGCTCAGGCGGTACGGCTACCGGGCCGCCGACGAGGCCGCCCTGACCGAGCTCGGGTCCAAGGCGCGGCACTTCGGCAAGGAGGCGCCCGTCGCCGAGCTGCCGGAGCTGATCGCCGCGTGGGAGGCGGGGGGACTCGGGGCCGACCTCGCCTCGCGCATGGAGTCGCTGGGCGCGGAGGCCGCCGTTCCGCTCTTCGCGGACGGGGGCGCCCTCGGCCTGATCCTCGTCGGGCGCAAGAAGGCGGGCGGGCGGCTCTCGCGCCAGGACCTCTCCTACCTCGGGCTCGTGCGGTCCGCCGCCGTGGCCGCGGTCCAGAAGGCGTCCTACTACGAGGGCGACCGGACCAAGACCGAGTTCGTGTCCATCGCCGCCCACGAGCTGCTCACGCCCATCGCGGGCGTGCAGGGCTACCTCTCGATGGTGCTGGACGAGAACCTCGGGGAGGTGGACGACAAGGCGCGCGGGTACCTCGGCAAGGCGTACGGCTCCGCGAACCGACTCGCCGCGCTGGTGAAGGACCTGCTGTCCGTCGCCCGGCTGGAGTCGGGGACGGTAAGGGTCGAGCCGAGGCCGGTCGGCGTCAACCCTCTGGTGCAGGATGCCGTCGACGGCGTAGCCCCCGGCGCGCGGACGAAGGGACTGGCGATCCGCTTCGCACCGACGCCCGACCTTCCTATGGCGGTGGCCGACCCAGCGCGGCTCGCTGAGGTGCTGACGAATCTCGTGGGCAACGCGGTGAAGTACACGCCCGCCGGGTCGGTGGAGGTCGCGGCCAACGCTGAGGGCGGCTTCGTCCGCGTGGACGTGAGGGACACCGGCCTCGGCATGGCGGAGGACGCGAGGGCGCGCCTTTTCGAGAAGTTCTACCGGGTGCGGACGGAGAAGACGGAGTCGATCCCCGGCACGGGGCTGGGGCTGTACGTTACGAAGCAGATGGTGGACAGGATGGGCGGGAAGATCGAGGTCAGGAGCGAGGAGGGCGCGGGAAGCACGTTCACCGTCTTCCTCCCGGTCGCGGGCGGCAGGTAGTTCCGGCACGTCGGGGACGCGCCTTCCGGCGGATTCCAGGGCCAGCGGGTCGGCCAGCGACCCCGGCCAGCGCCCCGGCCAGCCCTGGTCGGGGTCGGGGAACCTGAGACGCCCGTTTCCGAACTCAACCCTCTTCGTTCTCCGTCCTCTCGCTCGCTCCTCACTTCCCGTTCGTCGCTCCCTCGACTCCGAAGGACGATTCGGCCCGCGGGGCGCGGCCCCCTTAGTTTCCCGCCCCGCTTCGCTCCCACCCTGTCTGTTACGCGCGCCTCGGGCGGTGGACAACTCCGAGGGCGCGCCTGTTTTCTTTACTTACCTTGTCTTTGTTTGTTGTCCTTCGCTTTCCGAGGCGCGGGGCTTCGGAAAGCGGCGCGCTCCCGCGTCCGGGGTGTGGATAAGTCCGCGCTCGCTGAGCGACGCCAGGGCCTTGCCCACCGCCTCGCTCCTACGCCCCGTGAGGAGGATCAGCCGGCGGTAGGTCATCGGGACCGAGCGCCCCTCGCGGTTCCAGCCCATCGTGGCGCGCACGAGGGCGAGCAGCACCCGCAGCTCGGTGTCCCTCAGGTTCGGCATCAGCGTGTCGACGAGGAAGTTCGGGACCTTGGTCCACGGCGTCCCGCTCCCGGGAAGGGTCAGCTTTACTCTTGGCATGGCGGTGGGGGTTAGGGGCGGAGTAGTCGGCGCGGATGGCCTGGACGATGAACGCCTCGGGCCTGCGCGCCTTGCGCGACGGCAGGAGGCGCAGCTGTTTCTCAATTGTTTCGATGGGGTGGTGCGCGAGGAGGTCCACGATCCCGGCGTTCGACACGCCCAGGCGCATGAGCTCCGTCGCGGCGGCCACCGAGCGGTCGTCCGTCACGCGGCCTCCTTCCCGATGAACGCCAGCAGCCGCTCGGAGACGGTCTCCAGCTCGGAGAGGAAGGCGTAGTCCGGCGAGCCGTCCGGGCGCACGGCCACGCCCGAACGTCGCATGAACCCCGCGAGGGCCTTCCCGTCCATCGCGACCACGCGGGCGGGGCAGTAGGACTCTTGCCTCGCGGCCACGGAAGCGCTAACCTTGTAGGGCGTGACGATCAGCCCGAGGTCGGCGGAGCTCCTCAGCACCGCCCCCGCGAGCTCGTCCAGCATTCGGGTCTTCACGCCGTCCGGGTCCCTTGCCACCTTCACGATCATCCGAACGGGGGTCGGGCCGAGGAGGGCGAGGCACGCGATCTCGTGCCCGCCGTTCCTCGACTTTTGCCCCACGTCCCGGCGTCCCTGGATCTCCGCCTCGTCCCAGCCGGAGCGGGTGAGCGCCTTCGAGAGCAGCATCAGCAGCGCGT
>CAXTOO010000186.1:0-8358 GCA_964245875.1 uncultured Fimbriimonas sp. | reverse complement strand
CTCATCGAGCTCCTCGTCGTCATCGCCATCATCGCGATCCTCGCCGCCATCCTCTTCCCCGTTTTCGCCCAGGCCAAGCGTGCCGCGAAGGACGCCTCGGCCCTCTCGAACACCAAGCAGATCGCCTTGGGTGGCCTCATGTACTCCGGGGACCAGGACGACCTCGTCATGCCCCGCGAGGAACAGGGCAACATTTACGCGGGGTGGCCCATCCTCATGTATCCCTACACCAAAAACGCGGACATCGCGTTCGATCCCGCCCGCACTAAAGGGAACGTGGTCGTAGGCCCCCAACCCTGGAACACGACGCCTCGAGCCTACTGGGGCTGGGAGACCCACATGGCGATCAACGCCTACGCCTACGCGAACGGCTACGGCGACGTGATCCGCACTCAGACGAACTTCCCGGCGATCGCCGAGCGTATCGCCTTCACCTACGGCGAGGACCAAGTCGTGCCGCCTCCGCCCGCGGACACGAACCTGCTCTCGCAGCATTGGTTCGACGGCATCCGGTGTTCGTGCCCCTCCCTGGCCAACACCCCGAACGGGAGAGGCGATGACTGGTACAACCAGTGTGCCAGGGCGGCGGTCAAGTACCACGGAGATGGCATCATTTCGGCGTACGGCGACGGGCATGCGAAGAAGGTGCCGTACAAGAAACTCACGGTCAACCAGCCGAGCTTCTCCGCCTCTGGAAACTGCGAGACGTCCAACTTCCGGGCGAACGGTGTCGAGTTGGACAACGAGCTGACCCGCGCGTGGGGCAAGTGGTACGACCATAATTACTGAACGATGAGACGACTTCTGGTTCTCTTTCTCGCCGTCGTCTGCGGTGGAATCCTCGCTGCTTGTGGGGAACCCGCTCCCTCGACCAAGCTCGCGCCCGATCAGCCTGCAGGCGACGCGAGCAAACTGACGGCGGAGCAGCTCGCGTCGGCGCACAAGGCGAACAATCCGAGCGATCGGAAATGACCGTTGGCGTGGGGACGATTTGTCCCCGCGCAGACGCATGGGATCCTCCGCCTCCGCGTTGCGAAGCACTCTGAGGATCGAGTCCCTCTCAGAGTCTCCTGCTGCCCGCGTAGGCGTTTCGCGCATGGCCCTTCATGGCTCGCTCCCATAGCATCGTCGGTCCAATCGGCAGCACAATCCAGTTCTATGATCATCAATCGTCTTCCGCTCTCGGTCGCCGCGATCTTGACCGCCGCCCATGCCAGCGCGGTGGACAGCTCCGAGCCGGGGCGTTCGCGCGTCAAGCCCGTCGCCCTTCTGATCCCTCTTCCAGACAAGGCGAGCGCGCTGCCTCCGGATCGCCTCCGCGCTCAGAGTCCGTGGACCCTCTCCGTGGCGGGCGACTGGCGCTTCCGGCTCACGCACGGCAGGATCGTGGACGGGCGCTTCGCCCTCTCGGACGCCGAGAGCGGCGGCCTCCGGGCCAGTGGTGTGCAAGGCGGCCACGAGGCGAAAGACGCCTTCGACGGCGACCCTGAGACGCGCTGGTGCGCGCCCAACGGCCAGTTTCCGCAGTACCTCCAGGCGAAACTCGACTCAACCCCGCGCATCGCGACGAGCGTCGATGTCGTCTGGGAGCGGCCTTCGACGCGCTACGCCTGCCGCATCGAAGGAGGCGACGACGGCGTCCACTGGCGAACGCTGCTCGACCGGTCCGCCAAGCCCGGCGTGGGCAGCGGCACGCTCGCGCTGCCCGCTTCCGGCGCTCCCGTGCGCTATCTGCGCGTCGTCGTACTCGGCGCGGACGACGGAAGCTGGGCCTCGATCTGCGAGTTGAAGATCCACTACCGCCGGGGCAACGAGGACGTGGTGTGGAAGCCCGCGCGGCCCACGATCGCGATCCCCCCCCACGCCGACGACTTCGTCGCGACCGGCTTCGACGATCGGAAGTGGGACAAGCTCGCCGTTCCCTCGAACTGGGAGATGGCGGGCTACTCGATCCCGACCTACGACGCCGTCGACGACTCGGTCGGGCTCTACCGCCGATGGATCGACGTGCCGAGATCCTGGTCCGGCCGACGCATCGTCTGGCGCTTCGACGGCGCACTCGACGGCGCGGATGTCTATGTCAACGGGAAGCGGGCGGGCTACCACGAGAGCGGCTACACCGCCTTCGACGTCGACCTCACCGGCCTCGTCCAGCCCGGGAAGAGGAACCTCCTCGCGGTGCGCGTCTGCAAGACGACGCCCTCGGTTGACGCCGAGACGGGCGACTACCAGTGCATGGGCGGCATCTACCGCGACACGCGCCTGATCGCCGTGCCCAAGACGCACGTCGCCGACCTGACCGTGCGGACGCCGCTCTCCAAGGATTTCCGCGACGCGACGCTGAAGGTCGAGGCGCGGATCGAAGGTACGCCGGGCGAAAAGGTCCGCATCACCGGCTCCGTTACCGACGCCGCGACCGGGAAGCCGGTCCCGGCGACGCTCCTCGGCAACGCCACCATCGGACAGGATGGCCACGCCCTCCTCGCCCTTTCGTCCCCCGTCAAAGCCCCCAAGCTGTGGTCGGCGGAGAAGCCCGCGCTGTACTACGTGACGCTCGACCTTCGGCGCGGAGGCGAGACGGTCGAGCGCGTGGAGCAGCGATTCGGCTTTCGCCAGATCGAGATCAAGAACCAGGTCGTCCTCTGGAACGGGAAGCCGATCAAGTGCACCGGCATCTGCCGCCACGACTTCTGGGCCGACAAGGGCTTCGCCCTGACGGACGCCGAGTGGAAGAAGGACCTGACGATGATGAAGGCGACCAACATCAACGCCATTCGCACCTCCCACTACAACCACGCCGCCCGCTTCCTCGAGCTGTGCGACGAGCGCGGCTTCTACGTGCTCGACGAGGTCCCCTTCTGCTGGATCAACGACAAGGTGAAGGACCCCAAGTTCGGCCCGCCGCTCATGCAGCGGGCCATCGAGACCCTCGCCCGCGACAAGAACCGCCCGTGCGTGCTCGCTTGGAGCCTGGGCAACGAGAACCCCACCGGCATCAACACCCAGCAGATGCACGACATGGTGAATCGCCTCGACCCGACCCGACCCTCGTTCGCTTCCCAGGCGGGACCGCAGAGCGTGAAGGGCCAGGAGCTTTTCGACACCCACTACCCGTCGCCCGAAAGCCTCGTGCGCTACGTGGAGAAGGAGTCGAGCGTCGCGCCGCTGAACATCACCGAGCACCCGCACACCTTCTACTCGCGCGAGACGCAGGAGTACGACCCCGGCGCGACCGACGTCTGGACGGAGGGGATGCTGAAGACCTGGGACCTGCTGTGGCGCAGCCCGACGATCCTCGGCTCGTTCATCTGGGAGTGGCAGAACCAGGGCGTCGCGGACAAGTTCCCCGACCGCACCACGGACTTTTACTTCGGCACCGACCACATGCGGCAGGAGAACAACAAGGGCATTGTGGACGCCTACCGCACACCCAAGGCGGAGCAGTGGATCGTCAAGATGGTGTACAGCCCGGTCCAGTTCCCCTCTCGCACCTTTGAGCCTGCGCACGGCGGTTGCGCCGTGCGGGTGGTCAACCACTACGCCTTCACCGACCTGGGCGAATTGGCCTTCCGCTGGACGGCCCTGAAGGACGGGACGGTTCTCGGGCGTGGCGTCGCGCACGTTGTCTGCCCTCCAGGAGGGACCGTCGACGCGGAGATCGCCGCGCCTTCGGGTCTGACCGCCCTGCGGATCCAGGTCGACCGCGCCGACGGCGGCAATGTGACGATGGCGAACCTCGCCGCGCCCGATGCCCCGGCTCCCGCCGCGCCGCCCGCGTCCGCCGACCGTAGCCCGCTGACGGTTGGGGACACGGCCGGTTCGCTCCAGGTCGCCAGCGCCTCCCAGCGGATCGTCTTCGACAAAGGCACGGGGACCCTCCGAAGCTGGACCGTCGGCGGCAAGGATCGCCTCGGCACGGGCGGGCCGTACCTCAACCTTGGCGAGGCGAAGCGTGCCCGCGGCGACAACCGCTACTATCAGGCCGACACTCACCCGGTCACCGACGGCGCGACCGTCACGGCCGAAACTGCGGCGGACGGGACCGTCCATGTCGTCAGCCGCGCCTCGGTCCGCCCCGCCCTCGGATCGACGAAGAGCCTCGGCACCTTGACCGTCGACTACACGATCCGGCCCGACGCGGAGATCGCCGTCGCGTACCGGCTCGACTGGAGCGCCGCGGACACGGAACTCTGGGAGTTCGCCCTTTGCCTCCCTGTCCCGGCTGGCAGTGATCGCCAGTCTTGGTCGCGCGATGGCTACTTGACCGCCTACCCCGAGGACCACATCGGTGCGCCCACCGGCATTTGCGGCCCGAACGAGGCCGCGTTCCGAGCCTCCAAACGTTCCCTCCACTGGCTCGCCCTGACCGACCGTGCCGGTGTCGGACTCGCCTTGATCGCCGCCGACGCGCCCCTCATCGGACGCGCCACATCCGACGCCAAAGGCGTCACTCTCATCGCCAGTCGCGAGATCGCCGCCGCCGGGCCGGACGACCTCAGCCGCCCCTGGTTCCGCGACCACGACATCCGCGCCACGAACGCGAAGCCCTTGCGGGGAGCGTTCGTCCTTCGCGCGATCGACGCTCCGTGAACCCTGTCCCGCTTGTTTCTCCGATCGCGACCCTTCTCACACGAAAGCCATGATCCCCTTTCTCGCCACCGCCTTCCTGGCACCCGCCGCCCTTCCGCCCGAAATCGAGGACGAGCAGACGCTCGGGGTCAACAAGGTCCCGTACCACAGCACGCTCGTGCCGTACGCCTCGCTCACGGAGGCGCTTCGCGCCGACCGCTCGAAGTCGAGCTTCGCCCGTTCGCTGAACGGAACGTGGAAGTTCCATTGGGTTAAGCGGCCCGAGGAGCGACCGGTCGACTTCTACAAGACCGACTACGACGTCTCCGACTGGAAGACGATCCCGGTGCCCTCGAACGTCGAGGTCCAGGGCTACGGCACCCCGATCTACACGAACTTCACCTATCCCTTTCAGAAGGATTGGCCCACGGTGACCCACGAGCCGCCGAAGGACTGGACGATGTACGACGAGCGGAACGCGGTGAGCTCCTATCGCCGGACCTTCGAGCTTCCCGCCGACTGGACGGGGCGCGAGACTTTCCTGAAGTTCGACGGCGTCGACGCGGGATTCTTTCTGTGGGTCAACGGCCAGAAGGTCGGCTACTCGCAGAACTCGCGCAACGCCGCCGAGTTCGACGTCACGAAGTTCCTGCATCCCGGCACGAACACCGTCGCCGTGGAGGTCTATCGCATCACCGCCGGCTCGTACTACGAGGATCAGGATATGTGGCGACTGTCCGGCATCTTCCGCAACGTCACCCTCTGGTCCGCGCCGAAGCTGCATATCCAGGACACGTTCGTCACCACGGACCTCGATTCGCGGTACAAGGACGCGACGCTGAAGGTCGTCGCGAAGCTCCACAACTACGGCACGGCGGCCTCGAAGCCGAGCGCCCTGCGCACCCGTCTCTACAATCCTTTGGGACAGCCGATGCCGGGGGTGGAGCTTCGCGGGTCCGTGCCCAGCATCCCGCCCGGAGAGGAGGCGAGCGTGACGATGAGCGCCTCGGTCACCGATCCGAAGAAGTGGTCCGCGGAGGAGCCGAACCTCTACACCGCCGTCCTCAGCCTGGGCGACGGCCAAGAGATCCTCTCCCATCGGGTGGGCTTCCGCAAGGTCGAGATCAAGGGTCGGGTCTTCACGGTCAACGGCAGGCCCGTCAAGCTCAAGGGTGCGAACCGGCACGAGATGAGCCCGAATACGGGGCATACCGTGACCGAGGCCGACATGATCCAGGACCTGGTCATGCTGAAGCGGGCGAACTGCAACCACGTCCGCACCTGCCACTACCCCGACGACCCCCGTTGGTACGAGCTGTGCGACGAGTGGGGCATCTACCTCGTCGCGGAGGCGAACGCGGAGTCCCACGGCTGGTACGGCGTGCTCGACCGCGAGCCGCGCTTCGAGCGCATGGTCGTGGACCGCAACGTCGCGAACGTCGAGAATCACAAGAACCACTCGTCCGTGGTGATCTGGTCGATGGGCAACGAGTGCGGCGGCGGCTCGAATCTGCGCGCCGCCGAGCGGACGGTGCGCACGATGGACCCTACCCGCCCGACGCACTACGAGGCGTTCGGCGACGGCCCGAACAACCCCGCGAGCATCGACAGCCACATGTACACCCAGCCGGACGAGCTGGAGCGGAATGCGACGAGCACGACGCTGACAAAGCCCATGTACCTGTGCGAATACGCTCACGCGATGAACAACTCGATGGGCTCGGTGGGCGAATACAACGACCTCTTCGATAAGTACCCCGCCCTCATGGGCGGCGCGATCTGGGAGTGGGAGGACCAGGGACTCTGGAATCGCCGCGATCCCAAGCATCCTTATCTCGCGTACGGCGGCGGCTTCGGGGACAAGCCCAACGACAAGTACTTCATCCACAAGGGCGTCGTGTTCTCCGACCGCTCGCCCAAGCCCCACTTCCCCGAGCTGAAGCGGGCCTACCAGTGGGTCGCCTTCAAGGACCTCGGCGAGGGCAAGGTGATGGTAAAGAACCGCTTCGCCTTCGCGGACCTCTCGCGATACGCTTTCAAGTGGACGATCGTGTCCGACACGGGCACCGTCGCCACGGGCGCGATTCCCGCGTTCTCCCTCGCTCCTGGCGAGGAGACGACGCTCGCCCTCGCGCTTCCCGAGGTCAAAACCGAGTCCGGAACGTCGCTCTACGTGAACCTTGCGGCGACGCTCAAGACGGACGAGAAGTGGGCACCCAAGGGCTACGAGATCGCCAACGCGCAGTTTCCGCTTCGCAACGGCGACGTTGCCCCCGCCCAGCCGCCCACCGGCAAGTTGGAGGTCCAGACCGCGTCCTCGGGCGACCTGAAGGTCACCGGGAGCGGCTTCGCCCTCGCCTTCGATAAGGCGACCGGCACGCTTTCCGAGCTGTCTCGCGAGGGCAAGAACGTGTTGCTTCCCGGCGGCGGACCGAAGCTCCACCTTTGGCGTGCCCAGCATCGCAACGACGACGGTTGGGCCGCGGGCGGATGGAAGGCGGCAGGCCTGATGGATCTCAAGCCCGAGGTGCTGGATCTCCAGAGCACAGAGAAGCCGGGCGGCGAGGTCGTCGTCTCCTCCAGCGTCCGCTACGTCGGGACGAACGGCTTCTCCGTCCTCCACCTCGCCAGCACCACCGTCTATCCGGACGGTACCGTCGCCGTGGACAACGCCGTCTCGCCCTCCGGCGAGAACATCACGCTGGCCCGCGTGGGCGTCCGGATGCTCCTCGATCCGAGCATCGACGCCGTCGACTACTTCGCGCGCGGACCCTTCGAGAACTACAACGACCGCAAGCGCGGCTCGGACCTGGGCCGCTACGCCAGCACCGTCGCCGAGCAGATGACGCCCTACCCGAAGCCCCAGGAGTGTGGCAACCACGAAGACCTGAAATGGCTTTCCCTCGCCGGAAAGGGCGGCCTGGGCCTGACCGCGACCGCCGATGGGGAGCCGCTCCAGTTCTCCGCCCTGCCCTACCGCGACGAGGAGATGGAGGACGTGCCCTACCGTGAGGATCTGCCGCCATCGACGGCCACGGTCCTCATCCTGTCGGGCAAGACGCTCGGCGTCGGCTCGGCTTCCTGCGGACCGCGACCGCTTCCGCAGTACCGGCTCGACTGTACGCCTCGCACGTTCTCCTACGTGCTCCGCCTTGGGACGACCAAGGGACCCCTAGCCCTTCCGAAGCGTGCCGCCGGCCCGGTGCTGGTCTCCCAAGCCTCGAACGGCCGAACGTCCCTTGCGGGCGAAGGCTTGATCCAGACTTCCACCGACGGGATGGCCTGGTCGCCCTACGAAGCCCCGTTCGTGGTCGAGGCGCCGACGAGGCTGCGCGTCCGCACTGCCGGATTCAGCGGCGTGGTCGCCGTCGAGCCACCGGCCGCCAAGCTCTCTTGGAAGGCCTCGGCGAGCAGCTTCGAGACGGGCGAGGGCAATCCCGAGCACGCGATCGACAACGATCCCAGCACGTTCTGGCATACCCGCTACAGTCCGACGATCGATCCCTCGCCACACAGCCTCACGATCGATCTCGGCAAGCCTCGGGCGGTGAGCGACGTCTTGCTGACCCCTCGGCAAGACATGACGAACGGACGCATTCGCGGCTACGAGATCTACCTGAGCGACGACGGAAAGTCGTGGGGCGCCGCCGTCTCCAAGGGAGAGCTGCGCGATTCGGAGGGGCGCCAGACGGTTCGGCTGGCGCAAAGACGGACGGCCCGCTACCTCAGGCTGGTCGCCCTCACCGAGTGGACCGAAGGGGGCTACGCCTCTCTGGCGGAGATCGACGT
>CAXTOO010000185.1:0-8420 GCA_964245875.1 uncultured Fimbriimonas sp. | reverse complement strand
CGAAGAATCTCGCCAGGATTTTTGATCAGGATGCAAGGCTCTCGCGTCGGTACGAGAGCATCCGACGCCTATAGGGTCGGCGGAGAGAGTGAGGACGGGCGGTGATCTTACCGGCGCTCTGCGTTATCCCAATGTTGGTGCGTCTGTCACGCGCTCGACCGTTGCACCTCGGCTTTCCATCTCGACGAACATTCGGCTGATCTCGGTCTCGAACCCGCGCGCGATCTTCGCGACAACACCGATGGAAGGCATTTTCGACCCACGTTCGATGTGGGTCATGTAGGTCCGATGGATGCCGCACCGATAGGCGAAGCCCTCTTGACTGAGTCCGAGTTCCACTCGCCATTCGCGCACAAGGCGCCCAAGCTCCACCGGTAGCGACAGCTTGGGCACTACTGAAAGATGAAGAGGCTTGCAGCCTATCGTCTACATACTACAGAATGGTGACGTAAGGTCACATCCATGATCTGTCTCTTGCCCTCGTCCGCCTTGGTTCTCGCTTTGTCCGTCGCCGCGTCCGCCCAGACCGTGGACGCCTTCACCAACCTTGACCCCGCCCCGAACGTGTATGGCACCGGTGGAAATGGAACGTACAGCATCAACGCTGCGCAGACGCAGGGCTTCCAGTTCACCGCGACCGGCGCGGGGGTGCTCTCCGGATTCAAGGCAGCCCTAAACAATGCCAGTCCTGGAGAGGGACTGTTGGGCCTCTCGCTGGAACTCTACGCCGATAGCGGCGCAGACCGGCTGGGGACTCTTCTCGGGAGCTACGGCGGCGTGAGCACGGGTTCGTACTTCGCGGGAGCGACCAGCACCCTCGCCTCGGTCGCGGCGACCGGGACACCCGTGCCGATCGTCACCGGCGCCAAGTACTGGCTCGTCGCGGCGAGCGGCAATGCCCTTGGCTGGAACTCCGCGAACTCTAGCGCCCTCCACCCGCGTGTGTCGAGGAACAACCCCGACACGTACTCCGAGGCCTCTTACGCTGCTTTCTCGGTCCAGGTCACGCCCGTTCCCGAACCGGCTTCGTTCGCCACACTCGGCCTGGGCGCGTTAGCTGTGATCGGCCGGAAGCGGCGGCCTGGCCGCAGATAGCGGAGGCATCACGCCTCTGAAGGCGATGAGTCCGCAAGTAAGAACGCCGGTACGATCACCGGCGGCACCACCCTTCGGGAACGAATCATGATAACGAGTCCAAAACGAGATCATGAGTTTTGTTCGCGGTTCATGAACCGTGAACGGATGTCGTTTACTTCCGATCTGACTTGACGCAACGACTCAGAACATCACGGTTTGCTCCGGAGGGGAAACGTGCGCCTTTGCGGAGCCGGTTCGAGTTGCCAGATCAAAATTACATAAAACTTCATGTATTCGAGATTCGCGAACAGCGAACAGACGATATACCGTGGATATAATGGTTTATGGCTCTGCTTCGACCGCTTGACATCCTCGTTGTCGCCAAGATCGCATCGAGTCCGTCATTCGGCAGAAACGTCTTTCATCGATTGGCCGGTTCCTTGCTCATAAGCAAATCCTCGGCGCACGACGCGGTGCAACGAGCACAAGCGTCCGGGCTTCTCTACGAAGACCGTACGATCGTGCCCCGAGCCGTCGCCGAGTTGTTCGCGTTCGGGGTCAGGTACCTGGTCCCTGCCGCTCTCGGTCCCGAAACGAGGGGAGTGCCAACCTCCCACGGATTTCTCCCACTCTCGATCGCTTTCGGAGAGCGGAGCGACGCCCCAGTATGGCCTTCTGCGGATGGCCCTGTCCGTGGGCCTTCGGTCGTGCCGCTGTACAAAACGGTTCCGGAGGCGGTCAAGCAGGACAGCGCTCTGCATCAGACGCTCGCCGCTATCGACGGGATCAGGATCGGCCGAGCCCGTGAGATCGGTCTGGCAAAGGCGTGGTTCAAAGAGCGATTCGAGGTGAGTGAATGGTGAGAACTCTCGAAGTCAGGCGAATCATCGAGGTCTGCCGCGCATTGGAGGGCATTCCGGAGCAGATCCTCTTCGTCGGCGCGTCTGTTATGGGTCTGCTCGCGACGGACTTGTTGACTCCGGAACCCCGTGCGACCGAGGACGTGGACATTGTGGCCATGGTGATCGACTTCGCTCAACGGATCGCGTTGGACCAACGCCTCCGCGACCGAGGCTTTTCCGAAGACGTCCAGGGCGGAGTGATCTGCCGTTGGAGGTACCAGGTATGGATCGTGGACGTCATGCCGCCCACGCCTGAGGTGTTTGGCTTCTCGAACGAGCTGTACCCTTCAGCAATGGCCCATCCTACGGTGACAAAGATCGATGGGACGGCCATCCCGCACATCGACGCCCCCCACTTCATCGGCACCAAGCTCCTCGCTTTCGAAGGTCGTGGCAAGGGGGATCTCCAAGTCAGCCACGACCTGGAAGACCTCCTCGCCGTGATCAACTCAAGACCGGAGGTGGTCTCCGAAATCGGCGCCGCCCCCTTGATCTGCAGGGAAGCCGTCTTTCCAAGACTTCGGTATCTGCGCGACAATCCTGGATTCAAGAACGTCGTTGCGGGACATCTCGCGAACGACGCGCCGGGGCGGGACAAGGTCGTCCTTGGCCGGATCGACGCCATCCTCGCACAGGGCTGAGGGGCCGTTTCCACGGCCGTTCAACGCCTTAGTGGCTTCGATTCCGGACTCTTGGAAGCGCGCGACAATGCGCGCCGCCCTCTAACCTCGTAGAGCGTTCTATGCTCTGCTTGCTTCATACCGAGAAGCTTTCTCCGCCGTTGTACTTCGGCGTAAGCAACGACCATCGTTCGCCCTACCGATTCAAGATCACCAATCTCAGCTGGGCCGAGGGGCGTGAGCCGGTCGTCCTCGAGGCGTTCGAAGGCGAAAAGCGACTTGCGCGTCTGCTTTGGACAAAGGGCTTCCCGAACGTCTACGAAGCCAAGGCGCGTCGGCAGGGCCGTTCGAAGGACATCCTGATTTGCGCGACCTGCGATGGCAACCAGACCCAGTACTCTGCGGTTTGGCTTTTCTCAGGAATTAGCAAGCGCCTCACCCTGCTTCGCGACAGGCTCGACAACGCCGACGACTTCCGGTTGTCGTGTGGGATCGTCATGGAGGAAGGTGTCGACCGTTGGCTCTTCTATCCGCCTCGGAACGACTCGCTGGATGGTTGGTATCACCGCACCTGGAAGTTCAACCGCAAGACTCAGCGCTTGATCCCCGGCCCTTGGCGTCCCGGAGCGCTCCAGCGTTAGAGCCTCAAACAAAGACCGATGAGGGTGCGACGCGCCCTTGGCGCAGTAGCTGAGGATGGACTCCGCGGCCTCGTCGTTCGTCCGGTGTTTCGGTAGGCGCCGTGCTCGATCTGTTTGCCGAAGAAGGATCGCACCACACCTTCCGGGATGGGCATCACCTTCAGCATGGTCTTCAGGCTCTTCCTTGAATGGTGCTTCGCCCGTGTTTTCCGTGCAATCCGAAGTCAGAGACATGACGCCTACGATTGAACACGCGTTTGTGTTCAACGACGTGTCACAGTCGGAACATGGCGAGATTTCATCTCACCGTCCGAGTTCCGCAGACGGTCGCGGAACGGATCGGTCGCCTTGCGCGCGACCGATCCCAGAGCCAGACGCAGGTCATCAACGAGCTTCTCAGCCTCGGGCTGAGTCGAATCGAGTCGGAGGAGCTTGACGCCGGGTTCGCGTTGTTGGGCGATCCCGAGATGCAGGACATGGAGTTTCCCACTGGGCCGCAGCGTGAGGCGATGCGCCTTGCCGATTAGCCGAGGTCAGGCGTACCGCTGCGACTTCGGCCAGCACGAGGACAGTCGGCAGAACGGCGTCCGGCCCTGCGTCGTGGTGCAGACCGATCGTCTCAACCGCGTCGGTGGCTGCTCAATGACGATCGTCGTGCCTTTCAGCACGAAGGGTTCGGAACGCATCCCCTCGAACGTGCTTGTGGCGCCCGATGGCGACAACGGCCTCGCGGCGGGCAGCTACGCCAAGTGCGAACAGATTCAGACCGTCCCGCAGGCTTGGTTGGAGGACACCTTGGGAAGCGTCTCGCCGGACGACATGGCAAAGCTCGCGGTCGCTCTCCGGCGGACGCTCGACCTGTGAGAATCGTGCCTCCTGGAAGGAGGCTTTCCGTCAGGTCTGTTCTCAGAGGGTGATGGAGGGACGCGAGACCCTCTGGGTCTCGCTGCCGAGGGCCTTACATCGTCTAACAAGACCTCTGCCCGCCTCGTTCGTTGGGATTCGACGCTCGCAGGCTCGCTCGGGAAAGGCGGTCGCAAGTGCCCGGATTCTAACAGCGTGTAGAGAAATAAGGTCGTGGAGGGGCGGTCGGCTTCGCGGGAACCTTCGAGAGCGGCGTCCGCGATCCCTCGGGCGCGACTCCGCGGCAGGGCAAGCCCTGCCGCTACAAGGACCGGCCCATTCCTCTACACTCTCTAAAAGGTCGTTTCACAACCGTATCGATCGCTTCGCAAGGCCCTCGTAAGCCGCGCGAGCAAGCTCGCCGGACGAAAGCGGGAGCAAGCTCCCGCACTCCCAAAGAGGTTGTGAAACGATCTCTAAAGCGGAGTCTTGTCCCTCGCTCTTACTTGTCCAGGATGGCTTCCATCGAGAGCCGGATGTTCACGTCGTAGCCGACGGCGGGGGTGCCGTCGGGCAGCTTCTGGTCGTAGGGGATGCCGTAGTCCAGGCGGTTCAGGACGAGAGGCTCGGACACGACACCGATCCGGACGCCGCCCATCCCCTCGCCGACCGGGACGGGGCCGTACGCCTTGAACGGGATCTCGACGGTCTTCGTCACGCCGTGCATCGTGAGGTCGCCCGACGCCACGTAGCCGTGGCGGGTCTTCCTGACCGTCTTGCTGGCGAAGGTGATCTCCGGGTAGGTCGCGACGTCGAAGAACTCCTTGGTCTTCAGGTGGGCGTTGCGCGCCGCCACCGCGGTGTCGACCGAGTCGACGCCGATCCGGAACGTGACGGAACTCTTCTCAACGTGCTTGGGATCGACCACGAGCTTGCCCGCAACGCCGGCGAAGCGGCCCTGGACCCGCGAGATGCCCAGGTGCTGGATGTCGAAGCCGACCGAGGTGTGCATCGGGTCGACGGTGTAGGTTCCAGGAGTCCCGATGGTCGTCGGCTTCCCCTGCGCGAGGGGGGTGGCCTCGAAGGGGAGGCCGG
This sequence comes from uncultured Fimbriimonas sp., assembly GCA_964245875.1. GTDB lineage: Bacteria > Armatimonadota > Fimbriimonadia > Fimbriimonadales > Fimbriimonadaceae > Fimbriimonas. The sequence continues at coordinate 3,242 of CAXTOO010000185.1, read as the reverse complement.
GATGGAGGGCCACCACCGAGACGAAGGCGGCGGGGACGGCGAGGGCGAGCAGAAGCGAGTTCCTGATCATCTCCTTTAGGATACGCCCTTCGCACTATAAAAGTTGAAGCGCTATGCCCCGAATAGAGGGGGCAAGGAGGACGTAGACTAGAGGGTATGGGCGAGATGGTCGGCGGAAAGTACGCGCCCCCCTTTGTGAAGGCGGTGGCGGTGCTTCAAGAGAAGTGGTCGCTGCTCATCGTCGGCGCGCTGCTCGAAGGGCCGGCGGGCTTCAACGAGCTTTCGCGGAAGGTGGCGGGGGTCTGCCCCGCCACGCTCTCCCAGCGGCTGAGCCTGCTGGAGGAGGCGGCGATCGTCGCGAAGACGGTCCAGTCCACGGTGCCGCCGCGCACGAGCTACGCCCTCACCCCCGCGGGCGAGGACCTGCGTCCGGTCGTGGACGCCATGCGGACCTGGGCCGTCCGGCACCTGGGCCACGCCCATGTCTGCCCGCTTCTCGCCGCCGAGTCTCCCTGCTAGGCGGACCGCTTCGCGGCGCGGGCACAAACCATCTGCGGCTACAGGGGACCGAAGATCAAGATTCAGCTACGAAGTTATGCACGTTCTGGTCCAACGCGAGCACACGGGAACCTTCGGCGACGCCGACGCCTTGACCGCCCGGCGGTACGAGGTCCCGGACAGGATGACCGTGATTGAGATTCTGCACTTCGTGCGCGACGCGCACATGCTTCCCGCGGTCGAGGGTGGGCGGGCGACGTGGGTCGCGGAGGGCGAGCGGCCGCTGGCGGTGGTGACCCAGGAGTACCTCCAGCCCTGGATGCTCGCCCGGCGCGAGGCGACGCTGGTGGAAATGGCGGGGCGGCTGCCCAAGCCACACCTCCTGTTTCGGTACTTCGCGCGGCGTTCGCCGGAGGACGTGTTCCGGCAGTTCGGCGGCGATCCGGTGCGGCTCTCGCAGGACGACTGGAAGCCCTCGCGGGAGATCACGTGGACGGTGGCCCTGCGCGACTTCTTCGCGCAGGGCGAGCGGTTCCGGCGGTAGGTCGCCGCGCAAGCTTCGCGTGCGACCACACGCTTTCGGCGCAGGGGCGGCTTCACGGTTTACTGCGGTCTTCCTTCGTTCCGCGGGTCGAAGCTGCCGGCGACGACGCCGCGGGGCGGGTCCTGGAACCAGAGCGGGGCGAAGCGGCTCCACCTGGCGTGGCCGTCGACGTAGGCGTAGTTCGCGCCTTCGGTGTGGCGCGCGAGGGCGATCTCCGTGGCCGCGTCGTCGGGTCCGCCCCAGTCCATGGGGTGGAAGTGGTCGCCCTTGGCGTTCTCCACGCTCTCGGCGAGGTAGACCACGCTCGACGGCGCGGCGATGCGCCCGAGGTTGCCGTAGCCGACGCCGTCGGCGTCGGTGAACTCGCCCGCCATGTAGAAGTTCAGGAAGTACGAGGTCTTCCGTCGCTTCGAGGCGACGGGGTCGTCCCAGTTGCGGCTGGGGTCGGTGGGGCAACGGAGGATCGCCCGGCTGCGGAGGTACGGCTGGCACTGCTCGGTCCAGGAGCTTCCGGAGTCCTGGGTGAGGGGCAGGAAGTCGTCGTTGTCGACCGCGTACATCCCATAGGCGATCCCGATCTGTCGGGAGTTCGACAGGCACGCGGTCTTCTTCGCCGCCTCCTTCGCCCGTCCGAAGACGGGGAAGAGGATGGCGGCGAGGATCGCGATGATGGCGATCACGACGAGGAGCTCGACGAGGGTGAAGGCGCGCTTCATGGCGTCCGCTCCTCTAGGCGCGGCGTCGGCGGAGGAGGGCGAGCGCCCCCAGACCGATCGCCGCGAAAGAGGCGGGCTCGGGCACGGCCTGGACCGCGATGTCGTCCACGACCATGTTCCCGTCCGTCGCCCCGGTGTAGTCGTGGCGGTAGGACAGGATGTTCTGGAAGCCCGCGAGGGTCGCGCCGGCGTAGGTTCCGGCGTGGTCGATGGCGAGGGTGCTGCCGTTGGAGGCGGTGAGGGCGAACGTGCCGCTCAGGCTCAGGATCGTGAAGGCGGTGAGGGTGAAGGGGCGGGCGGTGGCGAGGTTCGGCGCGTAGGTGGCGTTCGAAGTGCCGGTGTAGTCGCCGAGGAAGTAGAGGAAGGGCGAGCCGTCGTCGGAGAAGAACTCGGCGGCGGTGCTGTTGGCGTGGCCCGCGCTGCCGTTGCCCGCCACGGTGTGGAAGTGGTTGCCCTGGGTCGAGGCGTCGTTCGGATCGGCGATGCGGATGAGGGTGAAGCCGCCGGGGCCGGCCTCCTGGTAGACGCGCTGCGAGGGTCCGACGCCGGTCGCAGGGTGGGTCAGGGTGTCGAAGTCGACGGTGTAGGACTGGGCCGAGGCGACGGCGCTGAGGGCGGCGACGAGACCGAGGGACGAGAGCTTGAGGTTGTTCACGGTTTCCTAGGGTTGGGCAGGGCCTGGCAACGGGTCTCGCGAGGGGCGAGGCCGAGCAGGCGGAGCGGCGACTCTAGGAAAGGGTCGGCGGGCGCAGAGCGGGCGGGCTGGACCAGTCCGCGCCGCGAGCCGCGTAGCCGTGGACGGTCCAGGCGGTCGGCGGGGCCGGGGCACACTCGAAGGCGTTGCCTTCGACGAGGAAAAGGGTGACCTTCTGGGCCACCGTCGCGGTGGCGGAGGCGGCCTTCCGCTCCGAGCATCGGCACTGCACGAACGTCCGGTCGCCCGGCCTCGGCGCGCGCTTCACGATCCGGCCGCAGCAGTCCTTCACGACGAGCGTCTGAACGGGCGCGGTGGGGCACTGGACGCCCGCGCGGGTCGGCGCGAAGCCGAAGAGGCAAGCGCAGAGGAGCGCCATCAGCGCGGCGATCGCGACGAGCGGCCTCCTCATGGCCTTAGGCTACCCGCTGTGGGTCAAGATAGAGACGTGCCGCTCGCCCTTCTCACCCTCGCGCCGCCGCTGGAGGCCCGCTTCGACGTGCTCGTGAAAGGCCGGAAAGCGGGGGTCGCGACGTACCGCCTCTCCGACCGGCCGGGGGGCGGGCGGGTGACGCGGCTGCGGATCGTGCTGGCGGACGGCTCGACGAGCGAGAGCCTCGCCTTGACGGACGGCACGGGTGCGGCGGTGCGGAGCGAGGACGTCGTGCGGCGGAGCGGCGCGTTCCGCAAGGTCGCGGTGGCGTACGACGCGCGGGGGGACGCCACGGTCGTGGTCGGCAAGGGCGCGCCGGTCGTCGTGCGGTTCGACCGGAGGGGAAGTCGGAAGGAC
>CAXTOO010000184.1:0-8459 GCA_964245875.1 uncultured Fimbriimonas sp. | reverse complement strand
GGCCAGCCGACCAACCCCGGTCGCCTCCTGCGCGGGCGTCCCATCGTCCTCCTGCCCATCTTCTACCTGTGCAACGGCGTCTGCACCACCGAGATGCAGGGCGTCCTCAACGCCCTGGCGAAGAACCCCAAGCTCAAGCCGGGTCGCGATCTCGACGTCGTGGTGCTCGGCCTGAACCCCAAGGAGACGCCCGCCCTCGCCGCCGCCAAGAAGACGGAGTACCTGGAGCAGTACGGCCACCCCGAGACCAAGGACGGCTGGACCTTCCTCACCGGCCCCCAGGAAGGGGTCACGAAGGTCGCGAACGCTCTGGGTGTGCACTACACCTACGACGCGACCCTGAACCGGGTGAACCACCCCAGCGCCGTGCTCGTGCTCACCCCCGAGGGGCGCGTCTCGACGGTCATGATGTCGGGGATGTACCCCGTCGCGCGCTTCGCCGAGGACGTCGCCCGCGCCGCCAAGGAGGAGATCGGGGAGAAGCAGGGCGATACGAGCTGGCTCGGCTGCGTCCACACCGACCCCATCACCGGTCGACGGTCCATCATCGTCCAAGGTGTCATGCGCCTCTTTGCGGTGGTCGTCGTGATCGGCATCCTCACGACGATGGCAGTGCTAGGGCGGCGAAACAAGTTCCAAACTCCTCACAGGTAAGGATTCTCAAGCGTGTCCCGGGGCGCGCGGGCGCGGGCGATGATCTCCAGCGCGTCGGCGGCGGCGGCCTGCTCGGCCTCCTTCTTGCTCCGCCCGACGCCCTCGCCGATCATCTCCTCGTCGAAGCTCACCTGCACGGTGAACCGCCGCTCGTGCGCGTGGCCGCTTTCCTTCACCACGCGATAGTGCGGCGTCTTGCGCCACACCTCCTGCGCCACCTCCTGCAGCTTCGACTTGAAGTCGTCCGGGTTCACATCGCCCCCCGAGATCCGCGCGAGATACTTCTGCAGCAGCTCCAACACGAACCACCGCGCCACCTCCAGGCCGGACTCCAGGTACACCGCCCCGATCAGGGCCTCCACGACGTCCGCGAGGATCGACGGCCTTCGGCGTCCTCCGGTCGCCTCCTCGCTCGGCGCGAGCTCCAGGAACGCGTCCAAGCCCAGGGCCAGCGCGATCTCCGCGAGCGGCGCCTCCTGCACGACCGAGGACTTCGCCTTCGACATCATGCCCTGGTCCCAGGTGGGGAAGTGCTCGTAGAGGTACTGCGCCACCACGAGGCCCAGCACCGAGTCGCCGAAGAACTCCAGCCGCTCGTACGAGTCGCGCACCACGTTGGGCACGGCGGCGCTCGTGTGGCGCATCGCCAGCCGGAACATGGCCTCGCTCTTCAACGGGATGGCTTTCGGGATCAACTCAGTCTCGATACGGCCTCCGCGATCCGCTCGACTCCCCTCTGAATGTCGGCGCGCGAGCAGGCGTAGCTCAGGCGCAGGTGGCCCGCGCCCTCGAACACCGAGCCGGGAATCACCGCGACCTTGGCCACCTCCAAGAGGTACGACGCCAGCGCGAGGTCGTCGCCGCCCATGAAGGCGGAAAAGTCGGGGAACGCGTAGAACGCGCCCTTCGGCTCCGGCACCCGCAGGCCGGGGATGCCCCGCAGCAGCCCGACGATGAGGTCGCGCCTCGCCTCGAACTCCGCGCGCATCGCCTCGACCGACTCGGCGGGCAGGTCGAACGCCACCGTCGCCCCCTTCTGGGCGAACGAGGTGGGATTGCTCGTGATCTGGTCCTGGAGGTTGCTCAGCGCCTTAGCGACCGGAAGTGGCGCGGCGGCGAAGCCGATGCGCCAGCCCGTCATGGCGTAGCTCTTCGAGCAGCCTCCGATCGTGACCGTCCGCTCCGCGACCTCGCTCGACAAGGACGCGATCGAGGCGTGCGTCTCGCCGCCGTACACCAGCCGCTCGTAGATCTCGTCCGTCACGATCCACAGCCCGTGCCGCAGGGCGAGCGCCGCGATCTCCTTGAGGCTCTCGCGCGGCAGCACCGCGCCCGTGGGGTTGCTCGGCGAGTTCACGAGGATCGCCCGCGCGCGCGGCCCGACCGCCGCCTTCAGGTCGTCGTAGGCGGGCACGAAGCCGTCCTGCGCGCGGGCGTGGACGACCTTCGGGACGCCCCCCGCCAGGCGCACCTGCTCCGCGTAGGTCATCCAGTACGGCGCGACGAGGATCACCTCGTCGCCGGGGTCGAGCAGCACCTGGAACGTCTCGTAGAGCGACTGCTTCGCGCCGCATCCCACCACGACCTGGTCGGGCGAGACCCTCACCCCGTTCTCCCGCAGCAGCTTGCGCGCGATCGCCTCCTTGAGCGGCAGGATTCCCGAGGTCGGCGTGTACTTCGTGAAGCCCGCGTGGAGCGCGTCCACCGCCGCGTCGACGATCGGCTCCGGCGTGTCGAAGTCCGGCTCGCCCGCCGCGAAGCTCACCACGTCCTCGCCCGCCGCCTTCATGCCATTCGCCTTGGCGGTGATCGAGAGGGTCGGGGAGGGCTTCAGCATCCCGGCGCGCGCGGAGAGGGCGAGGGTTTCCAACTTGGAACGAGTATACAAGTTAGACGCGAATCTCCTTGGCAAGAGTCTCCAGGCCATCGTGCCCGCCTTCGAGCGACCAGCGCGCGCACGAGAGAACAAGGTGTGGCCCCTCCGCCTGGCCTTCGCCGTCCAACAGGCCCATGAGCGCGATCTCCATGACCGCGTGGTTCGACGGCAGGCTCCTCGCGCCTGAGACGCCGCTCGACGCCGAGCTGGGAGCGAAATTCGGCGTCGTTCCGCAGCGGCCTTGAATGACGCAGGCGGAGTGGCTCGCCTTCCTCGACGGCGTCGAAGGCCCTTGGGTCGGACCCGGGATGGACGAGCCTTGCGATCCGCCGGTTGCCGCCTCGAAGCCGCCTCGTCCTTCGTGGGGATCCGACGTTCGCGGGGAAAGGTGGCCGCAAGCGCCCGCACTCTAGAGCGGAGCTTTGCCATACCCTCTAAAAGGTCGTTTCACGGCTTGCGATGTGCGGCGAAGCCCCTGCACCTCGGTGAAGCCGCTCCGTGGCAGGGTCTCGCAGCACTCGTTTCCGGACAGTCGCCGGGGTCTGCCCAAGCGCGACCTCGACGCTGGTGGCGAACACCGCACCACGCAGGCGCTCCTCGACTTCGGTCGGGTAAGCCTCATGGAGGAAAAGCGTCAACGCCTCCTTCAGGTTGCTCCGAGCCTTTTCGACGGCGTCGCCCTGGCCGGCGGTGTCCAATGCTGGGCCGAGGGACATGAGCGCGGTCGGCCTTCTCGTTTTCACGCCTCCATCCTACGCCGTGCCGTTCGTGAACGCCGGGACGGGCGACTCCTCGAAGGCGAAGCGGGGCGTGGGGCCGGGACCGAGGTTCATCTCGACGAGCGGGCGCAGGAGCCCCTCGGTCATCACGCCCTCGGCGAGCTCGCGGCGGAGGGCCTGGAGCTGGAGGAGCATGACCTGGAGGTGGACGCGCCCGAGGGCGAGCGAGCCCACGCGGGCGCCCTCGTCGGTGGTGAGGGTCTGGCCCAGGATGGAGCGGGAGATCTCGCGGTTGTGGAAGGCGATGGCGTCCATGAAGCCGGTGGAGGCGTCGGGGGAGCCGCCGAGGGTGCCGACCTCGATGTCGGTCGGGACGGCGAGGGCGGCATGGTCCTGCATCCGGTTCAGCACGCCGAGAAGCGCCTCCTGTTGGGCGGCGGGCACGGCAGGGCCGTAGCGCCCGAGGAGGGTGGGCGAGGCGAAGCGGGCGAGGTGCGCGCGCCACGCCTCGAGCAGGCGGCGCTTGGCCTGCCAGTGCGGGTAGGCGGCGTCGAGGTCGCTCAGGCCCTTGGGTCGTCCGTAGCCCGCGCGGTTGCGGTAGACCACGAACTTGCCCAGCGGAAGCTGCCGCTCGTGCTCGCCGGCGACGCGCAGGGTGAGTCCGGTCATCGCGCCGTAGGCGTCCAGCTCCACGCCGAAGTCGGCGGGGTCCTTGGGGCGCACCGCACGGAGCCAGACGCGTCCCGCCTCCTCCTGAAGCACCATCTCCTGGACGCTCCAGCCCTTGGCGAAGGCGTCCATCGCGCCCTGGAGGACGGTGACGGGGTCGCCCTCCATCCGCGCGAGAAGGTCCTTGGCGAGTCGGTCGCGCGCCGGATCGCCGCAGGGGGCGAGGCTCCACTTGGCGGCGAGCACGCCCAGGCGCTTGACGGTGAGGGCGGTCTGGACCATCGCGTCGCGCTCCATGTCGTCGTAGGTGGCGTAGGGGATGGGTCCGGGCGCGCCGGGTTCGGCGGCGGCGCGGCGCTGCCAGAGGGTGGTCTGGGCGGCGGCCTCGGGGCGGGGCTTCTTGGCGAGAAAAGGGAATCGCATCGTTCCCTTTTGCGCTCAGGGGCGATTTTGTCAACCAGAGAGGCCTCAGGCTCCGACGAATCCCTGCGACGTGAGCTTGACCTTCGCCGCGTCCGTGCCCGTCATGCCCTTGAAGAGGGCCGCCATCGCCCGACGGTATCCCGCCGTGCGGCCCTGCTGGATCGCGCCGCTCAGGCCAGACATGAGGAACACCGTCGTGAGCTGCATCTCGTCGCCTATCTTCTGACGAAACGCCGCGCTCTTGAAGCGCGGGTCCGCGAGGAGCGCGGTCGCGATGCGGGAACGGACGAGGCGTTGGCCCGCGTCGTCCGTCTCGAATATCTTGCCTTTCGAGCCGACCCACGCGACCACGATCGTCGAGGCGAGCGCGTCGGCCACGTTGTCCCGGCGGTAGCCCTCCTCGCCCACCATCTTGGGGTACTGCGCGAACATATCGAAGCTCTTCATGGCCTCCACCAGCTTCGGGCCGACCGCTGGGTTCATCCTCGCGATCCGCGCCACGAAGGCCTGTTTCGCCGCCTCGCGGATCGCCGGGTCGGGACGGTAGCCCAGGGCGGGCGCGCCCGCCGGGGCCATGCGCTTCGAGACCGTCCGCGACGATCGGCCTTTCCGGCGGTTGTTCCGTTCCACCGCCTGCTGCACCATGTGGTTGCCGATGAGGGTGTTCGTCCAGTTCGTCGTCCGTTGGGCGAAGTCCATCGGATCGGTGCCGGGCAGGAAGGTCGAGTCTTGGGCGGACGCCGCCCTTGCCACGGCCACCAGCGTGGCGACCATCGCCCTTCTCGTTGTGAACGCGCTCATGGGTCTTAGGCACCCAGGTTTTGTGCGCGGTTCCCCGTCGTTTGAAGAGCCGGACCTACCCGCGCCTACTTCTCGGGGCGCGACCAGCGCGAGCCTTGGATCATGATGTCCGGGGCCTTGGATTCTTTGCTCCAGTGTGGCAAGGCGTACGCGAGTTGGACGCCTCGTTTCCCGTTCTCGATCGTGGTGAGCAGGAGTCCGTCGAGCCGCCACCGGCCTTGCGAGCGTCGGCCCTTGCCGATGGCGGTGACGTCGCCCGCCCCGCCCGTTGTGGAGGCGAAGCCACGCCCGCCCTTCGTGTACGTGCCGTCCGGGGAGAACACGAGATCGCCCGAGCTGCCGCCGAACGTCACCGGTCCCGGCCCGCCGACCACGCCAACGCTCGTGATCGTCTCGTTGTGCCACGCCCCCGTGAGCGACGTGGGAGCGACGGGCAGCACCGGGAAGTAGATTCCGAACGAGCCCGACTTACGCTCCGGGTCGGCCCAGCCGCCGGAGGGGTCCTTCACGTACACGTCCGGCTTGCCGCGTCCGAGGGTCACGGTAAGCCGGTTTCCCGCCTGGGTCCAGCGTCCGACGCTCGGTGGGCGGCTCGCCGCCCGCACGGTGGCCGCGTCGAAGCCCGCGACGGGGCCGCTCGGCAGATCGTCGATCGCGGTGCCGTCCGGAAAGAGCACGAGCTCGTCGATTGGCGACGAGCCGTTGATGGGCACAACGTACATCACGAAGACCCGCGCGCCGCCGAGGCTCGATGGGGTGAGCTTCGCCTTGGGAATCGAGGCGGTCGGCGTGGGCGCCGAGCCGCCCGCGAGGCCGGAGATGCGTCCCGTCGCGTCGATCCGCACCGCCGAGGGCGGGGTGCCGACGATCCTTTGGAAGAGCGTCGCCGCCGCCCCCCGCATCCCCTCGGCATCTTGCGCTTTGCCCGCTTTCTGGAACTGGGTCGCGAAGGCGTTCAGGACCATCGGCGTGACGATCATCGTCTCGTACATCGTCTCCTTTTGGGCGGGCGAGAGGGCGTTGAAGCGCGGGCCGAAACGTGCGGCGGTGGCCTTCGCGACGGTGCGCGCCGCCGCGAGGCTCGCCGCCTGGGGCACTGTCTGGCCGGTCGCGGTCTCGTAGCTCGTGACGAAGAAGTAGCCCATCGCCACCCCGAAGTCGCGCTTGGCGTAGCCCAGCCGCGCGAACTCCGCCTCCATCTTCGCGAGGCTGTCGGGCATCGCGTCCTCTAAGGCCTGGAGTCCGGGGTTCTTCCCCGTCTTCGCCTCGACACTCGTGCGGAACCTCCGCCCGATCCCCTTGGCGGTCGCGCCGGGGTCGACCGAGGGCACCTTCAGGCCGCTGGAGAACGTGCCCGGACCCTTGGGCGCGACCGCCCCGGAGATCGCGCCCGAGATGCCCGAGAGGTCGGGCAGCCCCTCGCCGCCAAGCTGCGCGTGGGCGGCGAGGGGAGCGACGAGCGTGAGGGCCACGGCCCAACGATGGGTGCTCATCCCCCTTTCGACCCTTCCCCGTCGCGAAGGGTTCTCTCCGGTGCCCGCTCTACAATGGGCGTGTCCCTCGAACACCGACAAGAGCATCGGCTTGCCAACGAGGAACGGGATCGCGTGCTCGACATCGCCGCGCGCCTTCAGACCCGGCACGAATCGACCGTTGCGGTGAGCGATCTAGCTCAGCCGCCGCCGAGGCGGGGATCGACGCTCGCTTCGTTCAGGAGGCGATCGGACGCTTGGATGAAAAGCCCGTGCCGGACCTGACTTACCGCATTCCGCCCACCCTTTTCGTTGTCCAAGCCTGTTCCTTCATGCTCCGGAAGGACATTGACGCGGCTCCGTTCTACATGAACCAGAAGTACTCGGAGGGCAGGTGGGTGCCGCCGTTCGCGGCGCTCGACGGTTCGATTCGGACCGTCGCCGCACTCGGAGGAGCACTCGCCGCGAGGCTCCTCGACCCGCCGCGCAACGGGCAGGGCTTGGTCTCGTCTGAGCTGGAGAGGGACGGTTTCGCCCGCCAAGGCTTCAGACCTTGACCACGGCCTCGACGCTGTAACCATCCGGGTCGAGGATATCCGCCGCGTAGTACATCGGATCGTACTCTTCGCGGACGCGGGGCGAGACGTTGTCCCGCCCGCCCGCCGCCATCGCGGCCGCGTAGAAGGCGTCCACCACCGCGCGGCTCTCGGCGACGAAGGCGAAGTGGACCGACGACGCGCTCGGGAGTCCTTCTTTGAGCCAGAGGAAAGCCCTTTCGTCCTTGCCGAATCCTTTCAGGTCGGGATGACCGTCCTGGCCGTCGTAATCGACGTAGTTGGCGATCCCGAGCGGGGCGAGGGCCTGGCGGTAGAAGGCGACGGAGCGATCGAGGTCGCTCACGGTGAGGAAGATGTGGTCGAGCATCTCACAAATTCAGCACTCTCGACGCCGTGCCCATGTCCTTGTCGCCCCGACCGCTCATGTTGATGAGCACGCGGGTTCCGGGCGCGAAGCGATCCTTCTCGAAGATCGGGGCGAAGGCGTGGGCCGTCTCGAACGCGGGGATGAGGCCCTCCTTGCGGGAGACGCGGACCATCGCGTCGAGCGCGGCCTCGTCGTTGACGGCGCTGTACTCGGCGCGGCCGATATCTTTCAGGTGCGAGTGCTCCGCGCCGACGCCGGGGTAGTCGAGGCCGGCGGAAATGGAGTGGGTGGGCATCACCTGGCCGTGCTCGTCCTGCATGAGGTAGCTGTACGAGCCGTGGAGGACGCCCGGCGAGCCGAGGGTGAGGGGCGCGGCGTGGTCGTTTCCGTCGAGACCCTTTCCTCCGGCCTCGATGCCCAGCAGCCGGACCTCCTGGTCGTCCACGAAGCCCGCGAAGAAGCCGATGGCGTTCGAGCCGCCGCCCACGCAGGCGATGCCGACATCGGGGAGGCGCCCGTACCGCTCCAGGTACTGCGCCCGCGCCTCGTCGCCGATCACGCGCTGGAACTCGCGCACCATGTAGGGGTAGGGGTGCGGCCCGGCGGCGGTGCCGATGATGTAGTGGGTGTCGCCCACGTTGGTGACCCAATCGCGCATCGCCTCGTTCAGGGCATCCTTGAGCGTGCGGGTGCCGCTGTGGACGGGCACGACCTTTGCGCCGAGGAGCTTCATGCGGAACACGTTCAGCTCCTGGCGGACGGTGTCGTCGACGCCCATGTAGACGATGCACTCGAGGCCGAAGAGGGCGCAGACGGTGGCGGTGGCGACGCCGTGCTGCCCCGCGCCGGTCTCGGCGATGATGCGCGTGCGGCCCATGCGGCGCGCGAGCAGGATCTGGCCGATGCAATTGTTGATCTTGT
>CAXTOO010000183.1:0-8508 GCA_964245875.1 uncultured Fimbriimonas sp. | reverse complement strand
CGCCATGGCGGCGCTGACGAGCGCGAGAATCGGAACGAAAGCAAGGGTTCGAATGGCCACGCATTAGTCTAGCGCATGGATCGTGCCAACCGGCGTGCCCCTGTGCCGAGGCTCGGTGCGTGCCCCGCTTTGTTTCGAGTACGTCGCCCTATCGTCGGTGGAACGGCAGGGCGACGGAACTGCCTTAAGCGCGCTTGCGGTGAAGCCGTCGACCGGCAAGGCCAAGGAGGAAAGGCGCAACGGCAAGCGGCCCTGGTACTGACGGGACCCCTGCCGCCTCGAAGTTGTAGCTGGTCAACGAGCCGTTGAATCCAATGCTCACGTTATCAACTGCACCGTTGAACGTTCCGCTCCAACCGGAGCCGAAACCCAGGTTGAAGCCGTAGATCGCCGTGTTTGCGCCTAGTGTCGGAAAACCGGTATCGGTGTAGCTTCCGCTGGCCCAGTCAGCGAATGTACGGTCGTAATGCTCATTCGCTCCCGCTTTGGACATCCATACGTCGGCCTCATTTCTAGTACCGCCGATGTCAAAGAGGTCGTCGTGAACCCACTGATTAGTCTCGACCGGCGTACCGCCGACGGCATTGCCGTTGTAGACACGCTCGTAGACCAGGTAGCCGCGATCATTCGTCGTGCTGAAGTCGCCGTCTGCATCGAACATCACGCGGATTGACGGCATCAAGTGGCCTGCTACCGTGCTGCTCGCGTCGCGGTACCAATCATAGGAGAGGCTCGAAAGCGCATTGAGGGTACCGAGCGATTTGTAACCTGACGCGAAGTTCCCGGCGGTGTTCAGGCTGTAATATTCCAAGTCCGCCTTTGAGTTGCTGGAGACGCCGGTCATGGCGAAGGAGCCATTGCCAAGGCGGGCATGCGTGGTGTTGATGCCTGCGGTCGAGTCGTCCCGAACGTTGTTGTAATACCAACCCGGAGCTGTGTTGAGGGCGGCGCCATTGTTGGGGACGTTGCCACTCGCTCCATACCCGACGATCGTGTCGCCTCCGTTCGCGTTGGAGTGAATAACCTGGGGCGCAGCGCTGGCGACGGCGGAGAGGCTCGCGAGGACGAGGAGAGCGAAAGACTTGTTGGAAAGCGGCATGGCGTTCACATTCAGCGGCCGACTTCGGCCTTTCATAGTATCGCCGGTTTTTCGTGTACCGGGCGTTATCCCCATGTATAAACGAGAAAATAGCAAATTTTCCGAGGAGCCATGTGTTGATGAAGCGAGCGGGGCAGAAGTCACGTGTTTGTCGGGCTAGGTACTTCCTCTGAGTCGTCTGTGACGTCTCCGTGTTCTCTGTGGTTCTTCCGGAAAGTTCAACGATGTAAATTGGCATGAGGTGGAGGCAGAGGAGCCCCGATCCATTTGATCCAGGCTCCTCAGCATTCCTGAACGAAGGCGAGCGATCGACGGGCCTATCTCACCGCCCCCGTCACCGGGATCTCCCGGAACGCCGTCCGCTGCCCCGTCGCCTTGTCCACGAAGCAGTAGCGCGCCGCGTAGAAGCGGGGGCCGGTCGGCGCAAGGTACTCGTTGGCCTCTCCCTCCTCAAGGACGGCATACCCTTTCACGCGGTAGCCGTTCTTCGAGGGCTTGCGGCTGGCGTTGCGCAGAGGCTGCAGCCACACCTCGACCACCGTGTCCTTGCCCGTCGGCCCGCTGCCGACGAACACGACCCCGCCCTGCCTCTGGGCGGCAAGGACGATGGCGTCGCCCGCGTACGGTCGGGCGGGCGGGCGGGAGGGTCGGCGGCGTTCCCGCGTTCCCGTTGGCGGCGAGCCACACGAGCGCGAGTCCCGCGTAGGCGTTGTAGCCCGTGGGCGCGTACTCCTTGCCCGCATCAGGCTCGGTGCGGCGCTGCGTGGCGGCGTACGCCTGCCACGCCCTCTTCTGGGCGGCGGTCGGGTGTCCCACGCCGCGGCGTCGAGGCCAAAGCGGCCCTTGACCGTCTGCTGGCCGGGGCTGCTGGGCTGCACGGTGTCCACCGAGAGGCGGACGATCGTGCCGAACTTGGTCTTGGTGAAGGTCGCCTTGCGAGGCGGCCCTGGAGGGAGTCGAAGTAGACGCTGAGGTTAGCTCGTGCGATGGTGTTTTCTAGTGGCCGGAATTCTGTTCCGGTGCATAGCCGCACATCGTGAAAAATATTTTGTCAACCAGGGCGAGATCATTCGGTCGCTCGTCCTCTGGTTCTCCTTAGGCAGTGGCTTGCCCATGAGAAGTTGTTCACTATACAATGGTGGTACGCTGTAATGTGGTTGCAACTGCTCATGGGCAAGTGTCTCTGGCTTCGAGCCATCGTTTAGTCATTTCGACAGTAGGCGGCTTATCCGACTCTTGACACGGCCGAACACCGACTTGTCGAGCCAACTGCCAGTACAGCGGTGGATGCCGTACCCGCCGCTCCGCTCCAGGTCCTGCGGTGTGGTAAGGTCGCTGTCGGGGTGGAACAGGCTTCTTTCGGGAAGATATGCGTGCGCGTACTTCTCGATGTTGGAGAAGTAGACGTTGGTCAGGAAGATCGGCCCCGTCGTCTGCATGATGCCTTCTCGCCCAAGCCTCTCGGGCAGCGGCTTGGAAAAGAAGGCCGCCAGGAGGTCCGTCCAGAAAGGTTCTCCGGGCTGCGACGCGAAGACGGCGTTGCCGAGCCAAAGGCGTCCCGAGCCGTAGGCGTCCTTGTCGTCGGCCTCTCGGGACTTGGGCAGGATCAGGCGATGGTGCGAAAGGCTCTCGACGCTTCGATGGATCTCGTAGTCCGTGTCGAAGTACCAACCGCCGTGGACAACCATGTACATATAGCGCACAAGGTCGGCCCTCATGACCGGAAAGGGGAGCGCTCGGAAGGCGTCTAAGTGGGCGGGGAACTCCGATCGAACGAACGCGTCGTTCTCGCCGTCATCCCAAAGCCTCACCTCCCAGCCAGGGTGCAGGGCGATGAGTCGCTGAAGGAGCGACTCGTGGAACTCCGAGAGGTTCTTGTCTCGCGAGGTCAGGTGAATGGTCTTGGGGATCATCGGAGTTTTCCTTTTCGCTCGAGGTCGCTTGGTGCGGAGACCAAGGCCTCGTTCGCCTGGAGAATCGCCTGCGGATGCTCATTATATTAGCAGTCGGGTCAGGACGGGACGATGAACTCTGGTCGCGAGCCATGTTGGGAAGAAAGACGCTCTCTGTGGAACAAAGCTTTTAGACTGCCCATAAACCGCGTCCGGTCTGCCCTACGCACCGCATCAGATGTGTGATAATTTTCCAGGACGCTGCGTCGCCAGTCCCGCCAGCGACTGTCGGGCGCTTCGTCGCGGGCGCTCGCCCTCTCGCTCGACTTAAGGTCTGAACCGTAGGACAATGCCCCCCACTAAGGCCTCTGCGACTAAGAACTCCGCCTGGATGGTGGGGGCCAACGTCCTGAACATGGTCGCCCAGTTCGTCTCGGTGCGCTATTTCTACCGGTGGGTCGGTCCCGAAGGTTTCGGCCTCATGGTGTTCGTCGGAGTCGTGAACGCCTACGTCGTCCTGCTCGTTCCGAACGTCTTCGACGCGGTGCAGCGAAGCCTTACGGAGTGTCTCCACGCCAACGACCAGGAGGGACTCGTCCGGATTCAACAAAGCCAGGCGCTCGTGAGCCTCGTCACGGTGATCCCCGTGGCCGCGTCGGTGGTGCTTCTCGGACTGTTCGTCAAGGGACCCGAGCAGTCCGGCGTTCACCGCTCTCTACTACCCCTGTTCGCGTTGTCGGCCTTGACGCTCCTCGTCGCGCAGGCGAGCCTTACGCTGGTTCCGATCGTGGCGGCGCTGGAGAACTTTCGCATGGTGGCCGTTCGGTCGACGGTCGAGAAGGCCGCCACCACGGTCAGTAGCTTGTTGCTGACATACTACACTCGCAATCCAATTGGAATCATCGGGGGCTACGTGGTCGGCTCGGTGCTCGGCCTTGCCGTCAACGTCGCCGGGCTGCGCCAAATGGGGTTTCGACTCGCGATGAGACCGGCGTATCACCGGGCCGAGGTGCGCGACATGCTTCGCCTCGCCCTGCTCGCGTATCCGCACCGCTTCCTGAATCTTCTGGCGGGCACCTCCGATCGGCTTCTGTACGGCTACTCGGGGCGACCGGTAAGCGAGCTCGGAAACTACGGGGTGGCGGGACGCGTTCCCGAGTCCATCCAGTCCGTGTTCCTGCCCGCCGCCGACATCGTCGTGCCGCGGCTCACGCGAGCGGGGTTCGACAGCCAGGAGGCGGCCAGCCTGCTTGATCGGTACGGCCGTTTCTATCTCGCGGTCGGCGTCGCGTTCGTGCTCGTTCCCTGCGCCTTTTCCCGAAGCATCCTCACGCTGTGGCTTGGGACGGTCCCGCCGGGAGCGACCGTCGCGGTGGCCGCCTTCGGGAACTACTTTGCGATTCAAATGTACATGACGATCCTCACGAAGGTGTTCTATGCCTCCGCCCACCTGCACCGGGCGGCGGCCTTCACCGGCCTGAACGCGCTGCTCACCCTTGCGTTCACGATTCCCTGCGCCCGCTACGGCGGGATCGCCGGGGTGGCGGTCATGAACGCCTGCATCGCGACCCTGCTGTTCGTCCCGTACGCCTGGTGGGTGCGCCGCTACGGGGTGAGCCGCTTCGCCTTAACGGGGCACGTTCGACGGATCGTCGCGATCTACGCCCTTGGCCTCGCGGTCGAAGTGGCCTGCTACCGTCTTGGAGCCTTACCCACGCTGATTGAGCGCCCCGCCCTCGCCCTGGTCCTAATCCCCCTCGCATCGGCGCTGGTGATGGCCTCGCTTGTGGCGAGTCGCCTTACGGACATCCCTGAGCCGGTTTGGAGGCGATTCGACGCGTTGCGTCAGCGCGTCGTTGCCGCGCGCTGACCGCCGGGTCAGTCGGGACGGCTCGGAACGCGCTCGAAGCGGTGCTTGAGTCTGAGGAATCGCTTTTCGTAGTAGTGGTACGAGACCCAGGAGAGGGCGAACGTCGCGACGAGCGATCCCGCGAGGTGGAGCGCGTCGTTGACGTGGACGAACTGTAGGAACAGCATGTGGTAGCAGTACATCCCGAAGGTCAGACGGCCCAGCGAGACGATCCAGGGCCAGGTCAGGAAGCCCTCCTGGGAGCCGATCGCCACGTCGACCATCACGGTCGCGATCAGAGGCACGAACGTGTAGCCGACCGCCATGAAGACCGAGTATGGCTCCGTGGTGAACACCCGCTCTTGAACGGCGAGCAGAAGAAGGCATGCGCCGAGAACGAGGAACAGCGTCCGGGCACCCCGTGGAACGATTCCGGCCCCGTGTAGCGCGAGCAGCGTTCCGAGCGCAAGCGAGTCGAGGTGGGTCGGGGTGAGAAGCCACACCGAGTGGAAACTCCAGCCCGCGAGAGATCCCGTCACCCGGGCCCCGAGCGCGAGCGCGATCATCCCGTAGCAGAGCGTCTTCATGCCCTGCGTCGAGAACCTTGAGAGGACGAGCGGCCACAGGAGATAGAACTGCTCTTCCACGGACACGCTCCAGAGCACGGACGAAAAATTCTCGAACGGCCGGGTGAACGCCTGGTACCAGTTGGAGGTGAACGTGCTCAGCGTCAGAATGGGGAGCGTGGGCACCGCGCCCTTGTGCGCCCACTGCGCGGTCGCGATCGCGACCACGAGGAAGTAGAGCGGCCAGATGCGCAGCGTGCGCCGCACGTAGTAGGCCCGCAGGTCGATCCCGCCGGTCTGCGCCTTTTCCGTCAGGAGAAGGCGCGTGATTAGATACGCGCTCAGGACGAAGAAAATCGGTACGCCGTATTGACCCGATGATCGGAAGGCATGGAGCCAGGCGTTGCCAGGAACCTCTTCGACGAAGGGGGGAAACCGGAGGGCGTGGTGCCACCATACCATCAGGAAGGCGACCGTCCGGAGGCCGTCGAGCGCCGGAAGGTAGAAGCGCGCCGAAGGGGAGTACAGGGCGCTGGCGGTCGCGGTCGGCGAGGTAATCGGGGCGGTCGATTCGGGCATGGCTGAGCACGTCGCCCTGCTCTCGCCAGGGCCATCCTGCGCTGACATCATATCACCCCACGGCGCGTGGCCGAGGTGAGGGGCTTTCGGTGTGCGAGGACGAAATTGCTCAGATTCCCGCCGTGCCGCGCCTCGTGGCCTGGCCCGACCGCCGCAGCCCTCATAATCTGTGGTTTGGCCCCCGCGACCTCGCCTCGCGATTCCGGCGCCGAGGAATCCTATGGCCCAGAGTCTTTCGCAGCAGTCTCCGGGCGCGGTTCCTGGATCGGCGGGCGACCGTCCCAAGTTCCTCTCCCTCGAGCTGACCCGCGTGGTCTGCGCGCTGGTGGTCTGCGTCTACCACGTCGGCATCGACCGGGAGTTCGGGTTCATGGACCCGAGCCGACTGACCGTGGTGGATCGCGCGCTGATCTTCTCGGGACGGGGAAGCGTCGCGGTCTTCTTCGTTCTCAGCGGCTTCGTGATCAGCTACGCCAGCCGGAACGAGAGGAGCCTGCCGCGCTACGCGGCGAAGCGCGCGATCCGGATCTACCCCCTGTACGTCCTCGCGGCCGTCCTGGCGATCGCCTTCCAGCGACTGGGCTGGCTGGGATCGCTGAGCCCGGTCGTCCACGACGCTACGCAGTTGCCGGGGCAGGTGATCGCCAACCTCGCGATGATCCAGCAGGCGTACTTCATGCCCGCTCCCCCCTGGCGACAGCCCCTGGTCGTGCCAATGTGGTCGCTGAGCTACGAGGTCTGGTTCTACCTGGCGTTCGGCGCCTTCGTCGTGGGCAAGGGCTGGCGCGTCCCTCCCTCGGTCGTACTGCTGATCGCGACGGTCTCAGCGGGTCTGATGTACCTCGTTCCTTCGGTGGTCTGGACCTACCCCGTCTATTTCGTTCTCTGGTGGATGGGGGTCGAGGCGTCGCGGAGCTACCTCGCCGGAGCGCTCTCTCCCCGTGCCATGCTCCCCTTCTGCGTCGGGTCGGCTCTGGTCGGCGCCGAGTGCCTCGTACTCGGGCGCGTCGCTCACGGCGAGGCCTACGTTCCTTGGACCCAGTTCATCGGGATCCACTTCGTGGTGGCGATCGTGGCCGTCCTCGGAGCGTCCGTTCGCGGCGCGGCCTTCCTGCGGTGGGTCCCACCCCTCCCAGGCCTCGTCGCTCGCCTGGGGGCGGCCTCCTACGCGATCTACCTCTTCCATCCTCTTGTGATGGATGCCGTGGCGAGGGGTGCGGGTTCGCTGGGGTGGGACCCCCATTCGCAACGGTGGGGACTCCTGCCGACCATCGTGGTCCTCAGCGTGGCCTGGGGCGCATTTTTCGAGCATTGCGCGCATCGCCCACTCGCCGCGTGGCTAAGCGAGCGGTTCATGAGGCGTGAAGCGAGTCGCTAGGGCACCGTTGAGCGCCGCTCCGCCGACGGGGGGGGGGCGCTCCACGCTCGCGATTCGATCAGGCGGGCCAGCCGGAATGCCTTACAAACTCGTGTCAGCCATGGGGCGCCGTCGATGTTGCGGTTTCGTTGAGCGCGGCGCTCTCGGGAAGCACGGCGGGATGGATACTGGGACCATCCATGAGTTCCGTCGGTTCTGAGGTTATCGAAGGCAGCCGGCAATCCATGCCCGGCGAGCGTTCTACGCCCCACGAGACGGTGTTCGACGGCCTTCGGGGTCTGGCGATCCTGCTCGTCCTTGCGACGCACGCCAACGTCATCTACCCGGGAGGAAAGCTCGGCAGCCTGTTCGCGTCGGGGCTGTTCGGCGTGCAGCTTTTCTTCGTCGTGAGCGCGGCGACGCTGACGCTCGCCTCCTCGCGCCGCAGGCCCCTCGACCTTCCTGGCTTCTTCGTTCGTCGAATCGCGAGAATCGTGCCCCTCTACTTTCTCGGCGTGGCGTTCTACCTCACGGTGCCCGTCATGCCGGACCAGAGCCACGATCCTCGGGCCATCCTCCTGAACCTCACCTTCCTGCACGCGTTCGTTCCGGGGTACCAGAACGTCGTCGTGCCCGGAGGGTGGTCGATCGGGTGCGAGATGGCCTTTTACGCCGCGTTTCCAGTCCTGTTCTGGTGGGCGACCGACCGGCGGCGCGCGGCGGCGCTCGTCGGACTCGGGTGCGCCCTGAACGCGATCCTGATCGCCCTCGGTCGGACGCGCGGCTGGAATGCGTCGCCGTCGAGCGGGCTGTACGACCAGCCGATCTTCCAGTTCACGGCGTTCGCCTGCGGCATCGCGGCGTTCCGCTTTTGGGAGTCGAGCCCCTCGCCACCTCGGAACACGAGAGTTCTCAAGGGCGTCGCGGCCTTTGCCCTCGTCCTCATGCTGACGCTCGGCATGAAGATGCCCACCGTGGTGGCGTCCGTGGTCGAGTCGCTCCTGGCGGGGACGCTCGTGTACGCCTGCGCCTCCGCGCCTCCGCGTGTGCTGATCCATCCCCTTGCCGTGCGCCTCGGCCTCATCAGCTACTCGGTCTACATTTGGCACTTCGCCGTGATCGTCGGTCTCGCCGTAGGAGAGGCCCGCCTCCAGGCCGGCGACGGC
>CAXTOO010000182.1:0-8617 GCA_964245875.1 uncultured Fimbriimonas sp. | reverse complement strand
GAGCTATCCCCCGGCGATGACCACCTCTTCTTGCGCGCCGCGGTGCCGTTCTGGCGTCTGGGCCGTCGTGCCGAGGCGGTGAAGTCGGTGCGGCTGGCGTCGGACCTCGACCCGGCGAAGCACCTCTACCACGGCCTGCTCGGGATCATGCAGGAGGAGATGGGGCAGGAAGAGGAGGCGCGCCTGGAGAGCGGACGCGCGGACAAAATGGACTCCTACGACCACGAGCTTCTGTCGCGATTGCTGGCTGAGATGCGGATCGAAGCCTAAGAGGTCGTTTCACAACCTGCGTTCCGCAACGAAGCCCTCTCCGTTCCAGGTTCTCGCAAGGGCGCGAAGACGCAAAGGGGAGGCACAAAGCCAAGTTGTGAAACGACCTCTAAAGGACCGCCACTCTCTAGAGTGGCTCCGGTCCATGGTGCCGTATCGTTCGAGGTACCCGGAAGACCCTCCAAAGAGTGGGGCTCCCCTATCGTCAGCTCACTCTGACCACCGCCAAGTCGGCCCGCCTCTCCCGCACCTTCTCCACAACCGGCCCCCACACCGGAGATTTCAGTTCCGGGTCGCGCTCCAAGGCGCGGAAGACGGCCTGCCGGGCGATCTCCAGCTGCTTGCTGTCTTGAATCAGGTCGGCCACTCGAAAATCCGCGTTGCCCGACTGCTGGGTGCCAGCCATCACGCCGGGGCCGCGGAGCTCCAGGTCCCTCTCCGCGATGCGGAACCCATCGCTCGTCTCCACCATCGCCTCCATGCGCGCGCGGGCCTCCTCGCCTTTCGCGTCCGCGACGAGCACGCAAAAGCTCTGGTACTCGCCGCGGCCGACGCGGCCCCTTAATTGGTGAAGCTGGGCCAGACCGAACCGGTTCGCGTCCTCTACGACCATGATCGAGGCGTTCGGCACATCGACCCCCACCTCGATGACCGTCGTCGCCACGAGGATGTCGTGCTCGCCCCGCCGAAAGGCGTCCATCGCCGCCTCTTTGTCCTTCGGGCGCATCTGCCCGTGGAGCAGGGCAACCCGCTTGTCGGAGAACTCCGAGTTTGAAAGGCGATAGTGCAGGTCTTCGGCGGCCTGGGCGTTCATCTTCTCGCTCTCGCCCACCATCGGACAGACGAAGTAGGCCTGCCGCCCTTCGTCGATCAGCCGCCGCACCTCCTGGTACACACTCGACCGCTCAGCCGGCAGCTTCCAATGGGTCTTGATGGGCTTGCGGCCCGGCGGCAGCTCGTCGATGATCGAGACGTCGAGATCGCCGTAGATCGTCATCGTGAGGGTGCGCGGGATCGGCGTCGCGGTCATCACCAGCACGTCCGGGTTGCCGACGCTCTTGTCCCGCAGCGCCTTGCGCTGGAGCACCCCGAACTTGTGCTGCTCATCGACCACGACGAGACCCAGCTTCTGGAACTCGATGCCCTCCTGGATGAGCGCGTGGGTGCCGATGGCGAGGTTCGTCTCGCCGCTTGCCACTCGGGCGGCGGCCCTCTTCTTCTCCGTCGGGGTCAGCTTGCCGACGAGCAGGTCGACGTTGATGCCGAGCGGCTCCATCAGACGTCGCAGGTTGGCGGCGTGCTGCTCGGCGAGGATCTCGGTGGGCGCCATGAGCGCGCCCTGGTAGCCGCTTCGGATCGCCGCCAGCAAGGCACAGGCCGCGACCGCCGTCTTGCCCGAGCCGACGTCGCCCTGCACGAGCCGGTTCATGGGATGCGGCAGGGCCATGTCGTCGAAGATCTCGTGGATCACGCGGTCCTGGGCGCCGGTGGGTTCGAAGGGAAGCATCCGGTGGATCTGGTCCCAGAGCGGCTCGCCATCGCGCAGCGCCACACGGTCCTTGAGGAAGAGGTCCGGCGATCTCGGATCACCCGCTTCCCCGATCCGAGTCCCGAGATCCGCGATCAAAGACTGGATTGGGAAGGCGATGCCCATCTCCTGGTGGGTCGCCGCGCGGCGCATCGCGAGCGCGACCTGGAGGTAGAAGAACTCCTCGAACACCAGCCGCCGCCGCGCCTCGGCGCGCGCCTCGTCGTTGGCGGGGTCGTGGATCTGCCGGAGCGCCTCGTCGAGGCCCATCAGACTCTGGGAGCGCAGAAGCGACCCCGGCAGCGGATCGTCCAGCGGCAGGGCCAGATCGAGCGCCGTCGCCACCGCGCGGCGCATCGCCTTCTGCGTCACGCCGTCCGTCAGGGGATAGACCGGCACGATCCGGGCGAACTGGCCTTCGCCCTCCTCCGGATCGATCTTCTCCCACTCGGGAGAGGCCATCTCAAGATTGTAGCCACCATCCTTCACCAGCCCGTACGCGAGAACCTCACCCTCGTACCCCTCCAGTTGCCGCCGGATCCAGGGCTGGTTGAACCAAGTCAGGGCAAGCGCGCCCGTGCCGTCGCCGATCATGGCCGTGAGGACGACCATGCCGCCCCGAGTGGGACGGGCCTCGAACCGCTTGACCCGCGCGCGGACGGTCGCCCAGTCGCCCGGCCGCAGGTCGCCGATCTTCGGAAGGTTGCGGCGGTCCTCGTAGCGCCGCGGAAGGTGGTAGAGCAGATCGCCGACCGTGCTCAGCCCGAGCTTGGCGTAGGCGGGGGCGGCGCGGCTGCCGACCCCCTTGAGCATCGTCAGTTCGGTCGAAAGGTCGTTCTCGGGCATCGCGGACGTAATTTCCTAGACGTTCGGGTGCCCCCAAACGACGCGCGAGGCAGGCGTCCCGTACAATGGGTCATGCCCCCAGAGCACGATGAGGAAGAATCGACCGAGGCACGGTTCCGACGCGTCCGCGAGGAGATGAGGGCGATGGAGCTTCCAGAGTTGCCGGACGACGCGGTCGACGCCCGATTGGCGGAGATCAAGGCGATGAAAATCCCCGGCGTGCCCGAGGCGCCATTCTCCCGGGCCGCCCCCGAGGTGCCGCACATCGACAGCACTCGACCCCGAGTGCTCCGACCCGACACCTCGGACCCCTCGAACTACCGAGGCCTCGGGGTCGGGATCTCGGCAGGCTACACGCTCATCGGAGCGATGATCCTCGGCTTCGGCCTCGGCTACCTCTTCGACCGCCTCACGGGCAACACCTACGGCGCGGTGGTCGGCGCCCTGTTCGGCGCGGTGCTCGGCATCGGGGCGGTCTTCTACCTCATCAACCGGAGCGAGCGGCGACGTTGACCCGCGGACAGCGGGCGGCGCTGGTCATGGGCTCGGCAGGACTCACGCTCGCGCTCGCTCTTTCGATCCACTCGGGCCATGCCGCGACGCTCGGGCTTGGCGACGCCCTGCTGGTCTCGTCGTTCAGTCTCCTCTCCTTGCGCCTGCTCACGACGGCGCTCCTGCGCGGGATGCCCTCGGTCGCGCTCGGCGTGAGGACGACGCTCCTGACCGGGCTGCTCAAGCTGCCGATCCTTCTTCTTGGAATTTTCTGCGCAACCCGCCTCCCCGACCCCGGATTGGGGTTCTTCCTGGCTGGGGTGGGGCTGGTATACTCCACCTTCGTGTGGTTCACGGCCTGCTCGGGCTGATCGCGCCCACCTGCCCCCATGGACCTCATGCCCCTGTTGACCAACACGATCGCCCAGGCCAACGCCGAAGAGGGTGGATCGAACTGGTGGATCTTCGGCTGGAGCGCGCTGGTGATCGCCGCGGTCTTCGCCTTCGCGTTCTACGCCAAGAAGGGACTCAAAGGCCGAGTCTTCACCTATCTCCCCTCCCGCCTCGCCGAGCAGATCTACCTGTTCCTCGAGAACATGACGCTCAGCGTCATCGGACCGCACGGCAAGAAGTACATCCCGCTTCTGCTCGCGCTCTGGTCCTACATCTTCGTCGCAAACATCTTCGGCCTCATCTTTCCCGCCACCCCCACCGCAGACTGGAGCATGAACATCGCGCTCGCCGTCATCACGGTGGGCTACGTGCAGTGGGAAGGCATCAAGGCGAACGGCATCGGCGGACACGTCAAGCACTTCGCCGGACCGAAGCTCGTCGGTGCGCTGGTGCTCGTGAACGGTCTCCTGTTCTGCGTCGAGATCATCTCCGAGGCGATGAAGCTGTTCTCCCTCTCGATTCGCCTCTACGGCAACATCGAGGGAGGCCACATCGTCCGCGAGGCGCTCGACTCCATCGTCCACGTCGGCCCCTACGAGATCCCCATGGGGGGCGTGCTGCTCCCGATCAAACTGTTCACCTGCATCATCCAGGCGTTCGTGTTCTGCATCCTGACGTGCACCTACCTGAACATCGTCACCTCGCACGACCACGACGAGGAGCACTATGACGTGGAGAACCTCCACCCGGGAGCGGACGGGCACCTGCACCCCGAGCGTCCGCCGGCGCCCTCCCCCGCCTAAACACTTTCTCGACCGCTAACTCACAAAGGAAAAACAAATGGAATCAGTCGGACTCGGAATCGGACTCGCTGTCGGCATCGCCGGCCTCGGCGTCGGCATTGGTCAGGGCCTCGCGGCCAACGGCGGTCTTCAGGGCATGGCGCGCCAGCCGGAAGCGGGCAAGCAGATCAGCAACGCCATGCTGCTCTCGCTCGTCTTCCTCGAGCTCGTCTTCCTGCTCACCTTCGTTCTCGGCTTCCTCATGAGCGGCAAGATCACGGCCGCCCCCGCCGCCTCGAACGCGACCGGAACGCGCTACGAGCAGAAGACGGACGGCCAGAAGGTCGCCCTCAACGTCAACCCGTAAGACCCTCTAGACCGCGAACATCGCAATGGCAGAATCGTACTCCACCTCCACCCCCTCGTCCGGCGGATCGCGCACGACCCTGGTCGTCGTCGGCGCGATCATGATCGTCGTCGGCATCCTGCTGCACGGCCAGGCCGCGAACAACGAAGGGATCAGGGCGATTACCCAGCCTGAGATGTTCGCGGGGCTCGGGCTCGACTTCGCGAAGGTCATCGTGAACATCGGGCTCTTCCTCCTCTTCATCCAAATCATCGCGTCCTTCTTCTTCGCTCCCCTCAAGGAGGCGATCGATGGCCGCAACCAGGAGCTTGAGCAGACCTTCAACGACGCCGACGCGCTCCGTGCCCGGCTCGAAGCGATGAAGACCGACTACGAGTCGCGGCTCGCCGCGACCGAGGCTTCGGCCCGCGAGCACATCGAGGCGCAGATCAAGGAGGCCCAGAGCCTCCGCCAGACCCTCGTGAACGAGGCCGCGACCCGCGCCGACGCCATGATCGAGCGCGCCCAGCAGGAGATCGTCTCCGAGCGCGAGCGCGTCCTCGGTGGCCTGCGGACCCAGGTCGTGGAGATGTCCCTCGCCGCCGCCGAGAAGATCATCGGCGAGAACATGGACACTGAGCGCAACCGCCGCCTCGTGGACGAGTTCGTGAACGGCCTCGAGGTGGCCCGCTAACGTGCAGGACGCCCGCATCGGAAGGCGTTACGCCCAAGCACTCTTCAACGCCGCGAAAAACCACAGGATGGTCGCCGCGGTGGAGGACGACATGGCGGGCATCGCCACCCTCATGCGGGAAGACCCCAAGTTCCGCCACTTCCTCATCGCCCCCTTCAACAACGCCGACGAGAAGAAGACCGTCCTCCAGAACGTCCTCGGCGACCGCGTGACCGCCCTCACCATGCAGGTCCTGAGGGTCATGCTCGACAAGGGCCGCGAAACGGAGTTCGAGAGCGTGGCGCACGAGTTCTCCACCCTCCGCCGAACCGCCGCCGACATCGAGTTCGCGACCATCACCAGCGCCTACACCCTCGATCCCGCCCAGAAGGACGCGATCGTCGAGGGCATCGAGCGGCGACTCGCCAAGACGGTCGAGGCGAAGTTCGCCGTCGACCCCCGCGTGATCGGCGGCGTACGCGTCGCCTACGGCAGCTTCGTCCTCGACGGCACCGCACGGGGCCACCTGAACCGCCTCCGCGAGCGCCTGCTCCACGACGTCCTCCACCAGTTTTAAGCATCCCAGAGACTCCCAATGGCCAGCATCCGACCCGAAGAGATCACCGACATCCTGACCGCGGAGCTCGAAAAGTTCGAGCGCACCGTTGACACCGAGCACGTGGGCACCGTGCTCCAGGTGGGCGACGGCATCGCCCGCGTGTACGGCCTTCCCGACTGCCAGATGGGCGAGCTCCTGGAGTTCCCCGGCGGCGTCATGGGCCTTGCGCTCAACCTGGAGGAGGAGACCATCGGCGCCGTCCTCATCGGCGAGTCCAAGGACATCAAGGAGGGCGACAGCGTCCGCGAGTCGGGCCGCATCATCGAGATCCCCGTCGGCGAGGCGCTCCTCGGGCGCGTCGTGAACGCGCTCGGCCAGCCCGTCGACGAGAAGGGACCCATCGCCTCCAGCGGCTTTCGCCGCATCGAGTCCCTCGCGCCCGGCGTCGTTGAGCGACAGCCCGTCACCCAGCCGCTCCAGACGGGCATCAAGGCCGTCGACGCCATGATCCCCATCGGCAAGGGCCAGCGCGAGCTCGTCATCGGCGACCGCCAGACGGGCAAGACCGCCGTCTGCATCGACACGATCCTGAACCAGAAGCGCAGCCACGAGGCGGGCCAGGAGCCGGTCTACTGCATCTACGTCGCCATTGGCCAGAAGATGTCGAACGTTGCCCGCGTGGTCGCCACGCTCGAGGCGAACGGCGCGCTGGAGTACACCACCGTCGTGGTCGCCTCCGCCTCCGACTCGAACGCGATGCAGTACCTCTCGCCCTTCGCCGGAGCCGCCATCGGCGAGTTCTTCCGCGACAGCGGGCGCCACGCGCTCGTCGTCTACGACGACCTCTCCAAGCACGCCCAGGCCTATCGCGCCCTCTCGCTCCTCCTCCGCCGCCCGCCGGGCCGCGAAGCCTACCCCGGCGACGTGTTCTACCTCCACTCGCGTCTCCTGGAGCGCGCCTGCAAGCTCTCCGACGAGCGGGGCGGCGGCTCCCTCACCGCGCTCCCGGTCATCGAGACCCAGGCGGGCGACGTGTCGGCCTACATCCCGACGAACGTGATCTCGATCACCGACGGCCAGATCTACCTGGAGCCGGATCTCTTCTTCGCGGGCGTCCGCCCGGCGATCAACGTCGGCATCTCGGTCTCGCGGGTCGGCGGCAACGCCCAGATCAAGGCCATGAAGTCCGTCGCGGGCAAGCTCAAGCTGGAGATGGCCCAGTACCGCGACGTGGCCGCCTTCTCGCAGTTTGCGTCCGACCTCGACCGATCCACCCAGCTCCAGCTCATCCGCGGTCAGCGCCTCACGGAGCTTCTCAAGCAGGACCTCGCGACGCCGATGGACGTGGGCGACCAGGTCATCCAGATCTACGCCGGCTCGCTCGGCGTGCTGGACGAGGTCACCAATGAGCAGGTGAAGCCGTTCGCGACGGGACTGCTGACCTTCGTCCACGAGAAGTACCCCGATGTCGTCGAGTCGATCCGCACGAGCAAGCAGCTCGGCAAGGACACCGAGGAGACCCTGAAGAAGGCCGTCGGCGAGTACGCCGGCACGTTCAAGGGCTGATCGAGTTGTTGGTTGACTGGTTGTTTGTAGTTGAACGACCAGCAACCAACTAACCAACAACTAACAACCCCCAATGGCAACCCTCAAGCAGATCCGTGGGCGCATCAAGGCCGCCAAGAACATCCAGCAGATCACGAAGGCGATGAAGCTGGTCGCCGCCGCGCGCCTGCGAAAGGCGACCGACCGCGTCCTCGAGGCGCGCCCCTACGCGGACAAGCTCCGCGAGGTGATGGGAAGCCTCAGCGCGGCGGGCGAACTGCCGTCGCACCCCCTCATGGACAAGCGGACGGTGCGCAAGGTCGGCCTGATCCTCGTGACCTCCGACCGCGGTCTCGCGGGCGCGTACAACACGACGCTCCTGCGCAAGGCGAGCGACTTCGTCAAGGAGTCGCCCCACGACGTGACGATGGTCACCGTCGGCAAGAAGGGCACGACGTTCTTCACGAAGCGGGGCTACAACGTCGCCCACTCGCTCAGCGTTCCGAGCAGCGGCGCACGGCTCCAAGATGCGACCGAAGTCGCCCGGATCGCCCGCGCGATGTACGAGAGCGGCGAGGTCGACGCGGTCTACGTCTGCTACGCGAAGTTCTTCTCCGCGATACGGCAGGTCCCGCAGATCGTCCAACTGTTGCCCATCGAGGCGCCGAAGCTCGCCGAACCGGCGAAGGGTCCCGCCGTGGAGTTCGAGTTCGACCCCTCCGCCGAGGAGCTTCTCGGCACCCTCCTTCCCCGCTACTTCCTCACCCTTGTCTGGCAGGCGATGCTGGAGAGCACCGCATCCGAGTTCGGCGCGCGCATGACCTCCATGACCGCCGCGACCGACAACGCGGGAAAGATGATCGGCGAACTCTCGCTGAAAGCCAACCGAGAGCGCCAAGCCTCGATCACCAAAGAGATCCTCGAGGTCGTCGGCGGCGCCGAAGCCCTGAACGGCTGAAGCCCCCTCTCGCCCCTAAAACACCGCGCGACTCTCGTTGGGCGATGAGAGGGGGTTGGGGGAGAGAACAGAAAACCTCTCATCCCTGCGCTTGCCTTGTAGGCGCGGAATGCACTCGTACCGGCGTTCCGATCACCTGAATTCGCCAACGCGCAACTTTAGAAGGCCCTGTAGGTGCTGTCTTGGTTTGTCAAGCGGTCGTTGGCTTTCGGTGTTGCGGGTCGT
>CAXTOO010000181.1:0-8620 GCA_964245875.1 uncultured Fimbriimonas sp. | reverse complement strand
TCCCGCCGCGAGACGTTCGCCCTCCTGGGCAAGGCGGGCGCGGGCCTCGCCCTCGGCGGCCTGCTCACCTTCGACGCAGAGGCCGCCTTCCAGGCGCAGGCGCACAAGGCCGTGAAGCTCGTGGCGAGCCCCGCCCTCACCGAGGGGCCGTTCTTCGTGGACGAGAAGCTGAACCGTTCGAACCTCCTCGCGGGGACCGACCGCAAGGCGGTCGTAGAGGCCACGCCGCTTTCGCTGGAACTCACCGTCTACCGCTTGGCGGACGGTCGATACGCGCCGATGAAGGGCGTGACGGTCGACGTGTGGCACTGCGACGCCCAAGGCGTCTACTCCGACGAGGACCAGCCGATGAACCACGAGCGGACTGGGGACCAGAAGTGGCTGCGCGGCTATCAGGTTTCGGACGCGAAGGGGATCGTGAGGTTCGAGACGATCTTTCCCGGCTGGTACGAGGGTCGCACGACCCACATCCACTTCAAGGTGCGCCAGCCCGGTGCGACCACGAAGACGACGAAGGAATTCACCTCGCAGCTCTTCTTCGACGACCGGTTCGCCGACGAGATCTTCCGAAAGGCTCCCTACCTCTCGCCCGATCGACGCGAGGTGCGCAACGCGGACGACGGTATCTACGGCGAACGGCAGGTCGACGGGACCGTTGCGGGCGAGAAGCTTCTGCCGAGCCTCGCCCGCGCGGCGAGCGGCAAGGGGTACGTCGCCAAGTTCGCGATCGCGCTCACGGACGCCAGCCTGCGCGCAGGTGAGCATCATGGGCCGGGCGGCTTTGGCGGTCCGCCGCCCGATTGGCCTTGAGGGTCATAATGGAGCCATGCGCCGCGCCATCCTCTTCCTCGCCGTCGCCTTGGCCGCGGGGGCTCACGCCCAGTCCCAGGAGGCGAAGCAGCTCGCCGAGTTCCGAGCGGGCTACGTCAAGGCGAAGGCGGCCCTTGCCGCCCATCCGAACGACCGAAAGGCGAAGAGGGCGTTCGTCGCGGCGGGCGACAAGTTCGCCCTTGCGACGATGACCGCCGAGAGCCTGCCGCGCAAGACGAAGTACGTCGACTCGCTGCGCATCTACCGCGAGGTCCTGAAGGTCGACCCACAGAACGGCGAGGCGAAGAACAACTCGCAGATGATCGTCGCCATCTACAAGCAGATGGGTCGCCCGATCCCGAAGTAGAGGCCGCTTGCAGTCCCTTCCCGCGCACGTTCGACGCCGAGCGGAGCGGCGCTATACGCTGCTCCTCGCCCTCGCGTGCGTGCTGCTCGCGGCGTTCCCGACGGTCTACGCCCTCCTCGCGACGCCCGCGGGGACGCGGTACACCGGCTTCCAGACCAACGTGGACGACCACATGGTCTACGCCGCCTGGACGTGGCAGGCGGCACACGGCGCGCTGACCTTCGACGACCGTTTCGCCGTCGATCCCCAGCCCGGCCTGACGTTCCACCTCTACTTCCTCCTCGTCGGGCAGGTCGCTCGGGTCGTCGGGGTGGTCCCGGCAATGACCCTCGGGCGGTTGCTGTTCACCGGCCTCTTCGTCCTGCTCCTCGCGCGGTTCGTTCGCCGCCTGCGGCCGGGCTTCTACGGCACGAAGCTGGCCTTGGCGTCGGCGGTCGTCGCCGGCGGATTGGGCTTCCTGCCGACGTTCTGGCACCGCTTCGGGAACGAGTGGCCCATCGACGTCTGGCAGCCGGAGGGGTTCGCGGTGCCGTCGATGCTCACGAACGGGCTGTTCATGGTGAGCCTGTGCCTCATCCTGTCGGTGTTCCTGTGCGTCCTGCGGGCTCGTCGCCGTGGCTGGGGGCCGGTCGGCCTCGGCGCGCTGGCGATGGCGGCGCTGATGAACGTCCACAGCTACGACGCGCTCCTCGTCGGGCTGGTGCTCCTGGGCTTCCTCGCGGCGTCGCTCGCCAACCGCACGATGACCCTCGGCTGGGCCTTGCGCGCGACGCTGATCGTGCTGGGGGCGCTTCCTCCGGCCCTCTGGTTCGTCCACGTCCTGCGGGACGATCCGGTGTTCGCCGCCCGTGCGGCCACGGAGACGTACAGCCCGAACTTCCGGCTCGTGTTCCTCGGCATCCTCCCGCCGATGGCGCTCGGGCTGGTGGGGCTGTACCGCAACTCCCCTCTCTCCTCCGGGGGAGAGGGGTCGGGGATGAGGGGAAGATATCTGCTCGGCCTCGGGCTCGCCGTTGGGACGATCCTCGCCCTTCTCGTGCTTTCCGCCAACCACACCGGGGGCTACTTCCTCTCGCCTCCAGGCTGGGCCGCCGCGTTCGCCGCGATGCTCGCCGCGACGGCCCTGCTCGCCGGGAGGTCGCCCGCGCGCAACCTGGTGGTCGCCTGGGCGCTCGTCGGCACGGTCGCGATCTACTTCCCCGCCCTCTTCCAGCGCAAGCTCGCGATGGGCCTCGCGATCCCCTGGGGGCTTCTCGCCGCCCTCGCGGTCGAGGGGCTCATCAAGGACCGCGAACGGACCGCGCGCAACCTCGTCACCGCCGTCGCCCTGCTCACCCTCGGCCTCTCGTCGTTCCTCTGGACGTTCCGAGAGATCGGCTACGCGACCGCGAACGTGGCCTCGACCAGCCGCCATCCGGTCTACCTCAGCCCCGACGTCCAACGGATCGTCGGCTACCTCAACGCCCGACCGGGTCGAAACGCGGTCGTCAGCCTCGCGCCGCGTCCCCAGCCCGCCGTCGATGAGACGGGCCACCCGATTCCCGATGCGTTCGTCCTGCCGTCCTACCCCGACGTGGCTCCCTTCCTGGCCGGACTCGCGGGGGCGTACACGGTGGCGGGCCACTGGAGCGAGACGCCGGACTATCCCCGCCGTGCGGGCGAGAGCGCCCGGTTCCTCCTCGCCTCGGGGGGTGAGATCCCTGCGATGTCCGACGAGGAGCGTCGTGCCTTCGTCGAGCGCTATGGCGTCGTTTACGCCGTGGTGCCGCTCTCGAAGGAGTTCGTCAAGCCTGCCGACCTGGGCGAGGTGGTCGTTCCGGGGAGCCAGTTCGCGTTGGTTCGGCTCCGTCGGTAGGGGCCGAAAAAATTTTCCTTTCGCAGGTTGGGGCTTTAGGCCCAACCTGTGGGAAGGTGGTTTACTTTTCCGAACGGCCTCTTTTTTCGGAGGACCGAGTTGAAAGGAGTGATGCGCTCGGACATACGGCCTCTCTTCTAACCGCGCCGGAAGGGCCGGAAGTCAACCAGTCCGGGCGAAAAACGAGAAGCCAACCGCGTCGCGCGGCTACGGAGGGCCGACGTTTCAAGGCTGACGGACCCCTAGGTAGACCGGGAAGAGGCCGTTGTGGTAGGGCTTGGGAATTTGGAACAGCGCCTCGTTCAGCTCCTGCCAGTCGTCGTCGCCGATGGACGCTTCGACGCGCGCCAGCTCCGCCGGGTCGTCGGTGGCGAACAGGGCGGGCGACGGGAAGAAATTGTCCCATTTGGGCGTCGGCATCCTTCCGGCGTATTTCGCGACCACGGGGATGCGGTCGCCGGTGGCGAAGGTGCGGCCCTTCACCTTGGCGAGCTTCGGCATCGTCACGACCTTCACGGTGTCGTAGACGGCGTGCGGCCCCGTCGAGAGGTTCGTGAGCGACGCCACGACGATGGGCTCGACGGCGACGACCACGCCGGGGAGGGCGCATCCGT
This sequence comes from uncultured Fimbriimonas sp., assembly GCA_964245875.1. Lineage (GTDB taxonomy): Bacteria > Armatimonadota > Fimbriimonadia > Fimbriimonadales > Fimbriimonadaceae > Fimbriimonas. Next base: position 4,974 of record CAXTOO010000181.1, on the reverse strand, counting down.
TCAGGAAGTGGTCCTCGACCCTCTTCAGCAGCCGCCAGCCTTTCGCGGCGATGCGAAACCCGACCACTAGGGCGATCAGCGAGGAGCCTTTGGTCGCCACCGCCCCGACGAGCCCCAGGGCCGTGAGGACGGCGCCTAGAGTCAGTTCGCGCAGGGCGCTCGGGAAGTAGCGGGCGTATACGAGGGGCTTGACCCGAACGCCGCCGGGGTTGCTGGCGACGGTTCCGTCGCCGCGGGGCTTGCCGAGCCTCATGGCGTTTCCCCTTTCTCTGCGGCCTCCAGTTGGGCGAGCAACCGCTGCATCGATTCGATCACGTCTTTGACGGAGAGTACCGTTCGTCGTTCGGCGTCAGATAGGCACCTTGTCCTTTTCTAGCTCTCGAGCCACTCTCGGCTTGGCCGCGCCCTCTTCGATTAGATCCACCGGAATGCCGAGCACATCCCCGATCTCAAGCTCTAGGCCTGCAAAGCCGAACAGACTGATTCCCCGCCGCTCGAACTCCACCATCAGGTCGAGGTCGCTGTCCGACCGATGGTCGCCCCGCGCCCGCGAGCCGACGATCCATAGCTTTCCGACACCGTTTTTTTTGCGGAGGGAGGGGAGCATGGCGCGAAGACGCTCAGACAGCGCAACACAACCCGTCTCAGCCGCTTTACTCATCTGCTGCTGGGCATGTATCATTCCAAGGTTATAATCGGGCTAGATGCGGCACCACAGAGGCTACGCATCTATGCAACCCAATGACCGATAGGACGACTCTTCCAGCAAGTGCTCTCATTGTCGCGTGCGCAATGAGTCGCTTTGATGAGGCATACCTTGATAGCCGGTCGTTAGGTTCTTGGCGTATTGCCTTCAACGAGGCGTCAGAGGTGTTCGTACGTCCCGCATCGTCAATCAAGATGTTGCGCGACGAGTTCGATGCTCACTTTCCAAACTCCCGTCGGGGTTGGAGCAAAGGAACAATGCGTCCGCAGATCCAACGAACCATCACGGAAACCGCACCCCTAACGCAGGAGCTTCACATGGAGTTGGTGCGTTGCGCATTGTCAGGAGGCGACTCAGAGTTGGCACCAGTGACCGCTATGATCGAGCCTCAGCTTGACGCGACCTCGGTAGCTCAACGTCTCCTGACCGGTCGGCTAGCGGAGGAATGGTTTCAGGTCCACGCGCCCAACTTGTTTCCGCCCGCCGCCGGAGGTCTAATCGATTGCCGCACATCCGCGCAAGGATTCGACTTCGCCGCCTTGACAAGCTCTAACGTCGTGATTGAGGTCAAAGGGATTTCGGGGGAGAGTGGGCCACTCCTGTTTACCGAGCGGGAATGGACTACCGCGCTGGACAAAGAGTCAGACTACTGGCTCGCCGTTGTGAGTCATGTCCACACCTCGCCTCAACTCCGAGCCCTTTCAGACCCGGCTCGCACTTTGTCAGGCGTCAGGCACGAGAGAACTGCTGTTGTCCCGGAATGGCGCGCAACTTTCCGAGCAAGCAAGCATCCTTTGTACAGCTAAGATGTCATTTGACAATCTAGTCGAAGGGTTAAGAAGGACCCGATCCAATTCTCGCAAAGCCGCTAAGACGCAAAGAAGAGGCGTCTAGGAAGGAGGGCAAACCCTATGGCTTGAAGGTTGGATCTAAAATTGAGAAGATCCAATCGTTCTGTCCTTTACGACGTTCCTCATTCAATGCAGGAAGAGGAACGTCTTTGATCGGGTAGACCGGACCTTCCTCAAGCCATAAAACATCGCCGGTTGATACGAGATCGTCGCGATGGTCGATCAGAGCCAGAGGTAGGGCGAAACCATCGATGACCACCATGAAGAGAACCTCAGGGTTTCGATAGGCGTTCCAGTCTATCGCTAGGTCTCGCGAGGCCATCGCTATATTGAACTGACCTGTGACTCTTCTACGGTCAAGATGTCGGTGGATGATGAGGCCACAGTAAGGTCCAGAACGCCTTTGCACGTCGATCTGACGCTGTCCTCCCCGAAAAGGCAGCACTTCACATTCAGCCTGCCTATTTAGGCTGACAACGGCACCTTTTGGAGGCACCTATGACAACTGATCGTAGGCGAGGACCGCTCGGAGGTCTTCATCCTCAAGGTCTGCGTAGTCGGCCAGGATCTCTTCGCGCGTCATCGAGCCCATCACGTCGAGCAGGTTCGCCACGGGATAGCGAAGCCCACGCACCGTCGGCTAGCCGTGACAGACCGCGGGGTCGAGCGTGATGCGATCGAGGAGCGAGGCGTCCATGTTCTCTATCTTACGTCGGATGGCCGGCGAGCCTTGCGGCGTTGGACGAGGCGCGCGTAGTCGCTGGGCAACGTCCTTGGACCGCGCTTGAAGTGATCCGCGCCGGTCGCCTTTTCGATGCGGATCTCGGGGCCGGGATCGGCGTCGTAGCCGACGTCCGCCGCGAATGGCCAGTAGCGGTCACGGTCAGTTTGGGTTGCGACGACGCCGCACACGCCCAGGTGGGTGTGGGAGTGGGCGCGAGCGAGGCGATGAGGTCGTCGACGGGCCAGACGATCCGGAGGCGAGAGGCGGCGGCGAGCGCGAGTGGGGGGAGCAGGAGGCTGGGTCTTGTGGTGAGCCGGGGGATCGGGATCGACTTGCCAGCCTCCTGGGAGCGCGGGCTTCAGCCCGCGAGGCGTTCCGTATACTGCGAGGGTCGTGAAGGATGGATGGCGTTCGCGGAAATACCTGCCGCACTTCGACGTGCCGGGACTCGTTCAGGTCCTCACCATTCGGCTCAACGATGCCCTGCCGGCGCGCGTTGTCGAGCATCTGCGCGAAGAGGCACGGAGCCAGCCGGAAGCCAAGCGAGAGGCGGAACTCCGACGGCTGAAGGAGCGGTGGCTGGACGCGGGGCACGGCGCCTGCTGGCTCGGTCGGCCCGAGATCGCAGAGAGCCTTGAACGGACGATGCTCGCGACGGACGGTCAGCAGTGCCTGCTTCTCGCGTGGACGATCATGCCCAACCACGTCCACGCGATCGTCGAGCTTGCGGATGAGGTTGCCCTTGGGGATCTTCTTCGGCTCTGGAAGGGGCCGAGCGCGCGCGAGGCGAACCTCTTGCTCGGCCGAGAGGGACGTTTCTGATTTCCGGAGTACCACGACCGATTCATCCGAGACGCGGGGCACCTGGCGAACGCGATTCGCTACATCGACGAGAATCCGGTGAAGGCGGGGCTTTGCCGTCGGGCCGAGGACTGGGCGTTCGGCTCGGCCCGTTGGTCTTCCGCGGGCTGAAGCCCGCGCTCCCAGGAGGCTACTCCGCCACCTTCAGGACGCTGAGGAAGGCTTCCTGGGGGAGTTCGATGGAGCCGATCTGCTTCATGCGCTTCTTGCCCTCCTTCTGCTTCTCCAGGAGCTTGCGCTTGCGCGAGATGTCGCCGCCGTAGCACTTGGCGATGACGTTCTTGCGGAAGGGCTTGATCGAGTCGGCGGCGATGACCTTCGCACCGATGGCGGCCTGGACGCGGACCTCGAACTGCTGGCGCGGGACGACCTCCTTCAGGCGCTCGACCATGCCCTTGCCGCGGTTGTAGGCGAAGTCCTTGTGGACGATGAAGCTCAGGGCGTCGACGGGGTCGCCGTTGAGGAGGATGTCGACCTTCACGAGGTTCGCCGACTCGTAGTCGGCGAGATCGTAATCGAAGGAGGCGTAGCCGCGGGTGCTGGACTTGAGCTTGTCGAAGAAGTCGAGCAGGATCTCGCCCAGGGGGAGCTTGTAGTAGAGGATGACGCGCTGGGGCGTGGGGTAGTCGGTGCGCTTGTAGACGCCGCGCCGGTCCTGGCACAGGCCCATGACCGCGCCGACGTACTCGTTGGGCACCATGATCGTCGCGTCCACCATCGGCTCCTCGACGCCGAGGATGAGGTTTGGGTCGGGCCACTCGGCGGGGTTGGAGATGTGGACGACCTCCTCGGACTTCATGGTCAGGCGGTAGTCGACGGAGGGGGCGGTGAGGATGAGGTCGAGGTTGAACTCGCGCTCCAGACGTTCGCGGGCGATCTCCATGTGGAGGAGGCCGAGGAAGCCGCAGCGGAAGCCGAAGCCGAGGGCGGCCGAGGTCTCCGGCTCGAAGTCGAGCGAGGCGTCGTTCAGGCGGAGCTTGTCGATGGCGTCGCGCAGGGCGACGTACTGGTCGCCGTCGCTCGGGTAGAGGCCGCAGAAGACCATCGAGAGGGCCTTGCGGTAGCCCGCGAGGGGCTCGTGCGCGGGGTCGTCCATGCGGGTGACGGTGTCGCCGACGCGGGCGTCGCCGATGCTCTTCATGGCGGCGGTGACGAAGCCGACCTCGCCGCATGCGAGGCCGTCGTCCACGGTGAGGCCGGGCGAGAAGTGGCCTGTCGAGTCGATGGGGTAGTTGCGGCCGGTGGCCATCATCTGGATGGTCTCGCCCTTGCGGAGGTGGCCGTCCTTCACGCGGATGTAGGCGACGGCGCCCTGGTAGGCGTCGAAGTGGGAGTCGTAGATGAGGGCGCGCAGGGGGGCTTCGGGGTCGCCGGCGGGGGCGGGGATCTTCTCGACGATGGCCTCGAGGATCTCGTCGATGCCGATGCCGGACTTGGCGGAGCAGGGGATGGCGTCGGTGGCGTCGATGGCGACGGCGCTCTCGATCTCCTCGCGGGCGCGCTCGACGTCGGCGTGGGGCAGATCGATCTTGTTGATGACCGGGACGATCTCCAGGTTCTGGTTCATCGCCATGCTGGCGTTGGCGATGGTCTGGGCCTCGACGCCCTGGCTCGCGTCGACGACGAGGAGGGCGCCCTCGCAGGCGGCGAGGGCGCGGGAGACCTCGTAGGTGAAGTCGACGTGGCCGGGGGTGTCGATGAGGTTGAGCTGGTAGGTCTGGCCGTCCCTCGCCGTGTAGAGGAGGCGGACGGCGGCCATCTTGATGGTGATGCCGCGCTCGCGCTCGATGTCCATCGAGTCGAGCATCTGCTCCTGCGCGGTCCCCCGGATC
>CAXTOO010000180.1:0-8655 GCA_964245875.1 uncultured Fimbriimonas sp. | reverse complement strand
ACCCCCTTCCACCTCGGGCGCGCCGGAGCGCATCCCCCGGCGGACCCTCCTCTCCTCCGGAGGGGAGAGGGGAGCCGGAGTTTTGTTAGACGCACTTAAAGTGGACAAGTACCAGAGCGAGACTTTGGGAGCCATCCATCGTTCGGTGGCAGGTTTGCATCGCATCGGCGCGGTGGACGACGCCACCATGCGTCATTTCGACGAGGGCTGCCTCGCGCCAGAATTTGCCCCCACCGAACTCAAAGCCCTGCGCGAGCGTGAAGGGGTTAGCCGAACCAACCTCGCGTACAAGCTCGGTGTCTCTCCCTACACGGTGGCGCAGTGGGAGCGCGGCAAGCGTAGACTCAGCGGCCCCGCCCTAAAGCTCCTCTCGCTGGCGCGAGCGAACGGGCTAAAGTCGATTGCGTGATGCGCTAAGGGTTGGGATGGCCCGAAACGATTGTCGGCAACCATCAGCCATTGTGAGCGATCGTTAGTTTTAGGTCCCGCCGGGTACCATCCTCTCCAACCGTCATGGCCGAGACCCTCGAACTCACCTACCGCGAAGCCTTGCAGATGTCCATGCTCGAGTGCATGGAGCAGGACGAGAACGTCATGATCCTTGGCGAGGACATCGGGCGCTACCAGGGCACCTTCAAGGTCACGCGCGACATCTTCTCGAAGTTCGGCCAGAAGGACAACCAGTACAACCTGCGCATCCTCGACACGCCGATCACCGAGGCCGGCTTCGCCGGTATGGCGACCGGCGCGGCGATGGCCGGGCTGCGGCCCATCGTGGAGTTCATGACCATGAGCTTCTCGATCCTCGCGCTCGACCAGATCATCAACCACACGGCGAAGATCCACTATATGTCCAACGGCGTGGTGAAGTGCCCAATCGTCTTCCGCGGCCCCGGCGGCGCGGCGAAGCAGCTCTCCGCCCAGCACTCGCACTCGATGGAGGGCTGGTACGCCCACGTCCCCGGCCTCAAGGTCGTCGCGCCCGCCACCGTGCAGGACGTCTACGCGATGATGAAGACCGCCATCGAGGACGACAATCCCGTAGTCTTCTACGAGAATCCCGGCCTCTATGGCGTAAAGGGTACGCTCACCCCGGACGTGAACGCCCGCCAGCCGTTCGGCAAGGCGCAGATCCTGCGGGAAGGGAAGGACGTGTCTCTCGTCGGCTACAGCCGCATGACCCACGTCAACCTCGCCGCCGCCGAGCTGCTGGAAAAGGACGGCATCTCCGCCGAGGTCGTCGACCTCCGTTCGCTCCTGCCGCTCGACGTTGAGACGATCTACGCCTCCGTGGCGAAGACGAACCGTGCGGTCGTCGTCTACGAGGATTGGCGATCCGGCGGCTTCGGCGCGGAGATCGCCGCCCGCATCGGCGAGGACTGCTTCGACAGCCTCGACGCGCCGGTCGGACGGGTAGGAGGCCTGAACGTCCCCATGCCCTACGCCCGCGTCCTCGAACTTCAGTGCATCCCGGACGAGAACGACGTCGTCGCGGCAGTCAGAAAGCTACGCTAGTGGATCGCAACCCAGAATGGCCGGGGTTCCGTAGTGCGCCCGCCGCGAAGCGGGAACCCCTAAGGCGAGAGTCGACGCACCACCGGGCGGCGTCTTACGAACACTGTCGGGGCCAAGGGCCGCTCCTGCGCACGGCCCCGGTAGGGTTTCAGGGATTGAAGACCCTCCAAAAAGGCGCCACCCACGCAGATCGGTGGGATCGCGCCGTTTCACGAGACACGGCCTTGTCTCCCCTGTCAGAAGTCGCTCGTAAGTCCTAGAGTCTCTTAGGACTTCGACCCACAGGCACGGTGGCCAGCGCCAAAACCCAGTTTTCTGAAGAAGATGGCAAAGGAGACTGGCGGTGGTGGCGAACCGCTTGGGGAGGCGCAGGCACGAGGGCATCCTGCGGCTGCGGGGACCCGACGGCACGGTTGGAAAATATTTCCCTTTCGCAGGTTGGGTCTTTAGGCCCAACCTGCGCGGAGGGTGGTTGACGCGGTTTTCCACCACTAGGGCATTGAGGGGAGGGAAGCGAGGTTCGCTCTTCTGCTGCCCGCTCGCGGGAAAAAGTCAACCACGACCGACAGGTGGTCCGTGCATCGGCCTACGTTTGCGGGGCGTGAGGGTACTGCAGTCAGTGCCGCGAACATCCGCACAGGGCATCCGAGGTCCGCAAGAATGCGCCGGACACAGCCTAGAACAAGATTAGGGGACAGGCTGGTAGATCCAGCCTGTCCGCTCCGCCCTACATCTTCATCTTCGTCTTGCCCATCATCGTGGTCTTGGTCGCCAGCATCTTCTGGTGCATCTTGACCGCGGGCAACGTCTTGATCGCGTAGGACTTCACGTCGGCGTCGTTGCCTCCCTGGATCTCCTTCGACATCTTCGCCGCCGTCTCGGCGTGGGCCGCGACCTGGGCCTTTTGGTACGCCGCGTCGAATGCCGCGCCTCGGAGGCCCTTCAGCCTGTCGACGATCGCCTGCTTGTCCGGCGGCAGCGCCTTGGGCGCCGTCTTACCCTTCTTGGTGGCAAGCACCTTCAGCTCGTTGTAGGCCGCGCCGTGGTCGACGATCATCTCCTTGGCGAACTGCCTCACGAAGGGCGAAGCGCCGTTCTTCATCGCGACCTGGCTCGACTGGATCTCGAACTGGTTGCCCGCGGAGGCATCCTTGATGAACTTCGCGTCCTGGCCGCTCAGGCCCTTCTTCGGCGCACCGATCTTGGACACGTAGCCGGTCTTGGAGATCGGAACCTTCTGCGCGAAGGCGGCGACGCCGAGGCCGAGGGAAACGATCAGGAGGGCCGTCTTGGGATTTGCTTTCATGGTTCTGATAGGAGGGCCGAAGCCCGACAAGGATTGGTCCTTCAAGAGACCTCGTAGGTTCCCGCAGCCCCCAAGGGCTGGTCTCCTGCACGAGCACCCTTTCGGACCCCGCATTGTGGCGCAAGCCTCCGCGTCTCTGGGGGGCGTCGACCCAGACCGACGCCGTCGACGCCTCGAATGAACCTTGCCACACTTTCGAGACGGAAGGCGTCGAATTGGAGTTAGACTAATTGATATGAAGCGAACCACCGTGTTCCTCGGATCGGCCCTCGTCGCCGTCGCGCTCGCCAAGGGCGGCCTGAACTCCGGCCTCGGCCGCGGCGAGAACGTGACTCCGTTCCACCCGAACCACTTCGCGGGCGCCCTCGCCGACACCACGAACTGCTTCCCCTGCACGTTCCAGAACCGCCCCCAGGTGCAGGTCTGGCTCCACGGCGCGACCCCGGCGACCGTCGAGGCGTTCGCGACCAAGCTGGACGCCGAGATGGCGAGCCACGCCAAGCAGGAGTTCAAGGCGCTCATCGTTCTGGTCGCCCCGAACGGCACCGCGCCCGCCCTGAAGGCGGAGGGACTGTCGATCCTGAGGAAGCACGGCCTGAGCCGGGTCTCCATGGCGACGATCGCGCCCGACAACGAGGCGATCAAGAACTACAAGATCAGCCTCTCGCCCGAGGTGAAGAACACGGTCTTCGTCTACCGCAACTGGACCGTTCGCGACAAGATGGTCAACCTGACCCCCAACGCGGGCGGGTTGAAGACCCTCGACGCGGCCATCGCCGGCGCGGTCAAGTAAGACTCCCTGGACCGCCACTCTCTGGAGTGGCCTCCGGCACAAAGACCCGGACCGCCACTCTGGCGAGTGGCGGTCCAGCTAGGGCTAAACTCACCCCATGCGCGTCCTGTTCATCGGCGGCACGGGGATCATCTCCTCGGCCTGCTCGCCTCTCGCCGTCGATTCGGGCATCGACCTCTATCTCCTGAACCGAGGCAAGTCCCACCGCCCGGCACCGCCGGGCGCCACGGTCCTGGAAGGGGACGTGCGCGACCCGGCGTCGTTCCGCAAGGCCGTCGAAGGCACGACGTTCGACGCCGTCGTCGACTGGATCGCCTTCGGCACGAACCACGTCGAGGAGGATCTCGACGTCTTCCGGGGTAAGACGGGGCAGCTCGTCTTCATCTCGTCGGCGAGCGCCTACCAGACGCCCGCCGCCTCGCTCCCCATCCTCGAGTCGACCCCGCTCGACAACCCCTTCTGGGAATACTCGCGCAAGAAGATCGCCTGCGAGGAGCGCCTGATCCGCGCCTATCGGGAAGAGAAGGTCCCGATCACGATCGTCCGACCCTCGCACACCTACGACCAGACGCTCCTGCCCTTCGACCACGCCTGGACCGTCGTCGACCGCATGCGGCGCGGCCTGCCCGTCGTGGTCCACGGCGACGGCTCCTCACTCTGGACCCTCACGCACCACCGCGACTTCGCGCGGGCGTTCGTGCCGCTGCTGGGCAACCCCCATGCGATCGGCGAGGCGTACCACATCACCTCGGACGAGTGGCTCACCTGGGACGACATCTACCGAACGGTGGCCCGTGCCGCGGGCGTGCCGCACCCGCACCTCGTCCACGTCCCGAGCGAGGTGATCGCCCGGCGCCTGCCCTCGAGGACAGGCGGCCTCCTGGGCGACAAGACCAACAGCTCGATCTTCGACAACGCGAAGATCAAGCGCGCCGTCCCCGGCTGGAACGCCACGGTCCCCTTCGCGCGCGGGGCCGAGGAGATCGTGGCCTGGCACGACGCCGACCCCTCGCGCCAAAAGGTCGATCCCGAGCTCGACCGTCTGGAGGACGAGCTGATCCGCTGGCACGAACGACCGGTCGAGAGTCCCTGACGAACTTCGAGGCCCGAGCTACCTGTCGGCGACGATCAGCGTCGTCTCCGCGAAGACCTCGCCTCGCCAGCGAGCGTCGAAAAGACGGCGGGCTTCCGGCGTAAATTGGCTTTTTCGGGTTGATCGCTCTCTCATGTCGGGGCCGAACAAAACCGTTCGGGTCGGAATGGCTGGCGAAAGGCGGTAGGCGATCCGGTAGCGGTACGCGCCGGGCCAGAGGGGCGCCCGGGGCGCCTTCACATATTCGGAAGTCGTCCCCGGGCGCGCCCCGAGAAACCGCTTGGAGAAGGTTTCGGCGTAGAGATCGCGGCACTCGCCGGGCGCGAGCGTAAAGAACGAATCCTCGGTCACGGTCTGGCCGCTGAACCACTGTCCCATCATGGGGCCGATCTCATCGGGGATGACCGGACCACTCGGTCCTCGAAGCCTGCGTTCAAGGCTCATGCCGAGGTCGATGTTCGGCAAGATGGCCGTGACGAGGGTGACCGGTCGGTTCGAAACGTTCCGCACGTTGCAGCGCGCGTGAATCTCCTCCCCAGGCGCGACGGACTCGGGAAGGCTGAGTTCAAGCTTCAGCGGGATCGCTGCCAGAAGCGCGAGGGCGGAGACCATAGCGCATTGTAGATCGGTTTAGGCCCGACTCAGACCTTCTTATCCGAGGATTCGCTCGATGCGGAGAGCGCGACGCGGGTCGCCTCCAACTGCCGCACCAACTCCCGCTGGGTCGTCGTGGCCGTGAGGTCGCTCCGGGTGCGCTCGATGACCGCGCGAAGGGCGTCGCAGGTGCGCCGAAGGCCGCCGGTCATCGAGTCCGCGTAGTCGAAGGTGATCAGGTCCTCGTAGATCGTCTCCATGTGGGAGAGGATGCGCTCGGCCGCGTCGACATGGCCCCTGCGCATCTCGTCCAGCGCGAACCGCCGCACCTCGCTCGCCGCCTCGCCGAGACCGTTGAGGTAGCTCATCACCTGCGCGCCGAGCTCCTGCGGAGTGGGGAAGGGTCGGTCGTGGACGATGGCGAGCACGGCGGCGGCCTCGACCATCTCCTTCTCCGTGTCGTGAAGGTACGACGGGTTCAGCTCGGGAAAAGGGCGGAGGAGCGCACGGGCCCGCTCGGCGACCGTCTTCGCCTCGGCGAGGAGCGCCTCGGCCTCCTCGAACTGGTGGCGGTGGACGTGGCGGATCGACTTCGCCGCGAGCTGGCCCAGCTTGCGGGTCTGCACGAGGACCGCCTCCCGCGCCTCGTGCATCCCCTGCGCGCGCGCCTTGAGTTCTTCGACGATGCCGTCCCATCCGGTTTCCACGAGGAGAGTATAGGACCTATACTCTCCTCGTGCTCACGCAGCCCGACTCGCCGCTCGACCGGTTCTACGCCATGGGCGCGAAGGCGACGAGCCCGACCGACCTTCTGGCGCTGGGACTGTCACGAAGGTCAGACGACGCAGAGCCGAACGAGTCGGTGGCGCGGACGATGCTCCGACGCGAGGGCGGCATTCGGAACCTCGTGGACCTTACGCCCGCCGATCTGAGCGCGCAAGGGTTGGACCTGTTCGAATCCGCGCGGTTCCTGGCGCTGGTCGAACTCGGGCGACGGATGGGGGGAGCGAAGCGGGGAGAGATCAAGACCATCGACGGCCCCGAGGACGTCTTCGCGGCCTGCGACGACCTCCGGCACCAGAAGAAGGAGCACTTCGTCGCGATCCTGCTCGACACGCAGAGCGGCATCATGCGCCGGGCGACGATCCATGTCGGGACCCTGACCGCCAGTCTCGTGGGCGCGCGCGAGGTTTTCCGCGAGGCCGTGCGCGACGGCGCGAGCTCGATCGTCGTCGCGCACAACCACCCGAGCGGCGACCCGACGCCGAGCCCGGAGGACGTGCAGGCGACGCGGCAGCTCATCATGGCGGGCTCGCTGCTCGACATCCCGGTCCAGGACCACGTCGTGATCGGCGACACGAGCTTCAGCTCTTTGCGGAGGATGGGGTTGATGGGTTAGAGGGCATCGCCTTTCAGTCCTCTCCCGCGAGGCCCACCGGATGGACCACAGAGACACGGAGGAGGCATGGGGGAGCAGCGAGGGAACCCTTGACAGGGACGCGGCCGCTAGCCGATCCGAACAGCCATGAGGAGAGGGGCGAGACAAGGGTCGGCTTGCCTGTATCCTCTTCTCTATGCGTCTATCGTTCGTCGTCCTGATCGTGGCATTGGCTTCCGCTTCGCTTGGGCAAATGAGGCCGGGCGAGGCGAAGGCGCTGGACGACGCGATGACGCTCGCGAACGTCCGCTCGTCGGACCTCGGAACGGTCCCTCCCGCGCCGGGTGCGCCGCAGTCTCATGTCGAGGCGATGCGTGACCCGATCCTCGGCGTCGGAGAGGCGGTGGCCCGGCACCAGGGCGCCACCGGCGACGAGACCTCCTTGCTCTCAGCAGCGTTCAGACTCCTCGGGGGCAAGGCCGTTCGGGCCTCGAAGGGCGAGGTCGCCGAGGTCCCGGCCTCCGTTCCGGGCGCGCTCCGACGACCGGTTGGCCGGCTCGTGGCGGCGATCGCGCTGGCGGACGACGAGATTCGCGGGGCGCTCTCTCGGCTAAGGCCGGACGAGCGGCGCATCCTCATCGAGGCGCTGCCCCGACTGGCGGCAAACGATCCGTCGCTGCCGCTTGACTTCGCGCACGGTCCCCCGCCGGAGTTCGCGACGGTGCGCCGCCTGCTCGACCTCGTCGACACGAACCGCATCGAAGCCGCGGGCCTACAGCTGGCGGAAGTGGTCCGGGAGACCCTCCCCTTTCTGCGGACGGTGGCGAAAACGCCGATGAAACGGATGCTCTTCCGGGCGCGGGGCGTGCTGGTGGAGCTTTCGGGGCGAGGACCGGACGTTCACGACCGGCGCGACGTCGGGCTCTGCATCGACCTGGGCGGAGACGATCGCTACGCCGGACGGTACGGCGCGGGAATCGGCTACGCGAGCGTCCTGATCGATCTCGCGGGCAACGACCGCTACATCGGCCCGGACGCGAACTACGGGACGGGACTTCTCGGCATCGGTCTCGCGTACGACCTCGCGGGCGAGGACGTGTACGGGGTCCGGAGCGTCGGTCTGGGGTGTGGCCTCGCGGGCGTCGGACTTCTGGCCGACGCCGCCGGGGACGACCGCTACCGCGCGGTCGCGCTCGGTCTCGGCGCGGCGGCGCGGGGCATCGGCATCCTGGACGATTCCCTGGGCGACGACGCCTACGACTCGGAGCGAGACGGCGAAGGCTTTGGGACAGCGTCCGGCGTCGGTTGGAGCGTCGATGGTGCGGGCAGCGACGGCTACCGTGGGGGCGAGGGGGTGCAGGCGACGGGGCGAGATGGAGGATGCGGCCTCCTCACCGACCTCGGAGGAGACGATTCATACCGCTGCGTGAGCGGGCAGGCGTGCGCCGAGGGAGGCTATGCCTCCCTCGGCGACCTGCGGGGCGACGACAGCTACCTGGCGACGGGCAAGTCGCAGGGCTTCGCCTCGAACGGCGGCTTTGCGGCGCTGATCGATGCCGAGGGCGACGACAGCTATCTCTTGCGTCGAGGTCCGGGGCAGGCGGCGGCGTTCGGCGCGGTGGCCGTTCTCTTCGACCGGGGGGGCGACGACGTCTACGGGGGCACGGACGCCACTCCGGCGTCGACCGTTGCGGGCGGGATGGCGATCCTGCTGGAGTCGGAAGGCAACGATCGCTACCTCGCTTCCGAACCTTTCCGCCGTGACGCCGACGGAATCGCGCTCTTGGTCGACGGAGGCGGACGCGACCGCTACGGCGACGGTCGGGCTGACGGTTCGCCGCTTCTCCACCACAGCGAGGGCCGCCGACGACAGGACCCAGGCGTCGCGGAACGGCTCGACGAGCGGTTCGTCCCCGACCCGCGCGGCGGCGGCGACGTCGATCGCCTCCCTCGCGTAGTCCGTCTCCCGCTGGAGC
>CAXTOO010000179.1:0-8767 GCA_964245875.1 uncultured Fimbriimonas sp. | reverse complement strand
ACGCTCTCGCTCGTGGTACGGGACGCGTCGCACGACATCACGCCCATCGACGACATCACCCTTCGCTCTCTCGACGGATCGCGCATCATCCGGCTGGGCGACGAGCCGCGCGACGCCGATTCTCAGATCAACTCCCGCGGGGAAGTCAGCGGCTTCGCGGTGCGCCTCCGGCCGGGGGGCTACGTGTTGCAGGTCCGAGCCAAACACATCAACACGGTCGGAATCGGTCTTTGGGTCAGCGCCGGGTTCGACACGAGGGTCCAGGTCGAGCGAAAGCCGATCGCGTCGCTCGCGAACTCGGGCAGACGAGACCGACGCCGCGTCGCCGACCTCGTGGGCGCCGCCATCGGCATGGTGCGGCTGGGGAGCGACGAGAGCGACCTCAGCCGCGAAGGCGCCGCCATCCTGGACATGGCGCGGTCGACGCTGGCGGCCGAACGGCCGATCGTGCCCCGTTCGCTCGTTCGCGGCCACCTTTGGACGAAGTACGACAGTCCCATGCTCGGAATCCTGTGCGCCCACCTGCTCGGGTTGCAGGAGGAGCCCGATCTGGAGCTTCTCGGAGAGATGGTCTCGAGTCTCCGGTCGACCGTCCCCGGCCATCCGGACGTGCAGGCTCTCGGGCTCCTCCTGGGAGTCTCCGGAGAGTCGTTCGGATGCCCGCCCACGCTCCGTGCGAGTTGGTCGATCCTCACCCAGAGGGCGGCCTCCAGCCCTTTCCTGATCGAGCCTCGCAGCGTGGCCGCGGCGGTGGGGCCATACCTGACGACGGCTCGGCCGTGGCTGATTTGGAACGGCTCGATCAAACACCTGCGTCCGCCCGTCGAGAAAAGCCGCGAGGAGTCCACGCAAAGGATCGACTCCGCCCTTCGCAACCTCGACCGCGCCTTCGATCAGAGGAAGAGCCTCGCGTTCGAATCGACGGCCGCCGGCGAGACGGGGCAGGTGCGAGTCACCGGCTCGAAGATCGCTCCCGCGCTCGCCGAAGCCTATCGGGATCCATCCCGCCCAGGAAACGATGCGGTCGCGGAGATCGCCGACCGGCTTCAGATCCCGCCGGTGACGGTCGAGGCGGAACTCGAGAAGCTGCGCTTTCACGAGGGGTGAGGCGCGCCTCCGTTCCCGCGGAAGGGCTCTTGTCCCAACGGGCGCGGAACACGTGGCGCGTTATGGCCCAGTGCGATTACCTTCGAGGGCTGGACCGTTGGCCCGAACGGACTGGAGCCTCGTGGACGCGTACGCCGACGGCGCGTGGATGGGCCGACCAAGAGCCAGCTCCCGTTCAGGTCCCCGATCGTGTCGCCCGTGTTCGAGCACGTGCAGGCAAGCGCGATCCGCGAGCACTGCCTCGACAACCCCAGGCAGGACCGAGCTTGACGTTCCCAGGCGAAGGTTCGACATGAGTCGCCACGAGATCGAATTTCGGTGCCGCACAACTCATTGGGCGAGAGCGCTCGCCGCAGGCTTGCGCTTCGTGCTTGTGATGGCCAAGGAGCCGCGTCCGAATGCGACGTTGCTCGATGGCCCCGTGCCTCTTCCTGACCGTGGAAGAGCTCGCTTGGCATTTAGAGGTCGTTTCACAACCCCAGGCGGTTGCCGAGTCTGCGCAGGGCGAGCACGGCGCGCCCTAGGAGGGCGAAGGCGTGCCAAAGGGCCGCTTTCCTCTCCCACCGGGCGGCGAGCCGACGAGGCGAGCGCAGGTGGGCGAAGGCCCGCTCCACGACCCATCGATGCCGCCCGAGCCTCGCGGAGGACTCGACCTTGCGGCGGGCGATGCGGTCGAGGACGCCCCTCGCGCGGCACGCCTCGCGGCAGAAGGCGTGGTCGTGGGCCCTGTCCGCGTGGAGCTTGGCGGGCCCTCGACGGGGGCGTCCCCTCGCGCCCTGGGTCGGTCGGACCGCGTCCAGGAGCGGCGGGAGGAAAAGCGAGTCGTTGCGGTTGCCCGCCGAGACGAGGCACGCGAGCGGCGTGCCGAGTCGGTCGACGGTCAGGTGGAGCTTGGTCGAGCCTCGCCCTCGGTCGGTGGGCGAGGGGCCGACCTCGTCGCCCCCCTTTCGGCGCGCACCGAGGAGGGGTCCAGGCTCGCGCGGCTCCAGTCGAGCCCGCCCGAGCGCCCCAGCCTGCCCAGGGCCGCCTCGCGCAAGGCCTGCCACGCCCCTGCCGCCTGCCAGTCGCGAAGCCGTCGCCAGCAGGTGACGCCGCTCACACCGAGCTCCTTGGGCACGTCCCGCCAAGGTCGATCGGCCCGCAGCACGAAGAGGATCCCCGAGAGGCACGCGCGGTCGTCCGCGAACGGGTGGCCGCCCTTGGGGCCCCTCTTGCGAGGAGGAAGCAAAGGCTCGAGCGCGCGCCAAAGCAAACCGTCGACCTGAGCGTCGGCCATAGACCTTCCTGCGACTCAGAGCATGGTTGTGAAACGATCTCTAAAGACGTTTGATCTCTCAAACTATTTGAGAGAATCGACTTAGCGCTTCTTGATTTCGAGCCTGTCCAAACCCGCTGACGCCCTTCTCACAAGGGAGGGCGTCTGATGCTAGCGGGACGGACTTGAAGCCAAGGATCGTCTGAGAAGCAGAGTATTCGTGGCAGAATCCCTCTATGGCCCACGCCAGCGACCCGAGCCTAGGGATGGCCCTGCGGCGCCTACGGCTCGCGCGCGGCCTGGGCCTGGACGAGGCCGCCCGGCGATGCGGCGCCTCCAAGACCGCCCTCGCCGCCTGGGAAACCGAAAGCCGCCATCCGCGCGGGCCCGCGCTTGCGCGCCTGCTCGACGCCTACGGGATCGACGACCAGGCCCAGGCGCGCCTCCTCAAAGAGGGGCGCTGTTGAGGTCTTGGAGCCTCCTTGCCCCCGCCCTGATCCCGTAGCGCCCATGCTCCGAGTAGTGGCGTTTACTTCCCTGGGCCTGTTCTCCGGCTCTTGTTCGGTCACCGTTAGCCACTAATATTCGATAGAAACCGGGAAGCCGTCAAATGCGGAGATCGAGTTAAGGGAGTCGAATTAAGACCAAGGACTTCTTCCACGGTCAGGACGCGTCTCCATCGGGATGCTCCCGAAACTAGTGAAGGTCATTTTATACCTTACGCTTCCTTCCCCTCAAGGCTGGCAGAAGTAGAAATCAACCACCCATTTTCCGGCCGAACGCCGTCCGAAGGCGTTCGGCCGGAAGATCGACACATCCCCACGCCAGTCCACCGACTCGCCCGTCGCCTCCTGGACCCGCGGCGCGATCGTCCTCGTGCTCCACAGGCCCGGCCCGTCGAGGATCGCGGCGCTCCTGCCCTCCTTGAGCCTGAGGATCTCCCGCCGCAACGAAGCAGGCCGCCGCCATCCAGCGCCGCGCCTGCTGGTAGACGGCGTGCCATGGCGGCAGGTCGTGCGGCAGCGAGTGCCAGTCTCAGCCGATCTTGGCCGCTTAGCGCAGGCCGTTCAGGAGCTCGCGAAAGGGGGTGGACGCGCTGGCACGTCCTCCTTCATGAGCGTCAGGTGAGGGACTAGGTACTACCACTCGTCGTCGGCGACGTCGCCAGGACAAGGCTTTCGCGACACGCCTTCTCTCTACGCCGAAGAGGAACGAAGTGCACAACAGCCTTTAGGGGCCTTTCTGCTTGAGGCAGCCCGCGTACTCGTCGACCGTGAAGGCCGTCTGTCCGCAGGCGTAGTAGGGTAGGCTCGCGTCATCGATAAGGTTGGGGGCTAGGACAGAGTAGTAGCCTTTCCAACTGTCCATCAGAGGATCCTTGGCACGGATGGCTCGGGAGAGGGATTTTAGGTCGTCGCCCCGGAAGGGAGAGCGGCCAGCGTAGGCGCTGGAGAAGCGGTACTCGCGGCCCCAGGGCAGGAGGGGTAGGGGGTCGCCGGGGGCGGGATCAGGTTCGTGAAGTAAGTCGCGAGGTCGCGCATCTCGCCAGTAGCCGGGTCGTAGTCGAGGGTCGCGAAGGCGGGGTCATTGCCGTTGCTGGGGCTGATCGAGGGCGTGATCCGTATCGGCACGCTGCGGGAGTCGAGCAGGTCCATCACCCGGAAGTCGTCCATGTGCGTGTGGCCCGCAATCAGGGCGCGGACGGCTCTGCCAAAGACGCGCAACACTTTGGTGAACGACTCCAGGAAGTCAGGCTTCCAGAAGGGGGTGGGCGGGACCTTCGGCGGCGTGGCGCTCAGGGTGTCGTAGACGTCGATGCCGGGCGGGATGTGCATCACCAGGGTGGCCCGGCCGCGCATTTTCATCTCCTCGTACAGCTGTGCGGCGAGCCACCGCATCTCCTCCTCGCCGGGCGCGGCGTCCTTGTACTTGGCGGACCAGAAGACACTGTTGAGCACGAGGATATCCTCATTCGGGACGGTGGGGTGCGGGAGGCGGCAGTAGCCCCCGTAGGCGAAGTGCTTCTTGGCCTCCGGGTCGTTCCGGAGGACGTCGAGTTGCTCCGCGATGGCGGCGAACACGGGGTCGTTCGGCTTCGCCTGGTTGTGGACCGTGCCGTCGTTGTTGCCGATGGCGAAGATCGCGGGGGACGCCGAAGTCGCGCTGGACCTTCTGGGCCACGTAGCCCGCGGTCTTAGCGATGAACGCCGGGTCTTGGTCGTCGAAGTCGTGGCGCAACACGTCGCCCGAGACCACGACGAAGTCGTACGGCTCGCGCCCCTCTGCGTTCGCGAGCGCGGAGGCGAGGAGGGCGTAGTTCGCGTCGTGCGAGTCGTCCCCGACCGCCAGGGTCGTGAAGGGCTGGCGGAGGGTCGGTTCGAGAATCGCGTCCCAGGCCTCGATGCGGCTCGCCTTCAACCTCGCTACCGTCTCGGGGCCGGCGGCCAGGGGGGTCGAAGTGGAGGTCGGAGAGCAGCAGGGCGTGGCCCGAGGCCGGTGGCGGGGCTGCGCGCGAGGCGGCGAGGGCCAGGGCGGCGACCACGACGGCACCGACGACCGAGAGGGCGCGCGCCCTCATCGCCAGGCCTCGCGGGGGGCTTCGGACGGCCCCGTTCGAGAGATAAAGGAAAGATTCAGCATGAGGCCTTTTACAGCAGAGCGCCGGTTCGGCTCGGTGTGTCGACTCCCCTCTCCCCTCTCCCCCTCCGGGGGAGAGGGGAGAGGGGAAAGCGCGGCTTAGACGTCGGCGTCCGTCGGGGCGGCTTCGTAGCCTTCGGAGAACATCCAGCCTTGGACCGTCTTGATCACGTCGTCGTTGATCCGGACGGCGAAGTTGTCGCCGATGTGTGTCGAGCCAGCTACGTGGATGCCGCAGATCCTCGGGACCGCGATCTTCGGGAAGGGCGTCGTGACTCCCGAGCCGCTCTGGCCCCGGTAGCTGCTGATCTTGTAGAACAGGAACTCTTCGGGAAAGCTGATCAGCTTCCCGGAGGCGCCCCACATCGTGCCCTCCGGCTTGTCGCCGGGGTAGCCCGTGACGTTGAAGGTCTGGGCCGCGAGCTCTTCGTCGCTCGCGGCGAGCATTCGCATCGTCCCCGTGTTCACGGACTTGGAGAGCTTCACCAGGCCGAAGTCCTGCGTGTACAGGGCGTAGTCGATGTCTCCCGGCGGTACTTGGTTCGGGTTGGGCGGCGAAAGGCTTCGGTAGTCGTCGGTAACGAAGATATTCTGGGCCGGGACCTTTCCGAACGGGAAGGCGTTCGCTTCGCGGCCCGCTGAGAAGGTGACCGTCTTCGCCCAGCCTCCGATGTCCTTGCCGAACAGATTGTGGGCCGCCGTGAGGACGAAGTCCGGGGCGATCAAGGTGCCGGTTCCCGTGTAGGTCTCGCCGTTCGGGAAGGTCATCTCAAGTTGCCCGATCGTCGAGTAGGGATAGGCCTGGGTGTTGGCGACCCGAACCCGATCGCTTCCCGGAAAGACGATGGCGACGTGAGCGGGGGGCGCGGTGGGCTCGAACGCCCCGGCTTTGAGCCGAAGGTCGCTTTGGGCCGCGTCCTGAGGATCGAGCGTGTGGGCGTCGGGGTGGGGGGTTTGGGATGTGGTCATGGTTTTCCGGTTTCTCACGAAGGGCCGCGAGTGGCTCTTCGTGGCGTGAGCCGTGTGCAAACCTCTCTCCCCTTCGAGAGGGAAGAGAGGATTTTGCAAACACGGCCTAGTCGATGGAACCCAGCGCGAAGGTGGAGGGGTCAGTCATGGCGTTCCGGATGGCCGTGAACCTCTTGCGTGCGGACGCACCGCCGTCGAGTCCTTCGCTGAAGGTGAGCGTGTTCAGGATGCTTTTAAGCTCGGTGTATCGGGCGAACGTGATCTTATCCGCCTTTAGCTGTTCGTAGAGACTCTTCAACTCGACGTTCTTGGCGTCCGCCTCAGCACCAAGGCGGGCTTAAAGCCCATCCGACTTCTTTTTCGAGATGCAGCCGATCTTCTTCTCCTGAATGTCGTTAAAGTACTGCTCGGTGTCGGGACCGCAGGGGAGGGCGAGATTCATCGACGAAAAGACCGGAATGAGGACCTTCCCCGTGAAGCTGACTTCCTCGTTGAAGGAGATTTTCTGGGAGAACGTGTTCGAGCCGTAGCCGACGTTGAGCGACGCGGTCCAGGGGAGCAGCTTGGCTCCCCAGGACTCGTCCTTCTTCGGGGGCTCCTGTGGCGCAGGGTTGGGCTCGAACTTGAAGAAGCCTTCGCCGGAGGCGGCCTGCGCGTTGATCTTCTCGAAAAGGACCTTCGTGGATTCGAGCAGCTGCCGGCCAAACTCAGTGCCGCCGCTCCCTTCGATGTACTCGATCTTGACGATGCCTTCTCGCACGAGCGACTGGGAAATCTTGTCGCTCTGGGGCCCGAGGTTGATCCATCCCAGCGAGATACCCGCCGACACCTGGGTCCGCGTGTACTCCCACACCTGAGAGAGGTCGCATGAGATCTTCGCCTTCCACGGATCGCCGTAGAGCTCCGCCTCGCCCGAGATGTTCACCCCGATGGTGGGGGTTTCCTTGGCCTCAGAGCCTTCGACGTAGCTTCCCGCCATCTCGGCGAAGAGGCTGTTGCCGCTGGAGATGTTGTAGTTAAAGGTGCTCCCAAACTTGAGCGTCGACGGGAACGCCGATCCCGAGCCTTCGCCCATGCTCGCGATCGTCTGAGCGAACACTGGCTGAACCTTGACGTTGGCGACTTCCAGCGGCGTGAGGTTGGCCTCTGGGATTTTAAACTGCTTGTTGATTTCCTCCAGGATGGCCTCGCGCTGGACGGTGGTGATGTCAGGGACGGCTCTTCCGGAGACGCCGCCGCCCACGCAGCTCTCTTGGAGGGTTCCGCCGAAGCTCACGTAGTAGGGCTTCGGATTGATGCCGTAGTACGTCACATCGAATTCCCTGAGCGTCTCCCGCGGAATCGCGTCGATGCGGCACGGAAGGTAGTGGAACTTCTCTGCGGCTGCGTTGTCCTGATACGCAAGGACCCCGTCCTTGGCAACCGATCGATTGAGTACTGCACCCATTTCTTCTTTTTCTCAAGCGCGAAAGCCGGATTCGGGCTGTCTGCTCGAAAGGAAGATGATTATTTTTTGCTTATGTAATTTTTTTATATAATCAGCCGAAAAGGACCTGAAGAAGGGGCGTCATGATCGGATCGACGGTTCGCAGGGAGGCGTGCGCGAGCGCCTCGGCGACGGCTGCCTGGGGGGCGGCAATCCCAGGCCCAAGCTCGGCGGCACGGTTCGCCAATTTCAGGGACAGGTCTGGGTGGCGAGAGTGCGACGCAAGACTCTAAGAGACTGTACGGGGTTGTTTCTGCGTTAGCGTGAGCCTTGCCCGGGGTCGGCGTGCCTAAGCGGGCATGAGGAAGCCTTGCCCGACGGACGCGAGCGACGCGGAGCGGGCGATCCTGGAGCCCTTCCTGGATCGTCCCGGGAGCCGAGGCCCGGCTCGAACGGCGGATCTTCGCGAGGCGTGGAACGCTGCGATGTGCGTTCTCGGAGAGGGCTGCCGCTGGCGGTCCCTGCCGCACGAGTTCCCGCCCGTCGGAACGGTGAGCCGCTGCTTCCACAAGTGGCGGCGGGAGGGCGCGCTTCAGGAGGCGAACGACGCGCTGCGGAAAAGGTCCCGGAGGTCGAAGGGCCGCGACGAGGAGCCGAGCCTCGCGATCCTGGACTCCCAGTCGGTCGAGGCGGAAAAAGGGGGGATCGAGGCCACGACGGGGGCAAGCGGCTCAAGGGCCGCAAGCGCTTCGTCGCGGTCGACGCGCTCGGGCTCCTCCTGGGCGTCCGCGTGGTCGCGGCGAGCGTGGGGGAGCCCACCGGCGGGAAGGCGCTGCTGCGCGACCTCTCCGGCGGGCCTCGGCTGAGGAAGGCGCTGGTGGACGCGGGGTGCGGCAGGAGTCCGGAGTCGCCGATCGCGCTCGTGGGGCGAGAGCTTGGGATCGAGGTGGGGTTCGTCGAGTCGCTCAGGGGGAGCGGCTTCGAGCCCCAGGCGAGGCGCTGGGTGGTCGAGCGCACCTTCGCCTGGCTCGTCAAGTGCCGAAGGCTGAGAGCCGACTGCGAGGAGAGGGCCCGAACCACCGTCGCCTGGATCCAAGCCGCGATGGTGAGACTCATGGCGAGGGATCTCGCTAAAGCAACGTGAACCACGTACGGTCTCTGAGAGGCTTGGGCCAGCCGCCGCCAGGAAGGAAGGGGCGCGTCCAGAAGCCATAAGCCATCGGGATGCGGCGTCGACCTCAACCCCGAGCTCGAAAGCGGCGAGCGCGACGTCTCCATTGCCGGGAAACGCCGCCATGGCCTTCTCAAGCAGCCCGATCGAGAGCTCTCGATCGCCGTGCCGACGCTCGACGAGAATCCGCGCGAGGACGGCT
>CAXTOO010000178.1:0-8778 GCA_964245875.1 uncultured Fimbriimonas sp. | reverse complement strand
CAGCACGACGAGTTCGCGCGGTACGCGATCAAGATGGCGACGGGCAGCGGCAAGACGCTGGTCATGGCGATGGCGGTCGCGTGGCAGTTCCTGAACGCGGTCGCGGAGGGCAAGGCGGAGTACGCGAGGAACTTCCTCGTGATCGCGCCGCTGGTGATCGTGTACGAGCGGCTGCGGACGGACTTCGCGAACGGGACGGTGTTCAAGCGGTACCCCCTCATCCCCGACGCGCTCTCGTTCTGGTGGGACATGGAGTTCGTGATGCGCGACGATCCCGACCGGGACCATGCGTCGGGCGTGCTGTACCTGACCAACGTCCACCAGCTCTACGACGAGAAAGAGCCGGAAGCGAAGGAGCCGGACGAAATGTCGGGGGTGATGGGGGTTCCGCCCCGGATGCAAAGCGCGGACAGGTCCGCGCACTCCCAAAGGATCGTGCGGCGGGAAGGCGGCTTGGTCGTGTTCAACGACGAGGCGCACCACACGCACGACGAGGACAGCGCGTGGAACCGCGCGATCCGTTCCATGAACTCAGAAGGGGACGGGATCGTGGCGCAGCTGGACTTTTCGGCCACGCCGCGGCACCAGAAGGGGACGCTGTTCTCGTGGACGATCTACGACTATCCGCTGAAGAAGGCGATCCTCGACAACATCGTGAAGCGGCCCCTCAAGGGCGTCGGCAAGGGCCTGACCGAGGTGCCGAGCGACATCCCGAGCATTCGGTACCAGGCGTACCTCACGGCGGGCGTCGAGCGGTGGAAGGAGTACCGCACGCAGCTCGCGCCGCTGACGCGCAAGCCGGTGCTGTTCGTGATGATGAACACCACCAAGGAGGCGGACGAGGTGGCCGACTACCTGCGGGTGACGTACCCCGGCGAGTTCGGCGGGGAGCACACGCAGGTGATCCACACCGACCGGACGGGCGACGTTTCGAAGGGGGACCTCGACGCGGCGCGGCGGATCGTGCGGGACGTGGACGACGCGAAGAGCCCCGTGCGGTGCATCGTGAGCGTCCTGATGCTCCGCGAGGGGTGGGACGTGCAGAGCGTGACGGTGGTCGTGGGGCTGCGGCCCTACACGGCGGCGGCGGACATCCTTCCCGAGCAGACCATCGGGCGGGGGTTGCGGCTGATGTTCCGCGAGATGGCGATCGACTACCCCGAGCGGGTGGACGTGATCGGCACGAAGAGGTTCATGGAGCTGATCGACCAGCTTGAGAAGGACGAGGACCTCGAGCTGGACACGTTCGAGGTCGGCAAGGACAAGCTCACGATCGTCACCATCGCGCCCGACCCGGCGAAGATGGACATGGACATCGCGGTGCCCCGGCTCACGCCGATCCTGGCGCGCAAGCGGACGCTGGCGGAGGAGATCGCGGCGTTGGACGTGATGGCGTTCGACGGCCCGAAGCTGCCGAAGAAGGCCCAGGATGTGAAGGCGGGGACGTTCTTCTACGAGGGGATCGACGTGGTGACGAACGAGGCCGTGGTGCGCGGGGAGTACACCATCCCGACGCCGCAGACGGCGAGCGAGGTGATCTCGTACTACGCGAAGCGGATTGCGGCGGAGGTGAAGCTGCCGTCGCAGTTCGCGGCCCTCGCGCCGAAGGTGGCGGCGTTCTTGCGGCACAAGGCGTTCGGGGAGACGGTGGACCTCGACTCTCCGGAGATGCTGAAGGCGATCTCCTCGAACGTCGTGTCGTTCATCACCTTGAAGGAGTTCGGGAAGGCGCTGCGTCCGCTGGTGACGGAGGAGTTGGTGCCGGAGATCGCGGGGGAGGACCGCCTCTTGAGCGCGACCGAGCCTTTCCCGCATGGCCGTCAGACGGTCGATTCGCCCAAGACGGTGTTCAACCTCTGCCCGGCGGACAACGGCTTCGAGGAGACGTTCGCCCGGTTCTGCGACGCGGCGGAGGACGTGGCGCGGTTCTCGAAGCTGCCTCGTCGGTTCGGGTTCGCCATCGAGTACACGGACGCCGCCAACCGACTGCGGTTCTACGAGCCGGATTTCGTGGTGGTCACGAGTTGGGGCGAGAACGTGATCGTGGAGACGAAGGGGCAGGAGGACGTGGACGTGGCGTTCAAGGACCGGGCGGCGCGGCTTTGGTGCGAGTACGCGTCGATGCTGAAGGGCGAGGCGTGGCGGTTCGTGAAGGTCAAGCAGGCGGAGTTCAAGGCGCTCCAGCCGGACGAGTTCGCGGACCTGTTGGCGCTCGACTGATCGGGGGCCTGCGCGATCCCTGGGAGCCGTGTGTCGACGTTTCTTGCGTCGGGCGGCGCAAAGGGGGGCAACCGGGGCGTTCGAGGCTGAGGATTCGCGGCGTTTGGCCCAACGCTCTCTAGCACGGAAGTCGGGCGAAGCAGGATCACGCAGACCGTCACGGTTCCCGAGGGCTACTATTCGGCGGCGGTGCGCTTCTTCCTGACGGCGAGCGGCCAGGAAACCGCAATTATCCCCCTCACCACGCTAACGGTGGCCCTGGCGCTCGAGGACGGCGCGATGGGCGAGGCTTCGTCGAAGGAGCAGAAGGCGGCTGAGGCTTCCCCTCACCCCTGCCCCTCTCCCCCGGAGGGGAGAGGGGTTCTAGCGAACGATGGCCCGGAGGGGATCCCCTCCGGGCCATCGTTCGCTACGGTCGGCCATCGTAGGCGATCGTTTGCGCCGCGTTCAACAGCGCCTCCCGGTAGCGGTTTCGCGCGGCTTCGAGGCGTTGGCGCTCGGGTTCGGGCGAGAGGGGGGCGCAGTGGGCGCAGAGGCCCATCATGAAGGCGGCGTAGGCGGCGCGGTAGAAGCGGCGCTCGGGCTCTTCGGTGGGGATGCCTTCTCTTTCGAGTTCATCGAGGAGGGGTTTTGCGCTCGTTTCGTCGAGGTTCCACTCGATCATCGCGCCCGCAACGTCCCAGGCGACGGGCTGGGTGCCGACGGCGGTGTGGTCGCCGGTGGCCGGTCGGCGGTTGGTCTTTTGGATCGTGCCGTCGGGGAGGCGCCGCCACTCGTGGGGGGCGAGGCGGTAGTCGCCGGCGGTCTTCGTCTCGGACCCCTCACCCCAACCCCTCTCCACCAGAGGGGAGAGGGGATTTAGCCCTGCCTCCTCGGCGTTGTGGAGGAGGAGGTGCGTGAGGCGTTCTTGTGCGGCGATGGCTTCTGGGGGAGAGAGGGGCGATCCGCTGACGGCGGCGATGTGGCGACCGATGTAGGTTAAGAGGTCGGGGGTGGCGTCGGCGGCGGTGAGGGGTTGGCCTTCGATCCAGGGGGCCGGGGCGAAGCCTGAGATACTCCCCTCACCCCTGCCCCTCTCCCCGAGAGGGGAGAGGGGTTCTGAGAGGCCGACGAATTTGTAGAGAACGCGCGAGCCGTCGGAGCGGGTGACGAGGAGCTTGCGGCGCTCGAAGGGGAGGGCGACGGGCGGCCATTCGTTGGGACTCGCATACGCAAGGTCGCGCCAGCGACCGCCGGTCAACTCCTCAATGGCGACGGCATCGCCCGCGTGGCGGGAGAGCGTCTCTTCGAGGGTGCGGCCCTCCCAGCGCAGGGCTTCGGCGGGAGTGACGACGCGCGGGGTCTCGCGCCACCAGCGGCGGACGGCGTCGGAGGCCATGCCGCCGGGGTCGCCCGCGTGGCCAGGGAGGAAGGCGATGCGGTCGCGGGGTATGCCCGCGTCGTGGGCGGCCTGGGCGGCGGCGGCCATCGAGGAGCCGGAGAGGCCGGGGCCTTCGTCGACGATGAGCGCCCAGTCCGCATCAAGCGGCGACAAGGTCGCCTCACGCGCGAAGGGATGGCCGGTCGGTCTTAGGGTGAGGCGGTACGCCCGCGCTCTTTGCGCCCGGAGCGCCGCCAAGACGACGGCGGAGAGCGTCGTTCCGATGCTTCGGATGCCGATGACCGCAACCCTCGCTCCTGGATGGTCCACCCTCCATCGGTCGGCGGCTACGGCATAGGCCTCGGGGTAGAGGCCGTAGAAGGCAAAACCTTCGGGCACCTTGAGCGTAAGCGGCACGTCGGGTGTTCCGTCGAGAACCGCGAGAGCGCCCCATTTGTGAGGGATAGGAAGGGGGTAGTCCGCTCGCAGGAACGCCTCGGCGAGGGCGTCGGTGAGGCGACGACAGGGCGCGGCCCACTCCGGCAAGGCATCCTCCACCGCCTGCTCCAGCATTCCCGCCTGGATCAAAGCGGCGCGGGCGTCGTCTAGCGAGCCTTGGCGGGCGGCGGATAGACTGTCCCTTAGTCGCTCGACGAGCGACCGAAAGGACTCTTGTTCTGAA
Organism: uncultured Fimbriimonas sp.; assembly: GCA_964245875.1. Taxonomy (GTDB): domain Bacteria; phylum Armatimonadota; class Fimbriimonadia; order Fimbriimonadales; family Fimbriimonadaceae; genus Fimbriimonas. Next base: position 4,516 of record CAXTOO010000178.1, on the reverse strand, counting down.
GGGTCGCCATAGACGATCATGCCGGAGGGTTCTAGGATAGAAGAAGCGCGCCTCGTCGCGCCGCGCGTGGGGGTGCTGACGTTCCACCGCTGCGTGAACTACGGGAGCTATTGGCAGGCGCGGGGGCTTGTCGAGGGGTTGCGGGCGCGGGGGCTGGACGCGGTGCTGGTGGACTACTGCGACGCTCTGGCGACGACGAAGGAGTATCGGGTGGCCTTGCGACCGACCTTGCCGACGCCGGTGCCTCGCGGAGACGTCGAGGCTTACGCGCGGAAGGCGCGGCGGTTCTTCGAGGCGTTCGAGCGGCTGCCGATGTCGCGCCCCTTTGCGCTGGACCGACCGGAGGAGATGGAGCCGTTCGATGCCGTGGTCGTGGGGAGCGACGAGGTGTGGAACCTGCGACATCCGTGGTTCGCGGGCCGGGCGGCGTTCTGGGGTCAGTTGCCCCAGGCGAAGAGGGTCGTGTCGTACGCGGCGAGCTTCGGGAACTACTCCTGTTGGGAGGGGATCGGAACGCCCTTCACGGATTTCCTGCGCTCGTTCGACGCGATCTCGGTGCGTGACGAGAACTCGTGGTGGATGCTACGAAATGCGCTGGGAATGGAGGTCGACACGGTGCTCGACCCCGCGTTGCAGTTTCCCCTGGAGGGGGAGGGTTCTCCGCAGGGGCCAGAGGGAAGGTTCGTCCTGGTGTACGGGCACAACTTCTCGGAAGCGTACGCACAGTCGGCAAGGGAATGGGCCTCGTCGCGCGGTTTGCGGACCCTTAGTATCGGCTACCGCAACGATTGGGCGGACGTTCAGTGGCTCGACGCGGGTCCGCACGACTTCGCCCACGCGATGGCGCGAGCGGAGGCGGTGGCGACGAACTTTTTCCACGGCTGCATCTTCGCCCTTCGGAACGGAAAGCCGTTCGCGTGCGAGTCGTCGGAGTACCGGTCGATCAAGGTTCGAGGGCTGATGGAGCTTCTGGGCGGGCTGGAGCGGCTGGTGCCGGACGGGGAGATCGGCGGGCTGCTCGATACACCGTGCGACTTCGGGCCGCGGTTGGCGGCGTTGCGAAGCGCATCGAACGCGTACCTCGATCGGGCGCTCGGCCCTTTGAAGGCGGGAGCGGCGGAGGCGTGAGCAAGCCGATCAGTCCGCTTCGGATCGTCCAGTCGGGGCTGTGCAGCGGGTGCGGGGCGTGCGCGTCGCAGGGCGAGGGGCAGATGGAACTCGACGTCTACGGGCAGCTCCGCCCGTATGGGGGCGACGCCTTCTTGAAGAAAGGCCCCGAGGCTTTCGAGCGCATATGCCCCTTTTCCCCCCTTGCGGCGGACGAGGACGCGATCTCGGACGACCTTTACCCCGACGCGCCGCGCTACCCGACGGTCGGGCGGTTCGTGAGTGCGCATGTCGGCTACGTCGCCGAGGAGGCGTTCCGCGAACGTGGGAGTTCGGGCGGGATGGTCAGCTGGGTGTTGGAAGAGCTGATGCGGAAGGGGCTGATCGACGGTGCGGCGCACGTCGTGCCGGTGGCCGATCCGCAGGCGGACGGACGGTTCTTCCGGTACCGCATTGCGCGCAACGAAGCGGAGATCCGGGAGGGGGCAAAGTCGCGCTACTACCCGGTGGAGGCGTCGGAGGTCCTGCGGGGAATTCGGGAGACGCCGGGGCGGTACGCGGTCGTGGGGGTGCCTTGCTTCATCAAGGCGATCCAGCTCCTGCGGCGCGAGGACCCGATCCTCCGAGAGCGGATCGCCTACACGCTGGGGCTGTTCTGCGGCCACATGAAGAGCGCTCGGTTCGCGGAGAGCATCGCGATGCAGATGGGGTTGCCGTTCGAGGAGGTGCGGGCGGTGGAGTTCCGGCTGAAGGACACCGAGCGGCCCGCGAACGTCTACACCGCGCAGCTCACCATGCGGGGCGGCACGGTCCACAGGCGGGATTGGTGGAACCTGGTGGACGGGGATTGGGGATCGGGGTTCTTCCAGTACGAGGCGTGCAACTTCTGCGACGACGTGATCGCAGAGACGTCCGACATTTCGTTCGGGGACGCCTGGGTGGAGCCGTACTCGTCGGACGGGCGGGGGACGAACGTGATCGTGACGCGGTCGGCGGAGGTCGAGGCGATGGTCCAGGCGGCGGTCGGGGAGGGGCGGCTTTGCCTTTCGCCGGTGGATGAGGCGTTCGTCGTGCAGACCCAGGCGGCGGGATTCCGGCAACGTCGGGAAGGCTTGGCGTACCGGCTGACGTGGCCGAAGCGGGGTCTGCGACCGAGAAAGCGGGTGGAGCCGCGAAAGCCGGACGACCTTCGGCGACGGCTGATCTACCGGACGCGCGCGGCGATCTCGCGGGGGAGCCACCGGACGTTCTGGCTTGCGCGTCGGCTGAAGAACCCCACGCCGTATATGCTTTGGGGCCGGGCGGCGGTGGCGTTCTACCACGGCTTCGCGTACTCGCGGGGGCGGATCGGGGCGTTCTTCGACCGGTTGGGTTTGAAGTGATCGGCCCAGCGGATGCGTTCCCTCTCTCTAGCCAAGTACCCATGACCGTTGCGCCTTGCTTTCGATCGCACGGCGTTCACTCTTCCGAAAAGCCTGCCGAACGCCCTCGGACGGCTCACGCACGGCATTGCGTGTCCCTACCGGCCCTCGGTCGGCAAACAAGAATCCTGGCTTCGCCGTGAATGCCGTTGGCGTCTCCGACCGAGAGCCTCGACACGATGGTGACCTGACTGCCCACGGACGGAAAGAGCCTTGGTGGGGAACCGCCCACCGCCTCCACGGGTGGCGGTGCGAGGACGCCTCGATGAGGAAGGACGTGCCGCGCAAGCGACCTCAAGAGCGTTCGACAAGAACTTCTGCCCGCCTCGTCCTTCGCGGGTGTCCGAAGCTCGCGGGCTCGCTCGGGCGGCGGTCGCAGGACTCTAACTCTAAAACGGAGTCTTGCCCCTCGTCCCTAAAGCGCCATGAGGTAGGCGCGGGCGGCGCCGGCTTGGTCGATGAGTTCGAACCTGATCGCGTCGGGTTTGGGTGGGGCGTTGAACTGGCCGCTGCAGAAGACGTCAGCACACTGGCTTCGCATGGAGCCACGTGAGGGAGCGGCGGGCTTCCGCCTTGCGCTGGCACGACGGAACGTCGGACGCCTCTCGCCGACGTGCGCGACGATGGCCCTGCGGCCCTCGACGGATTCCCCGACCCCTCGTCTCCGTCCGCTCTCCACCTCAGGAAAGAGGAGAGGCGATTCGACGGACACAGCTAGGCTGATCGGGCGGCGACGTGGGTTGGTGGTCCGGTTGGGTCGCACGTCCTACAGGTCGATATGTCAGACTGGCCTGGTAACTTTCGCTTCAGGCGGATGGAAATACTCCTTCGATCCAAACTGATGAGACCCACCATGGCCGACATCGCTCGGGAGACGGGCCTGACACTGGGAACTGTTTCGCGCGCGCTCAACACCCAAGGCAAGTACGCCATCGCGACCGAAACTCGGGATCGGGTGGTGGAGGCGGCGACCCGGCTAGGCTACCGGCCCAACCTTATCGGCAAGGCACTGGCGGCAAGAAGCACGGGACTCATCCTCTTGGTAAGCCCCGATCCCTTCGCCCCCTATTACGTCGAGATCAGTCGCCATCTCTCCGCCCAAGCGGCGCGCCACGGCTACAGCTTCGTCGCCGGGGGCGCACTTCCGGAGGGCGACGCGCTCGGCATCCCGGCGGACGACTGGCTCTACGGGGTCGATGGCATGGTCGTGTGCGACTGTCTCCCGCACCAGGAGGCGTACGTCGCGGAGGCGATCCGGCTCCGGATCCCTGTCGTGGGCCTCGGGGTCCGCGACCCCTTCCCGACCGACTTCGTCAGGGTCGACCTGTATCCCGCCGCCCGAGAGCTGATGGCGCACCTCGTGGACGCCGGATGCCGCCGCCCGGCGATGCTCTCCTCGCCCGGCGCGGAGGCGGACGACCCGCGGCGGCGGGCGTACAGAGAGGCGGTCGCGGCGCGGGGCTTCCGCGAGCGGTTCGTGGGCACCCACAATCAGAGCCGCGGCGCGGCGCGCGAGGCCGTCCTGGAGGGATATCGCACCAAGGCTTTCGACGCACTCTTCTGCGAGAACGACCTCATGGCGGTCGGTGCGCTCCGGGGTCTGATGGACCTCGGTGTCCGGGTGCCGAAGGATGTGCGTCTGGCCGGTTGCGACGGCCTGGAGGAGGCGTGCTACCAAGCCGTTTCGGTCACGACGATCGTGCAGCCCCTGGAGAGGATGTGCGATCACGCGTGGGCGATGCTCCAGTCGCGCATCGAGGGCAGCGTCGAGCCTACGCTATCGGTGGAAGTGGTGGCGGAACTCCGGATCAGAGCCTCGACCCGCCATTAGTCGGAAAAAAGTTCGACCATTTTCGGCAAAGACGTGCTATATTTTCAGAAAGCGCTTTCTTAGGTGAAAGCCTTTGCTGGAAACATCATGAAACGCAGCGGTTTCACCCTCATCGAGCTCCTCGTCGTCATCGCCATCATCGCGATCCTCGCCGCCA
>CAXTOO010000177.1:8223-8793 GCA_964245875.1 uncultured Fimbriimonas sp. | reverse complement strand
CTGGAAGCGGCTTTCTTCTTGCTGGTGTCTCTTCCTGCTCGTTCCTGCTTCCATGCTTAAGAGGATTGGCAGGTCACCGGATCTTCTTTATCCGTACTTTAGAACCTTTTTCAGATTGGGCCTTCGGTGCCTTCATAGTTAGAGTACGTTCGTCCGTAATCAAATCGGATCGTTATCCTGCGCTATTCTAAACCCCGTGACGCCGAAGGAGTTCGTGGACAAATGGCGGGCGGTGGACCAGAAGGAACGCTCCACTGCGCAGTCCCACTTCAACGACCTCTGCGACCTGCTCGGCGAGCCCAAGCCCCTTGACGACGATCCCACCGGCGAGCGGTACGCCTTCGAGCGCGGCGCGTCCAAGACCGGCGGCGGGGACGGCTGGGCCGACGTCTGGCGAAACAACTGCTTCGCCTGGGAGTACAAGGGCAAGCACAAGGACCTCGAAAAGGCCCTCGCCCAGGTCAAGCAGTACGCCTCCGCCCTGAACAACCCGCCCCTGCTCGTCGCCTGCGATATCGAGCGCATCGTCGTCACCACCAGCGCGGAGGCCAGCACCGCCGTCGTGCGTCT
>CAXTOO010000177.1:4931-8213 GCA_964245875.1 uncultured Fimbriimonas sp. | reverse complement strand
GGGACTATCTCAAGCGCGTCTTCCGGGGCGACGAGTCCCTGCGCACCGGCGAGAGCCGCGCCGCCCTCACCCAGAAGGTCGCCCGCGAGTTCGCCAACCTCGCGCGTCAGCTCCAAGACGCCGGCCACGATCCCCTCACCGTCGCCCACTTCGTCAACCGCATGCTCTTCTGCATGTTCGCCGAAGACGCGGGCCTCCTCGCGGAAAGCCTCTTCTCCAAGATGCTGGAGGAGGCGCGGAAGAAGCCCGCCGACTTTCCCGCGCTCGCCGGCGATCTCTTCCGCGCGATGAGCAAAGGCGGTCGCATCGGCTATCAGGCGGTGGAGTTCTTCAACGGCGGCCTCTTCGAGAACGACACCGCCCTCCCGCTTGACCGAAAGCAGATCGACCTCGTCCGCGCCGCCGCCGCCCTCGACTGGAGCGCGATCGATCCCAGCATCCTCGGCACCCTCTTCGAGCGGGGCCTCGATCCCGCCAAGCGAAGCCAGCTTGGCGCGCACTACACCGACTTCGACAACATCATGCGGATCGTCGGCCCCGTCGTCCTCGACCCGCTCGCGCGGGAGTGGGAGGCGGCAAAGGCGGGGATCGAGGGCTACAAGCTCCCCGCCAAAAGGCGCGAGCTGCTCGAACGCTACCTCGGCCGCCTGCGCGGCGTGACCGTCCTCGATCCCGCCTGCGGCTCGGGCAACTTCCTCTACGTCGCCCTGCGCGGCCTGAAGGACCTGGAGCACCGCGTCCTCCTGGAGGCCGAGGCGCTGGGCCTGGGCCGCCGCCTCCCCGAACTCGGCCCCGAGGTGCTTCGCGGCATCGAGCTGAACGTCTACGCCGCCGAGCTCGCCCGCGTGTCCATCTGGGTCGGCGAGCTTCAGTGGCAGATCGACCACGGTTACGGCGTGGCCCGCAACCCCATCCTCAAGCCCCTCGCCTCCATCGAGAACCGCGACGCGTTACTCTCCGGTCCCCCTCTCACCTCTGGGGGAGAGGGGCTAGGGGTCAGGGGTGAACTAACCTCTGACGGCCAAACCCGACCCACCGAAGCCCCCTGGCCCGACGCCGAGTTCATCGTCGGCAACCCGCCCTTCCTTGGCGGCTCCTTACTCCGTCGCGAACTGGGCAACGCCGCGACGGAGTCGATGTTCGCTGTCTACGGGGATCGCATTCCTAACGCCTCCGACCTCTGCACCTACTGGTTTGAGAAGGCCCGTGCGCAGATCGAATCAGGCCGGTCGAAGCGCGCGGGCCTCATCGCCACCCAAGGCATTCGCGGCGGCGCGAACCGGAAGGTGCTTCAGAGAATTAAGGGGACAGGCGACATCTTTCTCGCGTGGAGCGACTTGCCATGGACGCTTGAAGGTGCCGCCGTCCACGTCTCCATCGTGGGTTTCGATGCTGGAAACGACAAGACCAAAACCTTGGACGGAATCACCGTTCCCGACATCCACGCCAACCTCACCGCTCATGAAGGCGACCTTGGCGAGGCTCGTGTTCTTAAGTCTAACCATGCAGTCTGCTTCATGGGACCTTCGGCCAAGGCACCGTTCGACATCTTCGAGTCCCTTGCGTTGCGGTTCCTGACGGAGCCGAATGCGGCAGGCACCCCTAACAGCGACGTTTTGCGCCCCGTTACAACCGCCTCCGACCTCACGGGCGTGGATCGCGCGATGTGGACCATCGACTTTGGACTTCTGTCGTACGAGCGGGCGGTGGGGTACGAGGCACCGATGCGCTACGCCGAGGAGGTCGTGCGTCCGGCTCGTGAAACGCGAAGGGACGATTATAGGGGATGTTGGTGGCAGTACAGTAGGCCGAGGACAGAGCTTCGCAAGGCTTGTGTCGGCCTCGAACGTGTGCTGGCGACACCCGGCGTGTCGAAGCATCGCCTCTTTCGCTGGTACCCCGCCGTCCAACTCTGCAATCAAGGAACGCTCGTGTTCGCCGTCGAGGACGACTACACCTTTGGCGTCCTCCACTCCCGCTTCCACGAGCTTTGGGCGCGGGCGCAGGGCACCCAGCTTCGAGAGGTCGAAAGCGGCTTCCGCTACACCCCCACGACCTGCTTCGAGACGTTCCCCTTTCCTGAGCCGACCGCCGCCCAGAGGGCGGCGGTCGGCGACGCGGCCCGCGAACTGAACGCCCTACGGGAGAACTGGCTGAACCCACCCGAATGGACCCAGGAAGAGACCCTCGTTTTCCCCGCCACCGTCGGCGGCCCCTGGGATCGCTGGATTCCGGCACCCCCTCTCCCCTCTGGGGGAGAGGGGGCAGGGGGTAAGGGGCAACCGTCTGGCACCATCGCCGAGGCCCGGTACGTCCGCCGCGTCGCCCGCCCCGCGATGGCGAAGAGCGTGGCCGCCCGCACCCTCACCAAGCTCTACAACGACCGCCCGGCGTGGCTCCGCCACGCCCACGACAAACTCGACGCCGCCGTCGCCGAAGCCTACGACCTCCCCGCCGATCTCCCCGACGCCACCCTCCTCGCCGCCCTCCTCCGCCTCAACCTTGAAAGCAGTTAAACTGTAGACCACAAGGAGAGAATGAGAACCGGATTTCTGGCCGAGATGTCCTTGCTTAAACGTGGGACCCACGATGAGCTCCAACGCTTGGCCAGGCTCCATCCCGATCTCGTTGACGCATCAGAACTCAACCGCGTCGTCGATAGAGTCGTAGACGACCGCCTGCGCTTCGCCCGGATGTTTCTCGCGTTCGCGTCGGCCCTGATCGGAGCCGTCCCGCTGGACGAGATCGGTGCGCGTAACGCGATCAGCCGCTCCTACTACGGCGTCCACCACGCCGGAAGGGCACTGGTCCTCTTCGCCACCCGCGACGATCCGTTCGGTCACATCGAGACTGCCAACGCCGTCGAGGCGGCAGCCCGAAAGGACGCTACTATGCGCGCGATCCTCGGCTCGGACCTAAAGGGCAGGATGCTTGAGTGGCAGAGGCTTAGGAGCCGTGCCGACTACAGCGTCTACGGTCAGGAGGACGCCGCCGAGCCCCCGGTCGAGGGCGGCGATCACCGGCTCGTAGGGGAGGGCGCCCGCGCTGCGCACGCGCTTGAAGTGCTTCACCGGGTCGTAGAGCGGCACGGCGCGGCTGAGCTGCGAGGCCTCCATCCGCCCCATCGCCGACAGCAGCGCCGCCTGGCTGACGTAGGAGGAGTAGCGGATCTGCGCGAGCACGATCTGCGCGTCGCGCAGCCGCTCCCGCTCGATCAGCACCTCCAGGGTCGATGCGGATCTCCTTCACCGCCGCCTGCAGGCAGCGCTCCACCACGGTGTG
>CAXTOO010000177.1:0-4921 GCA_964245875.1 uncultured Fimbriimonas sp. | reverse complement strand
GTCTTTGGAGAGTGCGAGGCGTTCGTGACCCTTATCGAGACGTACTTAGACGGCAAGAGAGCCCAACCATGACCACGGCCTACATTCCCTACGGCTACGGCCGCAAGCCTAATGTGGCGAGCGACGTTGCGAACTACGTCGAGACGCGCCTGCGTGACCTCGTGCCCGACTTGGAGAAGGATGATCGTTTCCGCGTCTACGGCGTTCCAGGCGAGGGCTATGTGGAGATCACGGCACTCACTTCTGACGATGATCTGGAGTACCAAATTAAGCACGCCCTTCCTGACATTGACCAGGAACTCAGGCGTACCGGCGTCTCAACCGCCATGTTCGCCCGCTTAGAGCCAAGGGTTCCCGCCGATGCCGAAGCTGAACTCGATAGGTGGATTTGGGATCACCTTGACAGCGACCCTGAATTTATCAAGCTCGCTGGATCTTTCGGCACGGAGTACGAGATTCAAGAGGAGGGTCCAAGCGACTACGACATAAGCGCAGATGGCACTTGGACCGGTTACGCTTACTTGATTGTCGCCTATCACACGGAAGATGACACTAGGTTCTTCCGTAAGCAGTTCGTAGCCCAGATGAGCGGAACCATCAGCCGCGACGGTGACATTGAGGGTGAGTTCAAGGATTGGGGTGTCTCTGAACCTCCAACAGATTAAATGCGGGCATCCTGCAGCGTGGGGGCGGTAGCAACGCACCCCTACGTTTGACTATCTATAATTTTATTGTAGGATACTTATCGCGGACGTGCGCGTGAAAGTACTTGCCAACGCTGCCGCCGGGAGGGTTAAGAAGTGCCTGGTACACGCCTGCAGGCACACCGGTGTAGCGGTAGACGCTCCCGTCGTTGAAGCGAATGTGCAACGTTGAGGCGCCGTCGTGCGCGACGGCAGCAATGTTCGATGAGGTGACAGAAACGAAGTTCATAATGCGACTCCATCCGATACTGGCATAGCGACCACCGCCATGTTCGACAAAGGTCCCGATAGAGGCTCGTCATGGTCCTGGTGACTGTACGCAGCGGCGAGCCGCACTTTGACGTTGTCATTCGGTTCGTTCTCCTCAATCACGAAATGTTGGTAACTTGCCCAGGGCTTGCTTTCCTTACGTGACACGGTAATCCCGGCAAGGCTCTCCCATCCACCGGGTGCGACGACCACCTTACCGATACCAGGAGCACAGGAGTCCTTAAGGCTTTGAGTTGCATCACGCGCATCGCGGTCTGCCCATACCGTGTACGGTAATCGCAAAGAATTACATATACGTTGTAGATATGGGATGCTCTGAGTTGCGTTGGCTCCGACAACTTCCACGCCTTCCGTTTGTAAGCCTTGTTTCTGAGCCAAGAACTGAAAGATCTGTGACTCCGTCTCGCCGTCAACGATAATGACGAGACGAGCGAACGCCATTGCAGCTAGGGTCGGATGGAAGAAGCGCATGGCCATAAATCCATCACGCTCTTCAATATTGATAGGGTCGCCTGACCAAGGTAACGCCCTAGCTTTGCCAATCGATTCTCGCACGAATCGAACAATGCCGTCTGCCTTTACGATATCGACAAAGAACGGCGAGTGAGTTGCGACGATGACGCTGACGCTGATTTGGTCGGAGAGGGCCTGAAGCATGCGCATCCTCTCGCGCTCCTTCTGGGGATGGAGATAGAGCTCTGGCTCTTCGATCAGAAAGATGTCGCATGGGATGCGCTGTGCTTCGTTGCCTGTTCCGGCCCCAACTTCTTCGGCCTTAAGCGCTCTCATGTGCGCGAGAGTTTCAAGCATTGCGAACATGACGCTTCGGCGGCAACCATGCCCCATTCGCCGAACGTCCGTGGTCATCCCGTCCGATACGGACAGCGACATCCCAAACGAAGCTGCCGACAAAACTCCGCCTTGGGGTTCGGTGCACACGGTTAGGCCTGAATCAAACTTGGACACCTCCCCTTGAAGGTGTGCCTCCATATCGTTCAACGCTTCGATCTTCCACCGACCTTGCTCGTCCTTGGACTTGACCGATCCTAACGCGGCTTCGTAAGCCTCGCGCTTTGCCTTAATCTCGGGATCACTCTCCGCCGCTTCACGGATCAGTTCGCCGCCGAGGCGGTAGAAGATTGCGCTCTCCTTGGTCCCCATCTCGTCTTCGGCTCGGGCATCGGCAGACAGGAAGTACACCCGGATGTACGGCTTCAGATCGTCAGAGGAGATGAGCGTCCAATCCGGTTCCTTTTCGACCAAGTTTGCAGCTTCAAGAGCGGCGTGACAACTTCGAGCTGTCGCCGCAGAGACTTGACCTGCGGCAGCAATCATGGGATCGACGACATCCCGCATTGCTTGGGTAACTGCTTGGTCTCCTCGGTACTCTGTCTTCTTCAGAATGCCGGCTGCCATTTGCGCGATACGGTCGACCTTCGGCTTGTCGCCCCAGTAGAAGAGGCCGACATTGCCGTTGAAGCGTCGTCGGAACTTGGCAACACCATGCGGTGCAAAGGGGAACCCAGGCGGTACTCCTTCAAACTCAACCTCGATGTAGTGCTCTGCCAAACCCTCGCTATCTTTCGTGGGATCGTCTATGCTGATGGGCGGATGATCCTCAAAGACGTGCTGTATCGCTCGCAGGAAGGAAGACTTCCCGGCATCGTTCGCACCCACCAAGCAGGTATAGGACTTCAGCGAGACTTCAACGTCCGAGAGACTGCGAAACCCTTTGATTGTTACTTTGCTGATCTTCATCGGCAATCCGTAGCGGAGGTGGGTTTGACCCTGCATCCAGCACAAGGAATATACCCAGCGCTGTACCTACAAATTAGCTTGCAAGCTGAGCCGCACTACACTCGGTGCGGAACAACTACATCGTTGGACGGTAATTGCGCTACATCTTCACCCTGGGGTGCCAACCGACGCCACGGAGCGTGCTATTGCCGAACGCGGCGTCCCCTTTCCGCACAATTTTTCCTCCGATCGGGTACAGAGCCTTCGAGATTGCCGCCGCGTCCCTAAGCCATCGACGGGAAACGGCGCTCCGCGTTGAGGGCAAAGCGTGAAGGGCTTCGCGCACTCCCAACGGTCAACCGGCGATGTGCCGCAATGCCCGGTAGATCTCGACCATCGCCAGGGTGTCCTGCTTGCAGTAGGTCAGGAGGTCGGCAGCGATCTGCGCCGCATGGGTCTCGTCGGTCGTGGGCGCAATCATCGTGCGGAAGGCGGTCATCGCGGCGGTGCCGTCGGCGATCGCCATGCCCTGGTACGACATCGACGGCACGAGCGCGGGCAGCACCGTCTTGATGCTCGTGCGGTACCTGAACGCCTCCAGGCAGACGTGGCCCGCGACGATCTTCTCCAGGTCAACGACGTCGCTCTCCAGCTTCGCGAGCAGCTCCGCCGCGAAGGGGATGCCCGCCTCCGCCATCTTCCGAAGCTGCGTCGTCTCGAACGCGGAGTAGATCACCAGGGTCTTCGCGTCCTTGACGGCGTCCCAGAGGGTGCGGCAGAACTCGGGGCGGGGGTCGGACGCGTCGGGGTGCAGGAATTCATGGTGCTCGACTTCAAGCCCCTCACCCCAACCCTCTCCCCCGGAGGGGAGAGGGAGCCCGTCACCCCCACCCTGCCCTCCCCCAGAGGGGAGGCAAACCAGATGCGCCGACCATTGGAAGCAGACCTGCTGGTAGGGGTTCGTGCCCGCATAGGCCGGGACGGCGGGGGCGCACGACTCGAAGTCGATGAACGCCGCCGGGAACGCGATCGCGTCGAGGGCCGCGCCGAGGCCGGGGCAGACCCACGGCTCGCCCGACGTAAGGACGCGGTGGGTCGGCACCATCCGCTTGTCCGTCAGGACGCCCATGGGAATGTCGCGGATGGTACGGTAGCCCTGCCCGCGCAGCTTGTCCGTCCCCTTGCGGGTCGCGTACGGCAGGTACATCACGTCGTCCTTCGGCGTGTGCTCCAGGCAATGGCCTTTGTATTCGCACTTCTTGCAGTGGGTGTTGATCGGCGCGTCGGGTACGGCGGGACCAACGAGGTGGGCGCCCAGCCGCACCGCCTCCGTCTCGATCTCCTCGCGCAAGGTCTCGCAGTCCGCCGTGAGGTCGAGCCGGGCGAACAAGCGCTCCAGGTCGTGCTCGCCGCCGTCCCAGGCGTACGTCTTGTCGAGCACGACGAGGCCCCCGCCCGTCACGACGATGCCGCAGGCTCGCAGGGCGGCGAGCTGGTACGCAAGGTCGTGGACGTGGCCGTCCTTCATCGCCTTCTTCGCGTCGGGGCCGGTGGTCGCCTTCACCTCGTCCACGATCCAGCCGCCGTTCTCATCTTTCCGGAGAATGTCGCACCGGACGACCCGATCCTCTGCCACGAACGTGGCCTCGAAGATCGTGTGGGCGCCGCCGTCCATCAGCTCGCGGGTCCGCGCCGCCGCGATCTCGTCCGAGACGCCGACGAACCGCGCGGTCACCCCGCCGGGGTAGAGCCGCTGCACCAGCTTGCCGACGGCGATGCCCTCCATCATCCGCGCCCGCTCCGCCTCGGACATCGGCGGCCTGCGGTGCGCCTCGTGGTGGTCCAGCCACATCCGCTTGGGGCACTCGCGGCCCGCCTGAAAAAGCGTCTTGGAGAGGAGCGGGAGGTCCGGCACCCCGGCAGTCTAAGCCCCGCCGCCCGAAAGGGGCAAGGTAGACGTTTGTTTTCGGAGACGATACGTCGCTCCCAGTGTCGACGAACTGCGTCTAGCCGCCCGACCCTTCGTGGACGGGGCTCTCCAGGTAGCCCTTCAGCGTGGCGTCCACCGGCGTGCCGCGCGGGTGGACGATCAGCGCGCCCACCCGGCCGTTCGCCGTCGCCTCCCAGGCGAGGCCCCGCCGAACGTCGTCCCAGATCCGCACCCGGCCCGTCGTCGTCGCGTAGGCGCCGCTCGCCCGAGCCCCCGGATA
>CAXTOO010000176.1:0-8794 GCA_964245875.1 uncultured Fimbriimonas sp. | reverse complement strand
CCTAGACGGGACCCGCCACGACTCGGCGAGGCGGAGAAGATCCGAAAGCGGTGGGCTTTCAGAACGGAGCCACCCCGCCATGGTGGCGAGAACCGCCTCGCGCCGGGAGGACGAAGCGGCCTCGAACGCGGCCGCAACCTCATCGGGAACCTCGATCGTTCTCATGCCCCTATCTTACGCCGCCCGCGCCAGCGTCTCCAACACCGACTCCGTCGCCTCGAAGCCCAGGCAGGCGTCGGTGACGCTCTGGCCGTACACCAATTCGCGACCGGGCGCGACCTCCTGGCGGCCATCCACGAGGAACGACTCGACCATCACGCCGAAGATCGGGGAGCCTCCGGCCTTGAGCTGCCGCGCGACGTCGTCCGCCACGAGCGACTGCCGCTTGTGGTCCTTCGAGCTGTTCGCGTGGGAGAGGTCGACCATCACGCGGTGCGGCAGCCCCTCCCGCTCCAGGATCGAGGAGGCGTTGCGAACGTGTTCCTCGCCGTAGTTCGGGCCGGTGCGGGAGCCGCCGCGCAGCACCACGTGGCAGCTCGCGTTGCCCGTGGTCTGGACGATGGCGGAGATGCCGTCCTTCGTGGTGCCGGGGAACCAGTGCGGCTGGCGGGCCGCCTTCAGGGCGTCGATGGCGGTCTGGACGTTGCCGTCCGTGGCGTTCTTGAAGCCGACCGGCATGGAGAGGCCGCTGGCGAGCTCGCGGTGGGTCTGGCTCTCGCTCGTGCGCGCGCCGATCGCCCCCCAGGCGATGAGGTCCGCGAGGTGCTGGGGCACGGTGGTATCGAGGAACTCCGTGGCGGGCGGCAGGCCGACCTCGGCCACGTCGGCGAGAAGCTTCCGGGCGAGCCGCAGGCCCTCGTTGATGCGGAAGCTGCCGTCCATCCGCGGGTCGTTCACGAGCCCCTTCCAGCCCACGGTGGTGCGCGGCTTCTCGAAGTACGTGCGCATCAGCACGAACAGCCGGTCCTCGTATCGCGCGGCCAGGGCCTTCAGGCGCTTGGCGTAGTCGAGGGTCGCCTCCACGTCGTGGACGGAGCACGGTCCGACGACGACCACGAGGCGCGGGTCCTCGCCCGCGAGGCACGCCTCGACCGTGCGGCGGGCGTCGGCGATCAGCTCCGAGGCCGCGTCGGTGGCGGGGATCTCCTCGTGCAGGATGGCGGGCGAGAGCAGGGGACGGACGTCCCCGATGCGCAGGTCTTCGGTCTGGCGGGTCATGGCAGGCGTGGCATCGGCGTCCCGCCGATGCGTTCCATGGCCGTCCCGGCCATGATCCCCACGGGCGAGACGCCCGGGCGACCCATCGGCGGGACGCCGGTGCCACGTCTTGATTTTGGCACGTTCGGCGGAAACCCTCAGCGTGCGTGGCCCCATCTCTCTAGCGCGAAGCGCTGTAGCCGCGACCTCCGGGGGCGCGTTGGGCACTCCCCGACGATCCTAATGGTTGACTAAACTCTCTCCCACGCACCTAAGGAATGTGACCTCAACGCTCCGCTCCCTCCTCGATGCCGTCGAAAACCCCCTCAAACCGCACATGAATTCGCGTTTCACGGAATCCACAAGAAAAATCGTCTGCAAACACGCATCTTGGGTTCAGTTGCGTGCGGCGACCGAGATGGCGCAAGCGCCGAGAACCCCTCCCATCCACAAAAAACGATGCCTCGCCGTCTCCAAACGGTAGTGGCAAGGACACTGATTTCGACGGAGCTGCGCGCCTCTGCGGGAACGAGGGCCGATGAACCCTCGCCTCAGAAGAACCATGAGCAACCAGAGCATCACCAAGGTCTCCTCCGCGGGCAACCCCGAGGGCAAGATGGGGCAGCAGTACCTCGCCTCCGGCGTCCACGTCTCCCTGCGCAAGTGGGTCGACGAACAGCCAAGCGAGCCGAAGGAGCCGTCGGCCCGCGACTACGAGACCGCGGGCTACGTGCTCTCCGGCCGGGCCGAGCTGCACGTCGGCGAGAGCGTGGTCGTGCTGGAGCCGGGCGACTCGTGGATCGTCAACCGGGGGGAACTGCACACCTATCGCATCCTGGAGCCATTCACCGCCATCGAGGCGACAGCCCCGCCTGCCCAGGCCCACGGTCGGGACGAGTAGCCGTCACAATAAAGCGTGTTCCCCGAAGGCAAAATCCTCAGCGGCAAGCGGCTCGTGCCCCAGCTCGCGGTCGGATGCGTCGTGTTTGCGATCGTCGGCCTGCTCGGCACGTTCCTCGTCGCCAAGGCGCTCGGCCCGCTCTTCCACGGCGACCGAGTGAAGCTCGCGCAAGAGGCCGCCGCCCGCGAGGCCGGGAAGCGTTGAGCTGGCGCGCGCGGTACGGAAGCGATCCGCCCGAGGGCCTTCCCGACCTCGGGAGCTTCCTCGACCACCGATCCGTGCGGCGGTACGCGGACCGCGATATCCCGGAGGCGACGATGCGGGGCCTCGTCGCCGCGGCACAGAGCGCGAGCACGAGCAGCAACCTCCAGCTCTGGTCGGTGGTGAGCCTCCAGGAACCCGAGCGGCGGGCGAAGATCGCCCGGCTCTGCGCCGATCAGGACCAAGTTCACAAAGCGCCGTGGTTCCTCTGCTTCCTCGCCGACCACCACCGCCTACGCCGCGCGGCGGCGGCTCAGGGCGAGGCGGCGGAAGGACTGGACTACACTGAGTTCCTGCTCATGGCGACCATCGACGCCGCCCTCGCCGCCGAGCGGATGGTCTGCGCGGCGGAGTCGATGGGAATTGGCGCGTGCTACATCGGCGCCCTGCGGAACGACCCGCAGGGCGTCCGCGAGTTCCTGGGCCTGCCGGACGGTGTGTTCGGCCTCTTCGGCCTCTGCCTCGGCTATCCCGAAGGCGACGAGGCGGTGAAGCCTCGGCTCGCACAAGATGCGGTCTGGTTTCGGGAGCGGTACGATCCCGCGCCGAACACGGACGAGTACGACGGGCGGATGCGCGCCTTCTACGAGAGCCAAGGGATGAAGGGCGACCGAACGTGGTCGGCAAGGTCGGGAAGGCGGGCGGGACTCGGGGGCTTGACCGGTCGCGAGGTGCTCAAAGGGTGGCTGGCGAAGGTGGGAATGGGCGTGCGATAGCCGGTAGGGTAGACAGAGAAACGACTTACACACCCCCGCCACCAACCAATCTGCCTTCCGTTCGGGGATGAATAATGCTTCATCGATGCCGTGTTTTTGCGTACAGCACAGCAATTACCGGAACTATCGATGGGTTGATGCGGCAGAGTAAGGTGTGCGCAATGATGCGCAATGACCGGAGCCGCATAACGCATGTCCATCATCTCAGACCAACTCGAAGCCAAGATCGATCGCCGCAACCTCCTGCAGAAGGGTGCTTTCGCTGGAGCATCCCTGTTCAGCGGCGCGTTCCTCGCCGGTTGCGGAGGCAACAACGACCACAAGAGCAGCGGCAGCGCCAACGCCGAGCTCGACACCCTCAACTTCGCCCTCAACCTCGAGTACCTTGAGGCGGAATACTACCTTCGAGCAACGGGACTTGGCACGGGGACGGGCGGGGGCATTCCAGACACCCAGATCGACGGCCTGGGCGTTCAGGGGGCGGTGACCGGTGGGACCGCGGTTCAGTTCTCGTCCCCGGCGGTTGCCCAGTACGCGCGGGAGATCGCGGTGGACGAGCTCAACCACGTGGAGTTCCTGCGGACGGCGCTGGGCGCTTCGAACCGCGTCGCACGTCCGGCGATCAACTTCACCGCCACGTTTGCCGCCCTCGGAAGCCTGATCGGCGTCCCGGACTTCGATCCGTTCGCCAACGATCTCAACTTCCTGCTGGGATCGTTCGTCTTCGAAGACGTGGGGGTAACGGCCTACCACGGTGCCGCAGGGTCGCTCGCCAACAACTTGACCTACCTCTCGTCCGCGGCGGGCATCCTTGCAGTAGAGGCGTACCACTCCGGCATTATCCGGACGCTCATCGCCCAGGCGGGTCAGACCGCGATCAACCTCAGCAACGCGATCAGCAATCAGCGTGACCTCTTCGCGGGCGGCGAGGCGGACCAGGGCGTCGGCGACGTCGTGGGCGACAACCTTTCAGGAGTCGCGACCGGAAACACCCTGAACCTCGTGCCAGCGGACGGCAACTCCATCGCCTTCAGTCGAACCGCGACCCAAGTCCTGAACATCGTCTATGCGAGTCCAACGACGACGCCGGGCGGCTTCTTCCCCAACGGCATCAACACGCGCACGACCAGGGCCTCGGCCTAAGGCCGCCTCTGAAGGCAGAAGCCCCCGGGGATTCTGCCTTCAGAGATCGTTTCACAACCCCCTTCGAGTGCCTTTCTCCTGCGTCTCCCTGCCTTTGCATGAGCCTGGAACGAAGGGACTTCGCCGCGGACCGACATCCGAGAGGGCGTAGAGAAACGGACGGGTCCCCGTAGCCACCCCGATGCGTCGGGGTGGCCACGGCCTTGTTTCTCCACACGCCCCAAGGGGGCGAGCGCCTCCCCAAGGGCGCGCGGACGCCCTCGTGCCGCCAGGATCTGCGCACCCTCTTCGGACAACCCTACTCGTCGTCGTAGTCCGAGCGGGCGGCGTTCCGCCAGCGGGAGAGGGCGGGTTGGAAGGCCATCTTGACGGTCCCGACGGGGCCATTGCGGTGCTTCGCGATGATGATCTCCGCCTCCTCGACCTCCTCGCGGTTGTCGTACTGCGGCTTGTGCTCCTCCTTCTTCTTGTAGTAGGCGTCGCGGTACAGCATCATCACGAGGTCGGCCTCGGCCTCGATCGAGCCCGACTCGCGGATGTCGGAGAGCTGCGGCCGCTTGTCGTCGCGGCTCTCGACCGCGCGCGAGAGCTGCGAGAGCGCGAAGACCGGCACCTCGAGCTCCTTCGCCATCGACTTGCAGGCGCGGGCGATCTCGGAGATCTCCTGCACCCGGTTCTCCGTCCGGCGCGAGCCCCGCATGAGCTGCAGGTAGTCGATCATGACGAGGCTCAGGCCGTGCTCGGCCTTCAGACGGCGGCACTTGCCGCGCATCTCAAGAGGCGACAGATCCGAGTTGTCGTCGATGAAGATCGGCATCGAGTAGAGCATGTCGCAGGCGTCGGCGAGGTCGCGATAGTCGGTCGGACTGATCTTGCCCTTTTTCAAGACCGAGTTCGGCACCTTGCTCAGCATGGAGACGAGGCGGCGCGTGAGCTGGATGCTCGACATTTCAAGGGAGAAGATCGCGACGGAGCCGCGGGTGCCCTGGCGGTAGTGCTGCGTCGCGACGTTGAGCGCCATCTCGAGGATGAGCGAGGTCTTGCCCATCGCGGGCCGCGCGCCGCAGACCACGAAGTCGCCGGGGTAGAAGCCGGACGTCATCTCGTCGAGGTCGAGAAAGCCCACCTTCTGGCCCTGCATCGGAATGCCCGTCTCGAGGATCGTGTCGACGTCGACGAAGAACTCCTTCGCGAGCTTCGAGACGGGCTCGAAGTACTTGCCGAGCTGCTTGCGGCCGACCTCGAAGATGAGCTGCTCGGCCTTGTCGACCTTCTCCTGGACGTGGGGCGTCTCGGCGTCGTGCACCACGCCGATGATCTCGCGACCGGTCTGTTCCAGGCGGCGCATCGTCGCCTTGTCGAGCACGATCGCGGCGTAGGCCGCGGAGTTGGAGGCGGTCGGCACGAAGAGGTCGATCTCCGTGAGGTAGTCCGGGCCACCGATGTTCGCGAGGTCGCCCCTCGCCTTCAGCTCCTCGGTGAGGGTCGTCATGTCGATGGGCTTGTGGCCCGCGATGAGCGACTTCATCGCCCGAAAGACCAGACGGTGGGCCGGGCGATAGAAGTCGTCCTCCGCGAGGATCGTGACGATCTCCTCGGCGGCGCGCTCGGAGAGGAGCATCGCGCCGAGGGTGCTCATCTCGGCCTCGACGCTGTACAGGGGAACGGACTCATCGTAGCCGACGGCCATGGGGACTCCTATTATGGAGCACGCCCGGAGTTTCGCGAGGTTTTCCACAATCCCGAAACGTCTCACGCTTCGGAAGCTAAGGCGCGGGTTCGCCGAGAAGAAGGCGGCGGAACCGGTCGATCCAAGAGAGGCTCCGGCGGCGCTTCGGCTTGAGCGCGGCGATCTCGGGGCAGCGTGCGACGAGGTCGTCGAGCGACTCCTGGAGGCCGTCGGCGTCGCGCTCGAACTCGCCCGACCAGCCGCACACGAAGCACGACGCGCTGGCCTCCGCGCTGACCGCCTCGCAGAGGGGACATCGCTTGAGGCTGTCGAGAAGCAATCGGGGACTGGTGCGCATGGACCCCTTAAGCTTCGGCGGGTTCGCGAAAATCCCTACCTCGCAAAGTGGCGAGACTCTCCGAAGTCACCCTAGTCCTTCGCCCAGAACATCTCGCCCGCCGATTCGAAGATCACCGCCTCCCTCAGAACGGCGAGCGCCTTGCGCAGGCCCTCCATCGGGTTCATCAGCCCGTCCTCGTGCTCGATGCTGAGGACGTGGTCGTACCCCTCGGCGCGAAGCACGGAGCAGAAGTCCTTCCACCAGCCCAGGGTGTGGCCGTAGCCCACCGAGCGGAACACCCAGGAGCGTTTGCCGATGTCGCCGTAGCTCTTGGTGTCGAGGTTGCCGTTCAGGCCGCTGTTGTACGGGTCGATCTTCGTGTCCTTCGCGTGGACGTGGAAGAGGGCGCCCGCGCGGGCGAGCTCACGGACGGCCGCGATGGGGTCGATGCCCTGCCACCAGAGGTGCGAAGGGTCGAAGTTCGCGCCGATCCGGTCGCCCGCGGCGGCGCGGAGCTTGAGAAGCGTGTCGTTCGCGTAGCAGACGAAGCCGGGGTGCATCTCGATCGCGAAGTTCACGTCGTGCTCGTCCAGGAGCTTGTTCTGCTCGGTCCAATACGGGATGACCTTTTCCGACCACTGCCAGTCGAGGATCGTACGGTACTCGTCGGGCCAAGCGCAGGTGACCCAGTTCGGATTGACGGCGTTCGGGCCGTCGCCGGGGCACCCGGAGAAGCCGTTGACGATGCCGACACCGAGCTTGGCGGAGAGCCTCACGCTGTTCACGAAGGCGTCGTGGTGGTCCTTCGCGACCTTCGGATCGGGATGCAGGGCGTTGCCGTGGCAGGAGATCGCGGAGATCGTGAGGCCGCGGCTCTCGACGTCGTTCCGGAGCTCGCGGACCTTCGCGTCGTCCTCGATGAGCGCGGCGACCGCCTCGTTCGTGCCGCCCAGGTGGTTCGAGCCGGGGTAGGCGCCCGCGCCGAACTCGACGGACTGGATGCCCTCGGCCGCGATGATGTCCAGCGCCTCGGTGCGCGTCTTGTCTCCGAAAAGGGCGGTAAAGATGCCGATCTTCATTGGTCTATGGGCATATTACCGTGGCTAGATTTTCCCCACGACCGCCGACTCGACTGCAAGCTGGATCTTCGTGTAGTCGGGCAGGTCGCCCAGAGCCGAAGTCTGCTCGGAATACGCGACGATTCCGCGGCGGTCGATCACGAAGGAGGCGCGGGCGGCGACGGGAAAGCCGGCGAAATCGGGCCACACGACGTCGTAGGCGCGGGTGACCTTCAGGTCGTGGTCGCTCAGGAGCGGCACGGTCATCGAGTTCGCCTGCGACCACATCTCCTGGGCGAACGGAAGGTCGACGGAGATGCCGTACACCGCCGCGTCCTGCAAGGCGGGGATCTCGTCACCCGCGTGGCACATCTCGCGGGTGCAGACCGGGGTGTGGACCGCCGGAAAGAAGAGGAGCACGACCACGTCCTTGCCCCGGTGTTCGGAGAGTCTGACCGTCTCGATCCCATCGGCGGCCTTGGTGGGAAGGGTGAAGTCGGGCGCGGGCGTTCCGGGTGGGAGGGGCATCACCGTCACGATACCTTCCCTAACAATAAAGTTGCCCTCTCCTTCGCGATCGGTACTCATGGAGGCAGGAGCGCCTCCGCCATCCCTAGGTAGCCTTCAGTCCATGGAACCCAAGTGGGGGATTGATCTCGGCGGCACGAAGATCGAGTGCGCGGTGCTCGACGGCGCGCGCGCGGTGGCCCGGCGGCGGGTGCCGACGGAGGCGGACGGCGGCTACGACCACATCCTCGGCCAGATCGCAAGGGTGCTGGACGAGACGGCGGCGGAAGTCGGGCAGCGGCCAGGGAGCGTTGGCGTGGGGACCCCGGGAAGCGTGGACCCGCGCACCGGCCTGATGCGGAACGCGAACACGACCGCCCTTATCGGTCGCCCCTTGCCCGCCGACCTGCGCTCTAAGCTTGGGATCGACGTGCGGGTAGCGAACGACGCGAACTGCTTCGCGCTGGCGGAAGCGACGCTCGGCGCGGCGAAGGGCTGCGGAACCGTGTTCGGAGTCATCCTCGGCACGGGCGTGGGCGGTGGCCTCGTGGTCGACGGCAAGGTGCTCGATGGTGCGAGCGGCATCGCGGGCGAATGGGGCCACAACGTGCTGGAGCCAGGGGGCGAGCCTTGCTACTGCGGGAAGCGCGGATGTGTCGAAACAGTGCTCAGCGGCCCTTCGCTGGAGCGGTGGTATGCGCGGCAAACGGGCGTGTCGAAGCGGCTTCAAGCCATCGCCCAGGAGAACGGGCCAACGATCGACCATCTGGTGGAGGGGTTTGGAAAAGCGCTGAGCGTCGTGGTCAATGTCTTCGATCCAGATGCGATCGTGCTCGGCGGGGGCGTTTCGAACGTCGACCGCCTCTACTCGGATGGCGCGGAGGCGCTCAAGCGCCACGTTTTCCACAACGACTACCATCCGGTGGTACTGCGCCCTGTTTTGGGCGACAGCGCGGGCGTGTTCGGCGCGGCCATGTTGTGAGTCGTAGACTTTGCGTTTGG
>CAXTOO010000175.1:0-8817 GCA_964245875.1 uncultured Fimbriimonas sp. | reverse complement strand
GGCGCGGGCTGCTTCTGGTGCTACGAACCCATCTTCAAGGAGCTCCAGGGCGTTACCGACGTTGAGGTCGGCTACGCGGGCGGCGCGTCCGCCACCACGACCTACGAGGCCGTTTGCGGCGGACGGACGGGCCACGCCGAAGTCTACAAGGTCACCTATGACCCATCCCTCGTCTCCGCCGAAGACCTGCTCCGCGTCTTCTTCACCGTCCACGATCCGACCCAGAAAGATCGCCAGGGCAACGATGTCGGCACCCAGTACCGCTCAGTGATCTTCTACACGAGCGAGGAGGAGAAGGCGACCGCCCAGAAGCTCCTTGGGGAGGTCCAAGCGGAGGGTCTTTACCCCAATCCCATCGCCACCACGTTAGAGCCGCTGACCAACTACTCGCGCGCCGAGGAGTACCACCAGGACTATTGGGAGAAGCTGGAGCGCGCCACGCCCGCCGAGAAGTGGGGCATGAACGTCGGCTACTGCAACGCCGTCGTCACGCCCAAGGTTCTGAAATACCGCCAGAAGTTCGCCGCGTCGATGAGATCTTAATCACGTCACCCCTTCCTTTCACGGATGGCTCGTGACGGGAGAGGAAGGGGCCGGGGGGATAGAGAGCCGGAGCGCTACGAGCCTTCCTTCGGCAACGGCCCCCGGAACGTGTCCTTTGTCGTGATCTCCGCCAGCCTCACCGGCTTGCCCTCCCGCGCCGAGCGATAGATCGCCTCCATGATGACGTGGTCCTGCACGCCCTCCTCGCCCGGTGTGAAGGGCCGAAGGTCGTCCATGACGCACCGCGCGAAGTGGTCCATCTCAAGCTGGAACTGATCCTTCGATCCGCGCGAGGGATTCTGCCGGAACTCGGTGTCTCCCTCCGCGTAGGACGCCTCCATCCGCAGCCCCTCGTAGGCGAACGCCGGGTCAAGGCCGTACCAGCCGGTCTCCGCATGGACCCGGTAGCGCCGCGATTGGTGCGATCCGTACCCGCAGGCGCAGTTCGCCAGCGCGCTGCTGGGAAAACGCATCTGCCACAGCGCACTCTCCTCGACCTCCCGGAACCGCTCGTCGCCCGGCGTGCTGAACACCGTCGCCGAGACCTCGACCGGCTCCTCGCCGAGCAGATAGCGCGTCGTGTTGAGGTTGTAGAGGCCGATGTCCGGCAGCGAGCCGCCGCCCGCGAGCGCCTTCTTGTGCCGCCACTGGTCGTTGTGCGCCTGGTTCTGCCCGTTGTACGATTCGATCAGCTTGACCTTGCCGTACTTCTGGCTCCGCGTCCAGTCGTGGGCGAGCCGATTGTTCGGCTCGTACTGGATGCGGTACGCGACCATCAGCTTCCTGTTCGCCGCCTTGCAGGCTTCGACCATGCGGCGCGCCTCGACGCTGGAGTTCGCCATCGGCTTCTCGCAAAGCACGTGCTTCCCCGCCTTCGCCGCCCGGACGACGTACTCCTCGTGCAGCGCGTTCGGCAGGACCACGTAGACCGCCTGGACGTCCGCATTGTCCCGGATGCGGTCGTACTCCGCGTAGGTGTAGACCGAACTCTCGGCGACGCCATACTGCCGCGCGACCTCCAGCCCCTTGGCGCGGTCGCCGGTGACGAGCGCCGCAAGGCGGCACCGCTCGGACTTGTCGATGGCGGGAAGAATCTGTTCGAGCGTGAGATGACCCAGGCCGACCACCGCCAGGCCCACTCGTCCTCTCGGCGGGAAGGGCGTCCTCGGACCCGACGTCTTCTGCTCCGTCGCGGCGTTCAGCTCGTACAGCTTGATGGCCCGCGGCGGCGTCACGGAAGGCGGCGTCGGGCCTTGCGAAGAGGCCAGCGGGCCGAGGGCGGCGGTGGCGGCGCTCACGCCGGCGGTGCGCAGGACGGCACGTCGAGAGAGAAGGTCGTGGTCGGTCACGAAGGCATGGACCGCCCGGGGGCGACTGGGGTTGCCGCTTTTAGTGCGGCTTGCCCCCTTGCGATTGAGACTCTTTGCCCCGATCGAGGATCGCCCTTGCCGCCCGGTCAAAGGCCAACCCAACCAACACGCCGATCGACCAACCGAGTAAGACCTGCGACGGGTAGTGCGCGCCCACGTACACGCGGGAAACTCCCACGAGGAACGCAAGGGTGATCCACGGCCCTCCCCACCGCCATCCGAGTCCGAGGGTCATGACCGTGGCGACCGCCGCCATGTTGGCGGCGTGCGACGACGCCGTCCCCATGGTCGAGGTCGTTCCCACCCGCATCGTCACCTGCCCAAGCTCCTGAAACGGGCGGTGCATCGGCGCAAGGTGCTTGGCGAGATTGCAGAGGCCGTCCGCCACAGGAAACGCGAGCAAGGCTAGGAGCGCGGCGCGTCCTTTGCGCAAGGCGATGTAGGCGATCAGGATCGCGAGCAGGACGAGTCGGAACCCGCGCCAGTCGCTGGCGCTGCTGAAGACGGTCAGGAACGGATCGAGCGACTGGGACCACCCGTTGATCGTACGAAACAGGAGGCGGTCCAGTCCGGCCATGCGCCGCAAGGCTACCCTTAGGATGATCGATGCAACGCTGGGCGGACTGGATCGCGAGAAGGCTGTGGTGGGGCTCGCTCTGGCTCATGCGCCGGCGGTGGATCAGGTCTCTCCAGTCCGCGTCGATGCGATGGACGTCCCCGAGCCGAGCTGCGCGGGCACGGCACGGGCTCAACCGTCAGAACGCCCTCGCCCGGCGGATCGGTCTTCCCCTCATCACCGTCGTCGTGACCCTCCTCCTCGCCAGCCTGGCGATCCAGGTCGTCTACTCGACCGCGCTCTATCTCGTCGACTCGGGAGTGCTGAGACGCCGAGTCCCGGACGCGGAGCCTTAACGCAGCCGCTCGACGGAGAACCGCGCCAACTCGCGCAGGAAGTCCGTCGGACCCGGCAGGTCGTCCAGACACGCCGCGCCCGCGTCCGCGAGGGCCAGCGCCCGGCTGCGGGAGGCTTCCAGACCGATGAGCGAGGGATAGGTCGCCTTGCCCCGCTCGCGGTCGGAACCCGCCGCCTTGCCAAGCTGCTCCGCGGTGCCCGTCTCGTTCAGCACATCGTCCGCGATCTGGAACGCGAGGCCGATGTGGTGGCCGTACTGGCCCAGCGCCGCCACGTCGCCCTCTGCCGCGCCTCCCGCGATGGCGCCCATCCGTGCGCTCCCCGCGATGAGCACGCCCGTCTTGCGCACGTGGATCGACTCCAGCTCCGCCGTGCTCACCGTGCGCCCCTCCGCAAGGATGTCCGCCGTCTCGCCCGCCACCACGCCCTCGACGCCCACCGCCTTCGAGAGCTCGAACACCAGCCGGACCGCGATCTCCGGCGGCGGCACGACGCCGACGCCCGGCGCGACCAAGGTCGCGAACGCGTGGGCGAACAGCGCGTCGCCCGCGAGGATCGCGACCGCCTCGCCGAACGCCCGGTGGACGGTCGGCCTTCCCCGCCGCAGATCGTCGTCGTCGATGGCGGGAAGGTCGTCGTGGACGAGCGAGAAGGCGTGGACCATCTCCAGCGCGCAGGCCGCGTTCAGCGCCGCCTCGTCGTCGCCCCCCGCCGCCCCGCAGGCCGCGAGGCAGAGCGCCGGACGAAGCCGCTTGCCCGGCCCGAGAGCGGCGTACCGCATCGCCTCGAAAAGGGGGCCGGGATCGAGCTCGAGGGAGGGCAGGAGGGCGTCCAGGCGAGCGTCGACGCGGGCCGCATAGGACTTTAGTTGGAGTTCGACCTGCACCGGCGACGAGTGTACCGTTCGCCTCCGGGGACCGGGGTACGCTCCAAAGCCATGGCGAGAATCAGGCCGTTCCGGGGACTTCGATACACCCTCGCCGCCGGAGGGCTCGACTCGCTCCTGGCCCCGCCGACCCTCGGGCTGACGCCAAGCGACCGCGACCGCTACGCCGTCCGCAACCCGCACAGCGCGGTGATGCTCGCCCAGCCCGAGGGCCACGGCGACGACCGCAGCAAGTTCGTCCGCTACGCCCGCGCCGCCGCGCACCTCGCCGAAGGGCGACGCGGCGGCTTCCTCGCCCTTGAGGCTAGCCCCGCCTTCTACCGACTCACGCAGCGGTTCGGCACGCAACCGACGACCCGGATCAGCCTCGTCGCCGTCGCCGATCTCCAGAACGACGTGCGACCGGTCGAGGCGGGCAGCCCGAAGCTCCGGGAGGAGCGGCTCCGTCTCCTCGAGGCGACCCGCACCGTGTTCGAGCCGACGGTCGCCCTCTTCGAGGATCCGACCGGGGCGATCCTTCGCGCCGTCCGCTCCGCCCCCGCCACGTCCGAGTCCGACGCGAACCTGGACGCCGTCTCGGCGGTCCTGGAGACGATCGACGATCCTGACGCCCTCGCGACCCTTGAGAATGCCTTCTCGGCCGTGCCACTTCTCCTCGCGGACAACGTCGAGGCCTACGAGGCCGCCGCCGCGTTTCCGGGCGGAACCGGCGCCCTCGTGGCGCTCTCCTCCCTCGACGAAGCCTCCTTCGCCCGCCTCTCGGTCCACCGCGTCCTCCGTCGCCTCCCCGGCGGCAAGGAGGCCGCCCTCGACCGACTCGCCGGACTTTTCGAGATCGAGGAGCACCACAATCGCAACCTCATCCTGCACATCGACCGCGCCAGCGACGCGGGAAGCGTCGCCTTCGGCATGGCGACCGAAGGGGGCCTCGGATACCTTCTGAAGCCGCGCGGGCCGGTCGAAGGCCCCGCCTCCATCTGGATACAGGACACGGTGTTCGGGCCGGTCTTCAACGCCAACGAGGGCGACCCCTCCCTCATGTTCACCGACCCCGTCCAGGCCGTCCGGGCCGCCGACGAGGGCGCGGCGGCGGCCTTCATCATGCCCCGGCCCGCGAAGGACGAGATCCGCGACGTCGCCCGGAGCGGTGCCCTCCTGCCCGCCCGCTCCGCCCAGACCTATCCCGCCGTGCCGACCGGCCTCGTCTACTGGTCGATGGGGGACGACGTTTGACCATCCGGCTTCTCGGAACCGGAAGCGCCGACGGCATCCCCGCCGTGTTCGGCGACGACCCCGTCTCCAACTGGGCACGGGAGCACGGCGGGCCGGACGTCCGCACCCGCGCGGCGGCCATCGTCGACGACGGGCTGAAGATCGACCTCCCGCCCGAGACCGCCCTCCAGCTCCAGCGGAACGGCCTGCGCGCTTCCGACTGGGACCTGCTCCTCTTCACCCACAGCGACGACGACCACCTCGCCCTCGCAGAGCTCCAGTACGCCCTCTACCCCTTCACCGAGGCGTACGAGATGCCTTTCCCCATCTTCGCCAATCCCACCGTCCTCGCGGAGATCGAAGCCCGCTACCCCGGCTGGCCCCTCGAACTGATCGAAATCCGGGCGTTCCGGTGCTTCCGCTCGGCGGGGTACGAGATCACCCCGCTCCGCGCCCGCCACACCCCCGGCGAGGAGTGCTTCAACTTCCTCATCGAGCGCCAAGGACGCCGCCTGGTCTACGCCACTGACACCGGCGTCTGGTCCGAGGAGACGATCGACTTCCTGAAGAACGGCCTGATCGATCTCTTCGTCGTCGAGTGCACGAACGCCTTCCAGCCCTCGACCTACATCGGCCACCTCGACCTCGACGGCCTCGCGTACATGCTGAACCGCCTCCGCAAGGGCGGCACCCTCACCGCCTCGACCCGCATCGTCACCACCCACCACGCCGCGGTCGGCGGCGCGCGCCACTGCGACCTTCGCACCGCCCTCGCGACCCTCGGCGCCGAGCCCGGCTTCGACGGGATGCTGATCGAGGTTTAGAGTGCGGGCGCTTGCGATCGCTTTTCCGGGCGAGCCCACGAGCGTCGGATCACAACGAAGGACGAGGCGGGCAGAGGAATTCGTCAAACGCCCTGAATCCACCCCGCTCTGATCCTCCAGGTTGACCGGACGCTCACCCGTAGTCGCGGGACGGTTCGTGCCCGCGCCGCGAAGCGATCCGCGTAGGTCATATCTCTCGAATCCAAAACGGCTTACCCGGAAAAGTCGCGGAACACCGCCCGTTGCGTCGGTTCCCCCCAGCCTCTCCGGAGAGGCGCCGGGGGAATGGCGAAGGAAATCCGCGGCTTAGAGGCCCGTGACCGTCGCCTTCGTGATCCGGTCGCCCTTCTCGATCTTCTTGACCACGTCCATCCCCTCGACGATCTGGCCGAACACCGTGTAGTTGCCGTCGAGGAACCGCTGCGGGCCGAGCAGGATGTAGAACTGGCTGTCGCCCGAGTCGCGATCCTGGCCCAGCCGGGCAAGGCCGACCGCACCCGTCGCGTTCGGCAGGCCAGAGTCCTCGAAGGCGATGTGCGCGCCGGTTCCGTGGGTTCCCATGTCGCCCGCCTCGAGGCTTCCCTCCTTGCTTTTCGGGTCTCCGACCTGCACGAGGTAGGGCCGCGGCGTCCTGTCGGCCCGGTGGAATCGCAGACCGTCGTAGAAGCCCGCCTTTGCGAGCTTCGCGATGTGGCCCACCGCCTTGGGCGCCTTGTCGGGAAAGAGGCGGATCACGACCGTGCCCTTGCCCTCGATCTCCAGCTTGAGGCTGGGAGGGGCCGCCTGCGCGGAGGCCAGTACGGCGAGCAACAGGGTGACGAAGAGGAGAAAAAGGCGGCGCATGGAGGGTTCCGTCTCTATAGACGAACGAGACGCGCAAAGAGTGACGAGGACCAAGGGGCCTACCGGGCCTTAGGTCTTCGCGTACAATCCCATTCGGTGGGCGACTGGTACTACATCGGGCACTACGGTCAGCTTGGCCCTCTCACGCGCGACCAGGTCGACGAGCTCGTCGAGGGCGGCGTCATCGTGCGCGACACGTACGTCTGGCGCGCGGGCATGGACGCTTGGCTGCCCGCCGACCGCGTCCGCGAGCTCGGCGACGCCTTCCGCTCGGCCCAGCCTTTCGCCGCCCCGCCTCCGCCGCCCTCTCCCGCGCCCCGCATGGCCGCGCCGCCCGTGCAGGGCTTCGATCCCCACTATCCCCAGCCGAACTTCACGCCGACGATCGCCCCCGCCCACTATCCCACCTTCGGTGGGCTCCAGAGCGACCGCAGCCGCTCTGCGGCGGGCATCCTGCAGCTCATCCTCCCCGGTGTCGGCCGGATGTACCTCGGCTACCTCGCCTACGGCGTCCTGCAGCTCGTCCTCACCGTCGGCACGTGCGGATTCCTTTGGCTCTGGTCGTTCATCGACGGCATCGTGATCCTCACCGGCGGCGTCAAGCTCGACGGCTACGGTCGCCAGCTGAACGACTGAACACGATCTCGGATCGCAAGGATGCCGGATCAAGCGCGATCCGCGATCCACGATCCACAATCTTGGATAGAGATGTCCGTTCGCGTCCGCTTCGCCCCCAGTCCGACCGGCCTCCTGCACGTCGGCGCCCTCCGGACGGTGCTTTTCGACCACCTTTTCGCGAAGAAGCACGGTGGCCAGAACATCCTGCGCATCGAGGACACCGACCGGAGCCGCTACAACCCGGAGAGCGAGGCGGAGTTCGTTCAGACCCTCAAGTGGGTCGGCATCGAGTTCGACGAGGGACCGCACGTCGGCGGTCCGAACGGCCCCTACCGCCAGAGCGAGCGCAAAGACGCGGGGATCTACGCGCCGTTCGTTGAGGAGCTTCTGGCCAAGGGAGGCGCGTACAAGGCGTTCGAGACTCCGCAGGAGCTGGACGAGATGCGGGAGTTCCAGCAGATCAACAAGCAGCCGACCGGCTACTTCGGTGGCGCGTGGCGGGACGCGACGCCCGAGCAGGTCGCCGAGGCCGAGGGCAAGCCCTACGTGGTCCGCCAGCGCGTGCCACGGGGTCGGAAGCTCGTCGTCCAGGACGCGATCCGCGGGCGCAGCGAGTGGCAGACCGACCTGCTGACCGACCCCGTCCTCATCAAGGCGGACGGGATGCCGACCTACCACTTCGCCGCGAACGTCGACGACCGCCTGATGGGGATCACCCACGTCTTCCGGGGCGAGGAGTGGCTTCCCTCGTTCCCCATCCATTGGCTTCTGTACGATGCTTTCGGGTGGGAGCGGCCCGTGTTCGTCCACTGCCCGGTGATCGTGGGCAAGGACGGCAAGAAGCTCTCGAAGCGCCATGGCGCGACGCGGGTGCTCGACTACGCCGCCGAGGGCTACCTGCCAAGCGCCCTGAACAACTTCGTCGCCCTCATAGGCTGGTCGCCCGGCAACGACCAAGAGTCGATGAGCGAGGACGAACTGATCGCGCGCTTCGGCATCGAAGGCCTGCAGCCCTCGCCGGGCCAGTTCGACCTGGAGAAGCTCAAGTGGCTGAACGGCCGCCGCATCCGCTCGATGACCGCCGACGAGGTGTACGATGCCCTGCTCGCCTACATCGCAGAACCCCATACGCGCCAGTTCTGGACGGACTACGTCGAGGAGAACCCGATGCCGAACCGCACCCCGGTGGACGGAAAGGAGATCCTGCGCAAGCTCGACCTCATCCCCGCCGCCGACCGCGACTACGCCGTCGCCGCGATGAAGGAGGAGCAGCAGCGCGTCCAGACCCTCGCCGAGTTCGGAGACGCGCTGGAGTTCTTCCTCGTCGACGAGCCACCGATGGACCCCAAGGCCACCGCCAAGTGGCTGGAGGTGCCGCACGCCCACGAGCTGCTCTCGTTCGTGCGGGGCAAGCTCGACGAGACGCCCGTCTCCCACGAAGGCTACGAGGCACTCCTTAAGGGGTGGGCGGCAGAGAAGGGCTTCGAGAAGCTCGGCCCGGTGGTGCATCCCGTCCGCGTGGCGCTCACCGGCAAGACGCAAGGCCCCGGCCTTTACGAGCTGATGACCGTCCTCGGCCCGGAGCGCATGCGGGCGCGGCTGGAGCGG
>CAXTOO010000174.1:0-8861 GCA_964245875.1 uncultured Fimbriimonas sp. | reverse complement strand
GAGGCTCTGCCGAAGGGGAGGAAAGTCTGGACATCGACGAGCAGGCCTCCGACGTCCTCTCGGGCGCTTAAAAGGGGCGACGATGCCGGCGCGAGGCCTATGCCCAGGAGGCTCTCGCGTCGGTAGGAGGGCGGGACATCGTCGCCTCGCCAGGACTCTTCGCGCACAAAACCAACGATGGTGACGATCTTCCGCTAGAATGGAACTGCCCCTTCCAGCTTTATCATGGATTTCTCCTCCGTCCTCGGTCGCGCGCGCGGTTTTCTCGCATCGATCTACGCGCGTCTCATCGCTTCGTTCCTCCTGGTCGCGCTGGTCGCCGTGGGCGCGATCGCTTGGCAGAGCTATCGGACGGCGGAGGACGCCCTCGTCCGTTCGGCCTCCGAGCGCCTCACGGCGGTGCGCGCCTCGAAGGAGAGGGCGATCGAGAACTACTTCGGGACGATGCGCAACCAGGTGGCGAACCTCGCCCAGGTCCACTCCACCGAGGAGGCGCTGCGCGATCTCTCGGCCGCCTTCATGGGCGCCAAGCCGAACCCCGCCAAGGACGACCCGGCCCTCTGGCGGCACTACGAGAAGGAGCTGAAGCCTCGCCTCCTCGCGGCGGGCGGCGCGGGCGAGTGGGGAGGCGCCCCCGCCCCCTGGCCCACCGATCCCGTCTCGCGCTATTGGCAGACCCGATTCATCGCCCGCAACCCCTACCCGGTGGGCGACAAGGACAATCTCGTCAACGAAGGCGGAGGCGACGCGTACGCGAAGGTCCACTCGCGGGAGCACCCGGTCTTCCGAAGCTTCATCAAGCGGTACGGCTACTACGACCTCTTTCTCGTGGATGCCAAGACCGGCTACATCGTCTACACCGTCTACAAGGAGACGGACTACGGCACGAACCTCGTCACCGGGCCTCACCGGAACACCAACATCGCCAACCTCTACCGCCGCGTCCTGCACAGCGGCGACCCCGAGGCCTGTCTACTGGAGGACTACGCGCCCTACGGTCCCTCCTATCTGGAACCCGCCGCCTTCCTCGCCGCGCCGATCAAAGAGAACAATGAGACCGTTGGCGTCCTGATGACCCAGGTGCCCGCCGACGAGGTGAACCGGGTGATGACCGGCAACCGCAACTGGGCGAACGAGGGCCTGGGCCGGACGGGAGAGACCTACCTCGTCGGCGAGGACAAAGGAATGAGAAGCGACTCCCGCTTCCTCATCGAGGATTCCCAGGCCTTCTTCCGCGAGGTCGCCCGGCACGGGACGTCAGAGGGCCAGGTCGCGCTCATGCGGGCCCAGGGCACGTCCATCCTGCATCAGAGGGTCGACAGCGAGGCGTCGCGCGCCGCCCTGGCGGGCCAGCCTGGCACACGCGAGATCCGCGACTACCGGAACATCCCCGTCCTCAGCTCCTGGACCCTCCTCGATATTCCCGACGTGAAGTGGGCCCTCCTCTCCGAGGTCGACTCCGCCGAAGCGCTGGCGCCCGTCACCGGCCTCCAGCGCCGAATGGCCCTGACGGTCGCCCTGCTCCTCATCCCCATCGCGCTCCTTTCGGTGCTGGTGGCCCGGAGCGTCGCGCGGCCGACCCGGAGGCTGCTCGAAGGAATCCGCCGCCTTCAGCGTGGCGAGACCGCCTCGCCCGTGGAGGTCCGCTCGCACGACGAGCTCGGCGAACTGGCCCGCGCCTTCAACGAGATGGCCGAGGAGCTGCGCACCACGACCGTCTCCAAGGGCTTCGTCGACGGCATCCTCAACTCGATGAACGACGCGCTGTTCGTCGCCACGCCGCCGGTCGCCGGACGAGAGGCCGAGGGCTTCGTCGTGGCCCACGCCAACCCCTTCGCGCTTTACCTCCTCGGCCTGCCGACCGAACGGGTCGTCGGCCGCCCCCTGGGCGAGTTCCTCTTGCCCCAGGCCGAAGGCGTGTGGACCGCCGAGTCGCTTCCGATCCTTCTGCGCCACGAGATCGGCACCGAGGGCACCATGCGGCGCGGCGCGCAGGCCCTCACCATGGTCCTCTCCCTTGCCCCCACCTACGACGCGGATGGGAAGGTCGCACGACTCGTCGTCGTCGCGCACGACATCACCGAGCAGAAGCAGGCCCAGGAGGCGCTCACCCAGGCGGGGCAGCTCAAGGATGCGTTCCTCGCGAACACCTCGCACGAGCTCCGGACGCCCCTCAACGGCATCATCGGCGTCGCCGAGTCGCTTCTCGAAGGCGCGGCGGGGCCGCTCACCGCGCCGGTGCGGAGCAACGTCGCGATGGTCGCCTCCAGCGCCCGCCGACTTGCGAACCTCGTCAACGACATCCTCGACTTCTCGCGCCTGCGCCACAAGACGCTCGACCTGAACCGACGCGCGGTCGACGTCCGCACCACCACCGATCTCGTGCTCGCCCTCACGCGGCCGCTCGCCGCCCGCAAGCGGCTGGAGCTCTTCAACCGCGTCTCGTCCGAGACTCCCCTCGCCTACGCCGACGAGAACCGGCTCCAGCAGATCCTGCACAACCTCGTGGGCAACGGCGTGAAGTTCACTCCCGAGGGCCGCGTGGAGGTCACCGCCGAGGTGCGCGGCGAGATGCTGGCGATCAGCATCAGCGACACCGGCGTCGGCATCTCGAAGGAAAACCTGGAGCGCGTGTTCGAGAGCTTCGAGCAGGGCGACGGCTCCACCGCGCGCGAGTTTGGCGGCACCGGCCTCGGCCTCGCGATCACGCGCCAGCTCGTCGAGCTCCAGGGCGGCGAGGTGACCGTCGAGTCAGAGGTCGGGCGCGGCTCGCGCTTCACCTTCACCGTGCCGATCAGCCGGGAGGCGCGCGCGGAGGAGGCGGGACCGGGACTGCCGATGCCGACCCTCCTCCACAGCATCCAGAGCCTGCAGGTCGACCTCGCGAACGAGGACGACGCGCTCGGCCTGCCGATGCCCGCCGCCGCGCCCCCTCCCACCATGCTGACGATGGGAGGCCCGGGAAGGGTGCTCATCGTCGACGACGAGCCGGTCAACCTTCAGGTCCTGCAGAACTATCTCACCCTGGAGGGCTACGAGATCGTGCAGGCCACGAACGGCTTCGAGGCGATCGAGGCCGTGAAGGCGGGATTCAAGCTCGCCGGCAAGCGGATCGACATCATGGTGCTCGACGTGATGATGCCGCGGATGTCGGGCTACGAATGCTGCCGCAAGCTCCGCGAGACGTACTCCTCGAACGAGCTCCCGATCCTGCTCCTCACCGCGAAAAACCAGGTGACCGACCTCGTCGCCGGCTTCGAGGCCGGCTCGAACGACTTCCTCACGAAGCCCGTCTCGCGACACGAGCTCGTCGCCCGCGTGCGCACCCACATGAGCCTCGCCCGCATCCACAACGCGTGCGGCCGGTTCGTGCCCCACGAGTTCCTGCGGTTTCTCGACAAGGACAGCCTCGTGCAGGTCCAGCCGGGCGACCAGGTGCAGAAGATGATGACCGTGCTCTTCGCGGACATCCGCGACTTCACCCTGCTCGCCGAGCGCATGACCCTCCAGGAGAACTTCACCTTCATCAACGAGTACCTGAGCCAGATGGAGCCGTGCATCAGCGACAACCGGGGCTTCGTGGACAAGTTCATCGGCGACGCGATCATGGCCCTCTTCCCCCACGACGCCGACGACGCGGTGCGGGCGGCGGTCGCGATGCAGGAACGGCTGGCGCGCTGGAACGAGGAACGCCTCGCAAGGGGCGAGCCGGCGGTGAAGATCGGCATCGGCCTCCACACCGGCTCGCTCGTGCTGGGCACCATCGGCGGAGCCAACCGCCTGGAGAGCACCGTCATCTCCGACGCGGTGAACCTCGCCTCGCGCGTCGAGAACATGACGAAGATCTTCGGCGCGTCGCTCCTGCTCACCGAAGAAACCTACTCGGGCCTGCGCAACCCCGAGCGCCTCTCCATCCGGCCCCTGGAGGACGTCCGCACCCGAGGCCAAACCCAGAAGACGGCGCTGTACGAGGCGTTCGACGGCGATCCCGCCGAGATCCGCGCGCTCAAACGCTCGGCTCTGCCGGACTGGGACAAGGCCGACGGCCTGCGCCGCTACGGCGCGTTCACCGACGCCGCCGAGGTGTACGCCGAGATCGCGCGGGTCAACCCCGCCGACCGCCCCGCCGCGATCCTCGCCGAGCGCTGCCGCCGCATGGCGGCCTCCGACGCCCCCGCCGCGCCCACGACGATCGAGAAGGTGGCGAGGGAGTAGGAGAGCCGCCTACCGATTGCGAACAATGGCCTACGGTCGCCCGGAGCCTCGCCATCGTTTGCCACCGTCCGCCATGGTATGCTCCTCCTCGGAGTTCGCCAGGTGGCGGCCCCGGAGGCTCTGCCGAAGGGGAGGAAAGTCCGGACATCGACGAGCAGGACGCCTGGCGCAAGCCAGGGCGGGGCGACCCGACGGAAAGTGCCACAGAAACAAACCGCCTCGGCTTGCCGGGGCAAGGGTGAAATGGTGGGGTAAGAGCCCACCGGCAGTCCCGGTGACGGGCTGGCCGGGCAAACCCCGTCCGATGCAAGGCCGAATAGGGAGGGGTTGACGTTGCTCACCGACCCTCCGGGTTGGCCGCGTAGATAAATCGCTACCCACGACAGAATCCGGCTTATCGGCGGACTCCAACCAAAGCGTTGTTCGACAGAGACCACGCGGCCACAATTGCATCCCGCACCTACAGGGATTCGCGATGCGCGTCGAACGAATGGCTTTCGCCAAGGCGACCCACCACCATGCCCCGCAAGCGCGTTGCCCTCTGGACCGTCCTGGGGGTGGCCCTTCTCGCCGCGGCGGACGAGGCCGGGTAGCGTACGAGCGACCTGGGCCGCGCGGCCGCGGACCTCGACCGCCAGTCGAAGACGGCGAAGCCCAAGGGCGACCGCAGTCCCCGCGACGCGCTGCCCGACTTCCTCGGGATGGGCTTCGGCGGCTTCGCGACGGCGAACGCCACCTCGGAGACGAACCGCCATCTCACGCGCGAGGCGCTCGCCCTCTGGTCGGGCCGCTTCTCCACGGCGAGCAGGACCCGTTCGGAACGGGCTCCGCCGGAAAGGACCTCACTGGACTCTCTAAAGCGACGGCGCGGACGATGGCGGAAGGCCGCGAAGCGGCACCGCCCAGAAGGGTTACGACCTCGTGGTCGAGGGCTGACGGCGACGGCGCAGGAGGCCCAGGCCGCCGAGCGCGAGCGCGGCGAAGGAGGCGGGCTCGGGCACGGACTGCACGATCACCGACACGCCGCCGGTGTTGTCGCCGACGCCATAGTCCGGGATCGCGAAGACCAGCGTCCGCTGCTGCGTCAGCGTGAAGCTCCGGGCGCTCACCGTGGAGTTGCGGCTGGTGAACCGCAGCTCATCCCGGTAGCCTCCGGTCTTGGCGCCCGCGTAGGCGTCGGTCCCATTGTCGTAGCCCCGGGTCGGGTCCCAACCCGGCACTCCTGCGACCGACCGCGAGACCGCGCCCGAAAAGAGCTGCAACTGGGACGAGTCGTTCGTCGCGGAGCTGTCCCACACGAGATAGTCGGTGAGCCAGGGGCTGTTGTAGGTCCACGCGCCGTTGATCGTGTCGAGCTGCGACGAGGCCAGAAGGGGAAAGGTCGAGGCGGCATCGGTGCGATCGACGATGGTGAACGAGTACGTTCCGGGACCGAGCGTCAGCGAAGCGTTCCCGAAGGGAAGCGACCAATCGTTGTCGCTGTTCCGGCTGATGGACGCGCCATCGTTCCGCGCGTCGATGTTCACGATGGTCGTGCCGGTCGGGACGTTCGTCGTGATGAGCGAACCGGCGAGGGCCGCTTGGGCGAAGGCCAGGATGGCGATTGCGGAAAGGTTTCGAGTGCTAGACACAGGACCATCGTAGTGCGTCACGGTAGGGGAGAGCAAACGGCAATGATCGCGAAAAGCCGGAATCAGACCACCTAAAGTGGTCCCCATCGCGCTTCAGTGCGGGGTCTTATGGCGGGCGAGGTCGCGCAGGGCGCGCGGCGAGAGGCCGGAGGCGTTGCGGATCGCCTTGTTGAAGTACTGGAGGTCGGGCATCCCCGTCCGCATCGCGATCGCCTTGAGGGGCTCGTCGGTGGAGACGATGAGGCCCCGCGCGATCTCCGCCCGCTTCTCGCGCACGAAGTCCTGGACCGTGCCGCCGTGCTCCGCGCGCACCAGGCGCAGAAGCTGCGACTGGCTTACGCCCAGCTCGGAGGCGAGGCCCGCCACCGACAGCCTCTCGCGCAGGCGACCCACCACGAGGGTCTCGAACTCGTGGACCACCGACGAGGTCCGCAGGGCGTCCGGCGGCAGCGCGGAGTCCCAGAGCAGGTTGTACACGAAGGCCAGGCCCCGGCAGACGGAGCGCGAAAGCCAACGCTCCGCCTCGCGCGCCTCCTGGCGGCGGAACTCCCGCTTCGCGCCCAGGTCGACGAGCGCCGGCAGGGCGACGACCTCGATCCGCTTCACGAGGCCGAACGTGAAGGCGACGTGGGGCGTCCCCGCGCCGACCCGCACGAAGCCCGCCTTCGTGCCCGGCGCGACGAGGGCGCAGGAGCCGTCGGCGTAGGCGTAGGTGCGGTTGTTCACGCAGAAGCCGCCCGCGTGCTCCAGGAAGAAGAGGGTCCAGTGGTCGGGCTGCTGGGTCCACCCGCAACTGCCCTCGGTGAGGTCGCCGGAGTTCAACCAGAGCCAGGGCGCGATGCCCCCCATCTCCGCGCGGTAAAGCTTCATGGTCCGATTCTGACCTAGCGAAAGAGGAGGTTTGCACCTAGCCTCTTGTTTATCGGGTCAAATCGTGACGAATGGAGACCACCAATGACGAGTGGGGACCACTTGGGAGGGTGTCTGGCCGAGGGGCACAAACGTCGAAGCCCCGTCGCGAAGGACGAGGCCTCTCTAAATCTGGTGCGCCGGAGAGGACTTGAACCTCCATGCCCGTTAAGGCACATGCACCTCAAGCATGCTTGTCTACCGATTTCAACACCGGCGCGTGTCCACTACATCCTACCCCACGTCTCCGTTTGACGATGGCAGTTCGGACAGGCGAAGCGGAGATTTTCGCGATGGTTGTCGAGCTCGTCGCCGTTGATGTGGTCGATGTCGAGCCGGAGCGGCTTCCCGCGCCATTCCCCCGGATTGCCGCACTCGAAGCAAAGGTAGGGGATGCCGCTCTCGATCATCGCCCGGCGGAGAGTGGGCACGTTCTCGCGACGCGGCAGCCTATAGGAAGTCAGCACGGTTTCCCACGGCAGCTTGTTCGTTCCGCCGGACGAGACGCGCTGGCCAAGCATGTGGCTCGTGTCCAATCCATACTCTTTGCAGTAACGCGCGACGATCGTCGGTGTGTTGCCGGTGTCCGGGACGCCGAGCTTCCGACACACCTCGGTGATCGTCTGAGACTCGGCGACGAGAGGCGCCAACACCTCGGCCGTAAACTTCCGACCGCCTTTCGGCCTTCCGGGTCGAGCCTCGCCCACGGAAGGAAGATACCGCTACAATCCTATCCGTGGACGAGGCGATCGAGGGATTCCTGGCGCACCTCGCCGCCCGGCGCAGCGCCAACACCGTGCGGGCCTACGCGTCCGACCTCGCGCCCCTCCGCGGCGGAAGCCTGCCGCTCACCACCGAGCGCCTGCGCCTCATGCTCCGCGCCCACGCGCCGCACCCGACGACCCGCGCGCGCAAGCTCTCCACCCTGCGCGCCTTCTGCCGCTGGGCCGTCGCCCAGGGCCTCCAGAAGGACGATCCCACCGAGCGGCTGGAATCCCCGATACGCCGCCGCCCGCTTCCGAAGGGCGTCAGCGCCGCCGAGGCGGGCGATCTCATGGCGGTCGCCCTCACCGCCCGCGACCGGGCGCTCCTGGAGCTGCTCTACGGCGCGGGCCTGCGCGTCTCCGAGGCCGCCGGGCTGGACGTCCCCGACCTCGACCTGGAAGGGCGCACCGCGCGGGTCACCGGCAAGGGCTCGAAGGACCGCATGGTGGTGTTCGGCGCCCCCTGCGTAAAGGCGATCCATGCCTACCTCGAAGAGCGCACCCCCCCCATGACGGGAACGCCTCTCTTCACCAACGCCAAGGGCGGCCGCCTCAACGTGCGCTCGATGCACACCGCCGTGACGAAGGCCGCCGAGGCCGCGGGCCTCCCGCCCCTCTCCCCCCACGGCCTCCGCCACTCCTTCGCCACCCACCTGCTGGACGGCGGCGCGGACCTCAAGTCCGTCCAGCAGCTCCTCGGCCACGAGGACCTCGCCACCACCCAGATCTACACCCACGTGAGCGTCGAGCGCCTCCGCGCCGCGGTCTCGGCGGCCCACCCGAGGGCGAAGAAGCCCCTGTAGCGGCGTGACTCGCCACGCAACTTTCCATACTTCTCTGAGGTGCGACTGGGCGATTCGCCAACCGCCTCATTCCACTCGTTCCGATCGGATCCCAAGACCGTTTGGAATCGGAAAGGGGGCTATACTTCGTCTCAACCACATGCCTGCACACTCTTGGCCTGCGGGCTTGCCCACCCAACTCCGGCTCGGGGAACTCTTCTCGGGTCCGGGCGGCATGGGATGGGGTGCGACCTCGCCCCCCGTCGAGCGCGATGTGAGAGCTAGGATTGTAGTTGCGAACGCTGTATCTTAGAGGTCGTTTCACAACTTGGCTTTGTGCCTCCCCCTTGCGTCTTCGCGCCTTTGCGAGAACCTGGAGCGGAGAGGGCTTCGTTGCGGAACGCAGGTTGTGAAACGACCTCTTAGAGGCAGCCGTAGCGACGCACTCAGCGTCTAAAGCATGTGCTTGAAGCTGATCCAGATGTAATTCGCTGCGTGGACATAGTCTTAGAGCGTCTAACAAAACTCCGGCTCCCCTCTCCCCTCCGGGGGAGAGGAGG
>CAXTOO010000173.1:0-8942 GCA_964245875.1 uncultured Fimbriimonas sp. | reverse complement strand
TTTTCCTTTCGCAGGTTGGGTCTTTAGGCCCAACCTGCGCGGAGGGTGGTTGACGCGGATTTTCGCCCGAGGAAACACGAAGAGACTTTGGGACGGTACCGTTCTCCATGTACGGCAGACTCGAGTTTGTCAACCAACATCCCTCTATGAACGTTGAACTCGAGGTGCATGGCGTCGGTCTCGACGCGCAGACCCGGTGCGCGCACTGGCACTCGCCGCTCGACGTGGTGGCGATCCGGATGCGGTGTTGCGGGCGGTATTACGCCTGCCGGGAGTGTCATGACGAGTTGGAAGGCCACACGGCGGTGGTCTGGCCGCGTAGCGAGTGGGAGGAGAAGGCGGTGCTTTGCGGGGTGTGCCGGGCGGAGCTGACGGTCGCGGAGTACCTCAGCGCGGGGGACCGCTGTCCGGCTTGCGGCGCGGGGTTCAATCCGGGCTGCCGGAGCCATCATGGGCGGTACTTCGAGCCATAGGCCACTCTCAACTGACGACTTCCCAAAGTAGGGGCTGAAGGAGTGTTCGTACTGGTCGCCCCTCGACCCACAAGACTGCACCGTCGCGCCCGACGGCCACAAACGTCTCGACCCTCGCCCGCGCCGAGCGGGCGAGAGACTCCTCAAACCGCTCGTCGACCTGCCAGTACTCGCCGTAGAAGCGAACGGACCCTCCGTCCTCCTCCTCATCCTCCTCGTCGGAACGCCCGTTCCAGATCCGTCGCACGGTCTCGTCACCCTGGACGCGACGGAACTCCTCGACGATGCCAAGGCGAAGCGCTCGCCGGTGAAGCAGAGCGAGCTTGTCCGCATCCCCCGACCACGAGAGAAGATAGCACCCCGCCACCAAGAATGCCGCGATTCCTAGCCAACCCAAAAGGTTTCCGTCCACCGCCAGGGCGATCCCCAGGAGGATGCTTCCGAAAGCGAGGACCGCCAAAAGGGCTAACGTCCAACGGCGCCAAACTAAGCGACGCGCCCGCCGCCGGAGCTCTAGTCGCTCGAATTCCGTAAGGGCACGCTCGCCCGTCGAACGGAATTCGTGAATCCAACGGGCCATGGTCAATTATGCGATTCGAGCGGGCTCCCACACTTCCAAGAAGGCTCAAAAGGCAAGCTCGGTACCGTCCAGGCGGCTCAGCCGGGGGAGTTCCAGGGAAAAGGCGGGGAGTCGCTTTGGCGATGAGCCAGTCGACGTCGACGAACAGTTCGGAAAGGAAGGTGAAGGCGGGGGTGAGGAGGAGGACGGAGGGGTGGTGGAGAGTGCCGTGGAAGGGAGTCACCTTGACTAGGGTGAGGGTGGTCGGGAGGATCGCGGCGGCGGCGCAGGCGAGGGCAGTGGGGTAGCCGCATTGGCCCACACGGGCCTGAAGACCCTTTTCAAACCGGTGGAAGGTGGCTTTCGTAGGATTAGGATCGCGCAAGGCCAGGGATTGCGGATGCCCGATTTTCTCCACCCCCGGCCCCTCCTCATTTTTCTCGCGGTGAGGCTTTGGCAGTGTTCGTGAGATGCGCGCCACGGAAAAACGAGGAGGGGTGACGTGTCAGCCCAAGTTCTCCGGGTTCAACGCCTGCAGCTCTGGGAGGACGAAGAGGCCGTCCTTGCGGATCAGGACGTCGTCGAACCAGATCTCGCCGCCGCCGTACTCCGGGCGCTGGATGAGGACGGTGTCCCAGTGGATCGAGCTCACGTTGCCGTTGCCGCCGGGCGGGTCGTAGGCGTTGCCGGGGGTGAAGTGGATGCTGCCCGCGATCTTCTCGTCGAAGAGGGTGTCGAGCATCGGGTGCAGGATGTAGGGATTGAAGCCGATGGCGAACTCGCCGAAGTAGCGCGCGCCCTCGTCGGTGTCGAGGATCTCGTTCAGCTTGGCGGTGTTCGCGCCCGCACTCGCCTCGACGATCCTGCCGTCCCGGATCACGTAGCGGATGTCGGAGAACTCCGTGCCTTGGTACAGGCTCGTGGTGTTGAAGGCGACCACGCCGTTCACCGACTCGCGCACGGGGGCGGAGAAGCACTCGCCGTCGGGGATGTTGCGCTCGCCGGAGCACGGCACCGAGCCGATCCCCTTGATCGAGAGAGTGAAGTCGGTCTCGCCGGGACCGACCACGCGGACCTTGTCGGTGCGTTCCATGAGCCCCTTGAGGGCTTCGCCCGCCACGGCCATCTTCGAATAGTCCAACGTGCAGACGTCGAAGTAGAACTTCTCGAACGCCTCGGTGCTCATCTTGGCCTGCTGGGCCATGCTGGCGGTGGGCCAGCGCAGGGCGACCCACTTGGTGTTCGGGACGCGCACGCCGAACACGACGGGGGTCACGTACTCGCGGCTCCACATCGCCTGGGTCTCGGGCGGGACGTCGCCGCCCTCGTTGATGTTGTGGGAGCCGCGCAGGGCGATGTACGCGGTCATCCGCTCCATCTCGTGCTTCTCGACGTCGGCGATGAGGCGCGCGCCCGCCTCGTCCATGCCGAGCATGAGCTGGCGGCGGACGCGGCTGCTCTCCAGGCGCAGGGCGACCTTCGCGCCTTTGCTCTGGGCCACGCGCACGACCTCGGCGAGCGCCTCCTCGGGGATGTCGAAGGCGTGGATCAGGACGGTGTCCGACGGGCCAAGGTCGGTGGAGTGGGTGCAGAGCAGCTCCGCGAGGCGCGTGACGCGGGGGTCGAGCATTGCGGAAGAGGTTACCGCCTTCCGGACTCCCCTCCTCGTCGCCTCGACACCCCACCCGAACCTCTGCCGACTCACGCCGGGCGATGGGGAGGGGTCGGGAGTGGGGAAGAAAGTTTCGGCCCTCTAAGGTTCTCGCAAAGGCGTAAAGACGCAAAGGAGGGCAGAGGCCTTGCAGGGGATCGGCTACTGGGCGGGCTTAGCCGGGGCGTCGGCCTTGGCGGGCGGCGTGGCGGTCTTCGTCGCCGAAGGCGCGGTCGCAGGATCGTCTTTGGGCGCGGGGTCGCAGCCGACGGCGGCGAAGCCGATCGAGGCGAGGACGAGAAGGGTCAGGATTCGTTTCATGATGGGTTTCTCCGTCCGCGGAAGGCCTTCTCGATGGACACGGATGGGTGTCACTTTGTGGGTAGAGGGTTCAACGCTTCTGCTTGTTCGGAAGGAAGGACGCCGAGTGGAGGGAGGGTTGGTGAGGGTGAGCACTCGCAGGTATGGAAGCCCGCGCCACGTATAGTGTCGTTGTGCTCGCGATCGAGGAGGAGTTCGAGGGGCGGTCGTTCGACGACGGGACGCTCGGGGGGTCGACGTTCAAGAACTGTCGATTCACGCGATGCACGTTCCGGGGTACGCGGTTGGAGGAGGCGGGCTTCGAGCGGTGCCACCTCACCGACTGCGACCTCACCGGCGCGCGGCTGACGACGGCGCGGCTCAAGGGGTGCCTGCTGGCGCGTTGCAAGCTGGTCGACGCACGGCTGACCGGGGCAACGTTCTCGAACTGCCGCCTGATCGAGTGCGACCTGCGGGGCGCGACCCTGGGCGGGGCGGCGCTGGTGGGTTGCGACCTCTCGCACTCCGACCTGAGCGAGCAGGACCTCGACGGCGCGGCCCTGCGCGGGGTCCGGCTGGAGAGCGCGGACCTCACGCGGGCCACCCTCGTGGGCGCGGACCTTCGCGAGGCGAGGCTGGATCGGGCGGTGCTGACGAACGCGCGGATGCGGAACGCCGACCTGCGCGGGGCGACGTTCGAGGCGGTGGACCTGCGCGGCGTCGAGCTGCGCGGGGCGCGGCTCGACGTCTCGGGGGCGGTCCACTACGCGCGGTGCCACGGGCTGAGGGTTGAGTAGCAGCGGTTTATCGAGAGCTTTCTTTTCTCTACCCCCCAACCCCTCCTCATCGCCCATTGCAACAAGGCATCTTGCGGAACACCTACGCCGTGGCGACGAGGAGGGGGGCCGGATTATTCGTCGCCGGTGGCGGGGGTCTTGTCCTTGATCCCGGTCTTCGGGGCGGAGTCGTCGGTGGCGCCGTTTCCGCAGCCGACGAGGGCGGCGCCGAGCGACGCGGCGAGGACGAGCAGGAGAAGCTTCTTCATGG
This sequence comes from uncultured Fimbriimonas sp., assembly GCA_964245875.1. Classification (GTDB taxonomy): domain Bacteria; phylum Armatimonadota; class Fimbriimonadia; order Fimbriimonadales; family Fimbriimonadaceae; genus Fimbriimonas. The sequence goes on along the minus strand of CAXTOO010000173.1, from coordinate 4,912 downwards.
TCTTTTTCCGGTGCCGCGCGAGGCGGACACTGGGTAAGTGTGCCCCATCGCGCCCAAAGGTTCAACGCGGGCGAAAAAAGAGCGACCCGTCCTCCGCTCTTGATGGGGGACGTGCCGCTCCGGTCGTGGGGCTTTGCCCGAAGACTAGCCCGTGGTCGAGCCCGTGGTCGCGCCGGCGGTGGTCGTCTCGGTCTTCGTCATGGACGAACCCTCGCCCGCGGTGGCGGCGGGGGTGGTGGTGGACGTGGTGGTCGTCGTCTCCTCGGCGGGCTTGCTGCAGCCGATGACGGCGGCGCCGAGGGCGACGGCGGCGATGAGGGTCAGTGTCTTCTTCATGGTGGTGTCTCCTGGTCCGCACCCGGCCGCGGCCGTTTTCCGGACAGGGTTGGGTGCCGCGATAAGTTACCAGGGTTCAGAGTTTTTTCCGATGGGTCGAAAGTCCCGGTCGATCGAGGCTCGACCCCCAACCCCCTCCTCATCGCCCGACGAAAGCCTGTAATGATCGGGGATGGGCGACCGGGGCGACGAGGAGGGGGCTTTGGTACGCTCTCGCCATGCTCCGCATGTGGACGTACGACCTGGCCCGCGAACAGTCGCCGACGCGGGAGCATCTGGACCGGCTTTGCCGCCTGACGCGGGACGCGGGGTACGACGCCCTCGGGATATACCTGGAGCACCGCTTCGCCTACGGCTCTGCGCCTTGGGCCGCTGGCAAGGGCGCGCTGACCCCGGACACGGTGGCGTGGCTTCGGCGCGAGCACCCTTCGCTGCGGCTGATCCCGTTCGCGAACGTCCTGGGCCACATGGAGGGCTTCCTTTACGCCTCGGGCGGCGAGGGGCTGGCGGAGGAGCGGTTCAAGGGGATGCAGGCCGCGCCATCGAGCCCGGCGGTGGCGGCGCTCGCCAAGGGGCTGCTGGACGACGTGATGCGGGCGTTCGACGACGAGATCGTGCATCTCGGGGGTGACGAGACCGAGCAGCTCGCGGCGTCGGCCGCGCGGTCGGGCGAGGGGGAGGCGGCGGTGTACGGCGGCTACTTCGGGCCGATGGCGGCGTACGTGTCGTCGCAGGGCCGGCGTCCGGCGGTGTGGGGCGACATGCTCCTGGAGCATCCGTCGGCGCTGGCGTCCCTGCCCAAGGAGACGCTGGTGTTCGACTGGCAGTACTTCGGCTCGCCGCTGGAGACGTCGCGAAGGTTCGTCGAGGCCGGGCACGAGGTGGTGGTGTGCCCGACGGTCCACGTGTACGACGCGCCGTGGTGCCACCTTCCGCAGACGGAGCGGAACGTGCGGGAGCACGTCGCGGCGGCTTCGGAGTTGGAGGCGTTCGGGGTGTGCGTGACGACCTGGGAGGGGGCGCTGTTCGCGAGCTACGAGACGCTGCTGCCGGCGATCGCGGGGTGCGGCAATCTTTTGTCTCCACCCCCAACCCCCTCCTCATCGCCCGCTGAGAGCGGGTCATCGTCATCAATGGGCGACCGCGTCGACGGGGAGGGGGCTCCGGAATTGCTCCGCGCGTATCTGAAGGCGGGGGAGACGCACGAGGAGTGGGCGCGGCTGATGGGGGTCGAGCTCCAAGAGGCGGGCGGGCCGTTCGCGTTCACGGGGATCCGGTCGTCGATCAAGGCGCGGCTGCTGCTGTACGGCAACCCCTTCCTGCTCTGGCTGCGCGACCGCGAGGCGCTGCTGGGGGAGCCGGGCGACAAGGCGCTGGCGGTGCTCGACCGAGCGATCGCCTTCGCGCCGGACGCGGGCTACCGGGGGGTGAGCGAGTTCGTGAAGATCGCGATCCAGTGCGTGCGGTTCACCGAGGAGGCGGCGGTGGCCTACGCGGCGGGCAAGCCGGGGGTCGCGGCGGCGGCGCTCGCGCCGATGCGGCCCGCGTTCGACGACCTCGCGCGGATCGCGCGGGCCACGAACCTGCGGATCGGCGGCTCGCTCGCGGACGTCGAGCGGTGCGTCGTCGCGAAGGAGCACGTCGAGCGGGTGATGCGCCGGATCAAGCTGTACGGCGACGGTTCGCTCGGCTACCTGCCGTCGTTCGAGACGATCTCCCACCCGAAGTTCATGCCGCACGACCAGGCGAACTGGTGGCTGATCAACGACTGGGCGAACGAGTGAAGGGAGTCATCTCCAGAGGAACGGTTGCCCCTCCTAACTTTCTAATTCCCTTCAAAAACGCCTCCGCCTCCTTGTCTCCCTTCGAAGAAGGGGACCACCAGAGGCGGACGACCCAGGCGCGGCCGCCGTCGGCGCAGTAGAGGCAGCGGGAGGCGACGGGCACGTCATTCCAGAGGTAGCGCTGGTCGCTCTCGATGGCGGGCATTCCGGCCAAGGTCGCGGGCTTCTGGACGTGCGTGAAACGGCGTGCCGCGTCGGCGTCCTTCGTGCGCGACGTGTCGCTTTCGTACAGCTTCTGGGCCGATAAGTTGGCGTTGAAGAACGCGATTTCGCCTCTAAGCTCCTTGCCGACGAGGCGATACCGGCCAGTCTCCCTCGTGATCCGGCCCTCGAAGCTCCAGGCGAGGCCCGCTTCCTTGGCGACGAAAGGCGCCAGCACGAGGAGGACGAGCGGGCTCATGCGTGAAGGGCGACGCGAGATCGGAAGGCGTGGGTGACGGCGATGGCGAGGGCGTCGGCCACGTCGTCGGGCTTGGGCGGGGCAGGCAGGTTCAGGAGTTTGGTGACCATGAACTGGACCTGCTTCTTGTCCGCGCTGCCATTGCCGACGACGCTCTGCTTGACCTCGGGCGGCGAGTACTCGCACCACGGCAGGCCTTTCTGGGAGGCCGCGAGGAGGACGACGCCGAGGGCCTTCGCGACGTCCATGGCGGTGGTCTTGTTCACGGCGAAGAGCAACCGCTCGGTCGCCATCTGGTCCGGCTGGTGTTCGTCGATGAGCGCCACGATCCGCTCGTGGAGGAGGCGAACGCGGTCGGGAATCGCGATTCGGGGCGTTTCGATGAGGCCGTAGGCCATCACCGTGAGGCGCGAGCCCTCCCGCCGCACCACGCCGTAGCCGATCCGCTCCAAGCCCGGGTCCACCCCGAGAATCACCATGCCTTCGTCTCCATCCGCCGCACGTCCGTCAACATGATGCGCCGTTTTGGAGACGCGGAAAAGCCGTCTTATGTCTACCTGCCCGGCTTTAGTACCCTGGTCATTGGGTTGCCGCGCAACCCGTGCGAATTTTGCGGATAAGGGGCCAATTTGGCCCAGGGAACGCCGTCCGGGGTCGAAACTTCCCTTTCCAGCCGTTATTCTCTCTACGTGGTTTCTTGCCCCCATCCCCAGCCGTCGATCGTTCGTGCCCTTCCGACGGAGTTCACCCTCCAACTCGGCCCGCACTCGGCGATGCAGGTGGCCGCGATGGCGCGCATCCTCAAGGATCTCGGCGCGGAGGTCGAGATCGACCCCGAGGGTGCGCTCACGGCTCTTCGGCCCGGGGCCTAGTCTCGCCCCGGGTGGCGCTACGCGCCGGTGAAAGGCGCGGGCGGGTCGCGCACTTCCAAAATGAGTCCTTCGACGCCCGAGGAGCTTGCCGGCCTCGTTCGGGAGGCGAAAAGGATCGACGTTCCCCTCTTTGGCGGGGAGGGACTCTCCTTCTCCGCCAAAGAGGCGAGATTCGGCACGACGTGGCCGACGGCGTGGTCTCCTGCCTCGCCGGGATGCCGCTCACCCTCCTGAACGAGGTGCTCACGCAGGACGGGCGGTGCATCCCCCACGTCAAGGCTTGGCCCGAGGGGGTCGACGATCTCGCCTCGCTCGTGCTGCTCGGTCTATCCCATGCCGCCGAAGCGAGCCATGGGACGTGGCGCGACTGGATTCTTGGGGCGACGATGGTGACCGCCGAGGGCGGGATCGTGAGGTCGGGAAGCCGCGTGGTGAAGAGCGTGGCCGGCTACGACGCGCACAGGCTGCTGATCGGGTCGCGCGGCGCGCTCCTGCTCCCGGCCGAGATCACGCTGCGCACCTTCCCCCTTTCCTCCACGAGTTTTCCACAGGGCGTGCATAGTTTGGGGGATAAAGTGCGTTCGATCCTCAGGGTGGAGACGACGAAGGCGCCTTCGACTCTCTCGTCCCTTGGCTTGGACGCCCTGAGGGTGGATGGTGCGATCGGGACGTTCTGGACGAGCCGATCCGTGCAGAATTTAGGCGATATACCTATCGCTTTGTCCGTTGATCCGTTCTGCCCAACGATCCTCAAGTCGACGCTGGCGCTCCACCGGCGCACGAAGGCGGTGCTCGATCCTTCGGGAAAACTCGCGCCCGGAGCTTTCCACAACCTTTAAGTGGGCGCCTCGCCCGCGCCACAACAGGGGGGTGTACGACCTCGGGGAGACGACGACGCACCGCATCCGGTGCGGCTTCTGCCTGGAGGCGTGTCCGACTTTCACCGAGACGGGGAGCGAGCTGGAGTCGCCCCGCGAGCGCATCTATCTCGCGCGGAGTGTGCTCGACGGGAAGCTGGCGTGGGACTACGCCGCACCTCGACCACTGCCTCGGCTGCCGCGCCTGCGAGACGGCGTGTCCGAGAGCCGTGCAGTACGGCGCGATCCTGGAGATGGCGCGGAATCGGATCGGGACCACGATTCCCAAGCGGACGCTGCTCGACACCACCGCCCAGCCCTGGCGGCTTCGTCTTTCCGTGCTCTATCCCGGTCGGCGGTTGCCCGCGCTGGCGTCGCGCCTCTTGAGCGGCGAGGCGCCGGAGGCCGAGACGCGAGCGAGTTCCTGCTGCGGGAGGGGCTTGCGGACTTCTTGGCCAAGGGGCGGCTTGACGCGACCATCACCTACCACGACGCCTGCCACCTCGCGCACGGGCAGGGCGTTCGCGACGCTCCGCGGGAGTTGCTCGGTGCGATCCCAGGATTGGATCTGGTGGAGATGGAGGAGGCCGATACCTGCTGCGG
>CAXTOO010000172.1:0-9127 GCA_964245875.1 uncultured Fimbriimonas sp. | reverse complement strand
CCCGCAACACCGAAAGCCAACGACCGCTTGACAAACCAAGACAGCACCTACGGGCTTGTGGGGTGCTTGGAACCGGATCAGTATTCTTTCTCCACCCCCAGCCCCTCCTCATCGTCCGACGCGATTTTGTGATGGACGAAAGCGATCGCCCGTGACGACGAGGAGGGGAGTCCGGAAGCGGTTAGTCGCCGATTGTTTCGAGGGCCTTCTGCTTGGCCTCGTCGGCCTGCTTGACAAAGGCCGTGGGGAGGGCGGCGACGGGCACGCCCTTAGGGTTGAAGAACGTCTCGCCCATCTCCCAAGCCGCCGCCTTGGGAAGGTTGGGGAAGTCCAAGGTGATCGTGTAGGCGCGGTGCAAGCCCATTCGGAAGTGCGCGTAGAACACCGTCTTCCCCGTGCGTTCCTGGGAGGCGGCCCGCGTTCCGAACCGCTCCGGCGTGAGGGGGAAGGCCAGCAGGGGTTCGGCGACCGTCTCGGCCCATGAGAGGGCCACCGGGTTCTCCTCGATCTTCAACGATAGGGTGCCGCCGAGGACTCCCGCTGGAACCGTCTCGGTGGGCTCGGTCTCCAGAGATTCCATCGGGTTCGTCCAATACACCCTTTGTGCGACCCGCTCCCGAGCGGCCTCCGGAAGATCGACTACCCGGACGCTTCGGCCCTCGCGAAGGGCCGTTCGTGCGCGGAGCGGCAGCGCGGCCCACAGTCCTACTTCGTCCGGATCGAAGCCGATCGTCGTTCGGGTGACGAGAAGTGCGAGCCCGTTGCCTACCCAATCTATGGCGGGATGGCTTCCGGGATAGCGGGTGCACCAGTCGCCGGCGGTGTCCACGTCGAGACCGCCCTGCGCGACGCAATGGGCGAAAAGGTCCCGCACGTCGGCTCTCGCGGCGCGAACCGGACGCTCGAGGGGCTTGGCGATGAGCCACCCGTCGCGCAGGGCGACGTTGCCGCGCATCGCCTCCAGCACCGACGCGGCGTTGATCGGGGTCCTAGGGCGGATCAGGCGAGCCGAAAGTTCGGAGACCGTTCCGATCAGGTTTTGACCCCTCGCCTCCGCCGCCGCGACGAGCAGGCCGCCGGGAGAGGGTGCGGTGGGCTCGTTCGTCACGGGGTCGGCGATCTTGGTTCGCCAAGCGGGCGAAAGATCGTCCCGCGCCGCGCCGCGCGCCACGAGCGCGAGGACGTCGCGGGTTTCCGCGGGAAGGTCAAGGGGCTTCTCGGTTGAGGGCTTCGGCTCGGTCTCGTCAGATTCGGGCGAGTCTCTCAGCATCAGGGCATCGCCATCGACGATCTCGCCGTGAGGTTCAAACGCTTGGAGCATGAAGGTGAAACCCTCGCCCGGTTCATAGGAAACGGCGAGCCTAACCCGCGCGATGGTTTGCAGGGGATCGAGGAATGCCTGCTCCCGACGGTAGTCCGCGAGTATGGATTCCGCGTCGGCGGAGAAGCCCCGCTGCATGGGAGTGGGCCGTTCGGCGTAGACGTTTCGTTCGCCGCTCTGCATAGCGAGGAGGTTGGCGATGCCCATTGCCTTCGCGAGGCGGAGGTTCGCGCGGGAGGCGGGCGTGCTTTCCGGCGGCTGGTCGTCGGAGTCGTCCTCGGCCTTGACTTTGCGCATCCGTTCCGCCCGCGCCTTCACGGCGGCGTCGCGCTGCTTCAGAAGGGCCTGAGCCTCGGCGCGACCAAAGCGGGGGTGCTCGATCAGGGGCTTGAGACTCTCCACGAGGCTTTTTGCCAGCGTATCCGTTCGCAGGCGCCGCGCCGCCGCCGCCCGCGCGGCCCGCGCCCGTGGGTCAGGGGTCAGCGCGAGGCGGCTCGACTGTTCGTCCCAGCGGGCGTCGAAGGCGAACGCGATCTCCCGCATCACGCGCTCCTCGTCGGCGTCCTTGAGTCGCGCGACCAGCACCTCGTCGCGCAACGTTTCGGAGCAGACAAGCCGTCGACCGGTTGCCTGCGAGAGCCGCTCCAGCGCCTGTGGGAGCGGGAGCGACGCGAATTGCAGGGTCACAAGGCCGGAGAGGGCGACGAGCAGCACAGCCGTACTATAGCCGAGCGCACGTTTGGCCGGGCACAACGTAGACGGTGGGGTGGAAAGGGAAGGAACGCACTCGCTCGAAGGCCGCCGGGTGCTCGTGACGGGCGGCACCGCGGGGATCGGCCTCGCGACGTGCCGCCATCTGCTGGAGGCAGGCGCGCGGGTCTTTACCTTCGCCCGCCATCCGAGTCACGTGACGGCGGGGAAGGAGTACCTCCCGGAGGCGACGGTCGGCAAGGGCGACCAGGGAAGCGTGGAGGACCTCGCGCGGCTCGTCGACGAGGCCGAGGTGGCGCTGGGCGGTCTGGACGCGGTGGTCGTGAATGCGGGCATCGGCGCGTCGTCGGTCACGAAGATGAGGCACTTCGACTGGGACGAGGCGATGCAGGTGAACCTACTCGGGCCGATGCACCTCGCGGCGCTCGCCGCGCCGAAGATCCAAGCCGCGGGCGGCGGCCACATCGTGTTCCTCGGCTCGATGAGCGCGAAGACCCGCTCGGAGGGCGGCGATGTGTACGTTGCGTCGAAGCTCGGCCTCCACGGCTTCGTGGACTCGTTTGGGCGCGGCGTGGCGAAGCAGAACGTGAACGCCTGCCTCATCGAGCCGGGCCTCGTCTATACGGACATGACCGCCGAGAGCAACCCGAACAAGGAGGAGAAGGTGGCTAAGGGCGAGATGCTCGTCGCCGACGACATCGCCCGCACCATCCTCTTCGTGCTCTCGCAACCGCCGCGCGTGTCGATGCCGCTTATCCAGGTGCGGCCGAGGATGCAGTTGATTTAAGGAAGAGGGAAGAGGGAAGAGTGACCAGTGACCAGACGCAAGGCGGAGAACCATGTTTCTTCTCCGCTGGTATCCTGATCCCGATGCGCCTCGCCCTTCGCCTCGCCCTCCTCGCCGCCGTCGCCGCGTCGGTCGTCGGCTGCCGGTTCAAGGGCTATGAGGCTTTCTCCTCGGCCACCACGCCGCGCCCCGACCTGCACACCTATCCGAAGGCGGGCGATCCCTATGGCGACGAGGGCCTCGCGGACTCCACCGGTGGCCTCAACCCCGCGACCCGCTATGGCAAGGGCGCAAAGCCTGTAGGCACCGTAGTGCCGGGCTACGACCAGCCGCAGAAGGGTTCCGGCCAGCAGATGGGCGAGTACCCGAACGTCGCCGCGGCGGGCCACGCGCAGTCGAACGCGCCGTCGTTCCAGCCGTCGCCCAGCGATGTGAACGAGATGCACCGCTAGCTTTTATGGGGCTTAGATTTTAGATTAGACGCCTCGTGAGAGGCTCGCTTCGCCGGCGCGGAGGCCTGCGCCGCGGCGCGGGGTGCGCGATGATGACGCGCGAGCAAGCTCGCGGTGCGAAAGCGGGAGCGAGCTCCCGCACTCTCAAAGGGGTTCGCCTTGAACCCTGTGGCTGCGCCGCGGCACCCAGTGTCATGCGCGCTGCGCCGTTGCTCCTCGCCCCCCTTCTCGTCGTCGGCTGCGGCAACGGCTCGATGAAGGAGGAAGGCCGCGCGTCCTTCGCGGCGAAGGCTCCCACGGCCGTCGCCGCATCCGGCATCACACTCTCAAAGCCCCAGGCTCGGCTGGCGTCAGAGGAGACGCCCGCCGCCTCTCGCATGGTAGTCCGTAACGCGCAGCTCACCCTGCGTGTCGAGGACGTGAGGAAGGGCGAAGGCGCGGTCGGTCGGGTGGCCCGGAGCGTGGGCGGCCTCGTGGAGGCTTCGCAGGGCTCCGACCTCGCCGGGCCGAACCCCAACCTCAGCATCACCGTGCGCGTCCCCGAGGGCCGCTTCGAGCAGAGCGTCGCGGACCTCGAAGCGCTCGGCACCCGCCTCGAAAAGACGGTCGGTACGGAGGACGTGACCGCCCAAGCAGTCGATATGGATGCCCGCCTGAAGAGCCTCCGGGTGCAGGAGGACGCCTACCGCGCGATCCTCGGCGCAGCGCGGAGGATCTCGGACGTGCTGGAAGTCCAGGAGAAGCTCACCGGCGTCCGCACGGAGATCGAGCAGATCGTGGCCCAGCGGCGAAACCTCGGCGACCAGGCGGCGCGCAGCAAGATCGTCGTGACCCTCACCCAGGCTTCGCGCCCGAGCTCACCCGCCGCCCCCACCGACTGGATGGCCCAGACCTGGGGCGACGCCACCGGCACCCTGCGCGCCACCGGCCGCGCCTTCGCCTCGGTCGGGCTGTGGCTCGTGGCGATGATGCCGGTTTGGCTGCCACTAGGCCTCGTGGCCGCATGGGGCTATCGGCGGAGTCGTCCGAGGGCCGTATAGGACCAATAGGTCTTATAGGTCCTATACTATGGTCAGGAATGGCCTCTATCCGAGACCTGTACCGGAGAGTCCGCCGACCGTACCGCGTCCGGTGGGCCGACCTCGGTCCGCCGCGCCTGGAGAGCGGCAGCGCGCCCACGCTCAGCAAGTCGTTCCACCGCTACGGCTCGCTCGTGGACCGCGTGACGCGCATTTTCTTCGCGATGGAGCCCGAGACGGTCGACCGCGTCCTGCAGGCATACCGCGAGCGGTACGGCGACGGCGCGTACGCGTACGCCCGCCGCACCATCGGCGCGTGGAAGCAGGGCCAGGTGAAGCAGGTGGGCCAGACGGTCATGCGTCTGCTGGACGTCGTCCCGCAGTTCGTCGACCTCGACACCAAGTTCGAGCTCGCCCGCATCGTGCGGGAAGAGACGCTTCGCCGTTTGAGGCAGTCGAGGATCGACTTCGTGGTCCCTGCGGACGGCGAGCTGGGCACGGCGATGACCCAGCTGAAGGAAATCGTCGAGGCGCAGATCGCCATCGAACTGCCGCCGGGCGTGCTGGAGGAGCAGACCTGGCTCTCCAAGGAGGACGCCGCGCTCTTCCAGCGCATGATCCGCGACACGGAGAGGGTCCTCCTCGCCGCGTGGGTCGCCGACTTCTTCGCCAGGGTCCGCCTCCTGCAAAGGATGCGTATGGAAGGAGAGACCAACGCGAAGATCATCGCCCATTTCGAACTTCCGACCGCCAAGATCACGTTAAGGATCGTAGAGCCTAGAAAGCGCCGCACCATGAGCCAAGAGCACCTGTCCTCCGACGACTCCGCCTTCCTCGCGAAATGGAGCGACATGGAGCTGGAGAGCCGCTTCAAGAGCGGCGACGTCAGCTACCCCGCGTACGTGCTGCGCAACATGGACCAGTTCTTCTCGCCCGAGGAGCAGTCCGAGCTGAACAAGATCGCCGCCATGCACGGCCTGGAACTCGAGCGGCTCCTCATGGAGATCCAGATCAAGCAGCGCACGTCCGAGGCCGACCTCCAGAAGCTGCTCGGCACGATCAAGAGCCTCCAGGAGAAGAACATCGCCGCCGATGTGGTCTCCCGCCACGAGACCCCCAGCGGCCACATCGAGATCTCCGCCCGCTCCCGCCGCTTCCTAGGGTGTCTGCCCCTGGGCGGCGCGATCATAGGCTTGTTTGCACTGCTGACGTTTTTTGTGTAGGATTCGCGCAGGTGCTGACCGTCCGGTGAGTACGGAATGACCCTCAAGCGACCCCACAAGCTCCATACTATCGGCAACCATCCTATGAAGAGTCCCCTCGTTCTCCTCGCCCTCGCCGCCTGTGCCGTGGGCGCGTTCGCTCAGATCCCCGGCATCCGCACCCCCCACCTGCCCGGCGTCGAGGACCTCTTCAAGAAGGGACCGGCCATCACCACCTCGCTCGCCGACGCGAAGTGGGAGGCGCCCGACAAGGACGGCTTCAATCCCGAAGCCAAGCCCTTGCCCGACCTCGAGCGAGGCCCGAACGGCGGCTTTATCCTCCAGGAGGGAGCCTACGGGGCGGTCGTCCAGTCCTACTGCCTCCATGCGGGCACCTACGGCCCCGGCAAGGGGGACGCCTACCTCTACGCCCCTCCGAAAGGCCCGGCGGAGAAGGCCGTCTCCGACATCGCCGCCAACTCCGTCGCCCACCCGGACATCCCGCAACGCGAGATCCAGCTGCTCCTCTGGGGCATCATCGCCCGCACGAAGTTCTCCGATCTCTCCTCCGACCTCCAAGACGTCGGTCGCCAACTCCTCACCCCCAAGCAGATCCGCGACCTGGACGGCGACGCGATGTCCGTGATCGGTCAGGCGGCGCTCGACCGAGGCCTCGTGAAGGAGCCGCCGCTCCTCAGGCGCATCCACCAGGCGGAGAATGAAATCCGCGAGAAGCTCTCCGCACCCGGCGCGCGCTACGAGGACGTCGAGCACATCGCCGTCCTGGACGGCGTCCCGCCCCTCGGCAAGGGAGGCCGCACGACTCCCTCCGGTCGCTGGTCCCTCCATCCGGACGGCTACTACGTGCGCTACGTCCCCGGGGGCTACAGCCAAACCCGCCTCGAGGTCTACGTCCCAGCGGGCTGCCCCTGGATCGGCAAGGAGTTCGATCCTTCCGGCCACATCGCCGTCCCCTGCGAGACGGGTCGCCAGCGCCTCCTCCAGTCCAGCCGCCTCTACGGGCGTTAGCCTCCGATCCATCGAACGGAGCGGTTCCCCCACGCGGGAAGGCTCCGCCCCAGAGCGTGTGGGAGCTCCGCATAAGATTGCCAGGCGGCTGGCGCCTCCAGGCCGTGCCGTCTGGCTGCCGCACGAAGGAGAGGTTCGCCCTGGAACCGCCTTCCTTTCGGCGCGGTGGTCACCGTAGCCACACCGCTCTGTCGTCCATTCTCGAATGGAGCTCCAGCCTCCCCACGCTCTGGAGCGAGGGCATGGGTCAGGCGGAGGGTGGCAGGCCAACGCGCCGAAGACGTTTCTTCACTTTTTAGCAAATGTGTGACGAACTCTAGGTTTATTAACATCGTACGGTTAGGCGACCCGGAATCCAACGCCTTATTTTCATGGACCCGAAGGCGGGTCAAGGACTTCGAACGCCATGCACCCGACCCACGTCTTCGAAAAGGCTCGGCTCGACTCCCTTCGGGAGTACGCGCCGCACACTCGGCAGAACGACCGCGCCATGCTCACGATCGCCTGTGAGGCGACGGACGCCTGCCGCACCCCCATCGGCATCGTCTCGCTGATGGAGGAGAACGAGGAGCGGTTCCTCGCGAGCATCGGCACGCCCCTGCGGCAACTGGAGCGCAGCGTCGCGATCTGCGCGCACACGATCCTCGAGCATGACGCGCTGGTGGTAGAGGATCTCCGCAAGGACCCGCGCTTCTGCAATCTGCCCTATGTGGTCGGAGAGCCCTACGTGCGCTTCTACGCAGGCGCACCGATCTTCGACGGGACGGGCCTACCTCTGGGCACGGTGTGCGTCCTGCACACCCAGACCCACCAGCTTCCCAGCCGATCCGTCCTGGTCCTCAAGCAGCTTGCCGAGGTGGCTTCCGCCGCGCTGGAGGCCCGTCTGCTCCTCGCCGACGCGCGCGTCCACTACGCACACCGGGACGTGGCGAAGTCGAACCAGGACCGCCTCGACGCCCTGCTCGTGCGGATGATCGAGTCGCGTCCCATGTGTGCGTAGCCGCGTGCCTTCTTCGTCGCTCCGCAGGCGAGCGGGAAGGAAGGGCTATCAGGCGCGACTGCTCTCCAGCGCATCGACCGCCAAGGACGCCAGCCGCTCCAGCAGGCGGAGCAGACGCGGCTCGATGTGGCGCGGACGAGTGTCCATGACGCACAGAGCCCCGACGTTGTGGCCGCGAGGCGTTCGCAGGGGGACGCCCGCATAGAAGCGGATGCCCAAAGGACCCGTGACGAGCGGGTTGTCGCGGAACCGAGGGTCCTGCGTCGCGTCCTCGACAACCATCGTCTCGGTCTTCAGGATGGCATGGGCGCAGAAGGAGACATCGCGTCCGGTCTCCTCGCAACCCAGACCTACCTCCGCCTTGAACCATTGACGGAACTCGTCCACAAGGGTGACGGCGGCTATGGGCGCGTGGAGGAGTTCCGCCGCGATCTCCGAAATGCCGTCGAACGCGCGTTCGTTCGGGGTGTCCAACACCCACAGGTTGCGAAGCTCCTGAAGGCGGGCCTTCTCTTCAAAGGGAAGGGGCCACGTGACCTCTCCGGACGGCGTCAACTCCTCGCCCCCGCCGCGGAGACGCGCACGATGCGGTACTTGCCGTCAGGGTCTGTGGCGCGGTGCTCCGCATCGTCCGCGGGCGAGAGTTCGAAGGGTCGGTCGCCACTGCCCAAGAAGAGGCCTTGGACGAGGTGCGTGGATTTGTTGTCGTTCATCGTTCTATCCTGGGCACACCGGGGTGTGCCGCTTGTGGATCCGCAGGCGGTGAGGCACGGTAGAGGAAAGGGACGATGCGACGTGGGCCAACGGTAAATCAACAGAGGAGGATCTCCGGGCCGCGAAGGTGAGCATCCCTAATGAGCAGGGTCAGTTTCGTGTCCACCATCCCCGCGCCGCGAGGACACCCAAATGAGCGATTCCGCGGACAGCGCCGGAAGGTGGGTCGATCAGCCAGTGTTTCCGCCAGAATCCGTAAGGGACGTTCCTCCGCAATCCTTATGACGCCAGTGTCAAAGGAAACGATGGATTTTCAGTGGATAAGTCGCAGAATCTAAAACTGAAAGACCACGCGTCCAAAGGGGCGGAGAATCTGTAGAACATCGGGGAACGCCGCGGCAAGGCGGATCGAACCTACGGGAATGTCAGCAGCCCGTTCCGGGAGTTCGCCCCGTCTCCTTACGATGACGCGCTCACGGCGGGGGATGACTGAGCCGTCCTGGTCGCCTCGCGAACACCCTGTCCGGAGCGAGACATCAAGGAGCCGGCGGCGCGGGCCTCCTCAGGGTACGGGCTGGACTCCGGGGCGGCTCCATCGGATCGAGCCATTGCGCCGCCACCCACGGACGCCTGCCTGCAACGTGGAGCGCGAGGAAAGGCAGGGTGAGCGGGAGCAAGGGGAAATGACGTTGGCCGAAGGTCCAATCCAGGCTTACCGACACGGCGAGGCTGAAGGCGAGATGGAGCAGCAGGGTAGTAGGAGTCTCGTCGTCGGGAGCACCACCGAGTGATCCGCTAGCGCAGAGAATGACCTTCTCGCCCGCCCCCTGTCGGCTCGCACTCTTCCGCTCGGCCTAGATTCGTGGCGGACCTCCAAAGCCAGCGAGACCAC
>CAXTOO010000171.1:0-9163 GCA_964245875.1 uncultured Fimbriimonas sp. | reverse complement strand
CGGGTTGCCGGGGCCGACCGGCCGCTCCGGAATCTGCGTCTTCGCGTCAAGCGCCTTCTCGATGCGAAATCGCCAGTCGCCATCGAGCGGAATCGACTCTGAACCGTCCGCCAGCGCGAGGCGCATCTCGGATGCGGGACCCAAGATTCCCCCCGACCCGCCCGTGTCAAAAACCCGCACCGCGATCACGTTCCGCCCCGCACGAACGATGCCGGGCGCGATCCGGTAGCGGCGGCTCGTCGTCGCATCGCCGTTGTCGTCCTCGATCCCCGTGCGACCCACCCGGATGCCGTCGAAGTAGGTTGTGTCGTAGTCGTCCACCGCGCCGAGGCTCAGCACGAGCGGCTTGCCCAGCCACTCTGCCGGCACGTCGACCGACTTGCGGTACCACGCCGCCCCGTCGAACTCCGCGGGAAACGGCGTCGCCGCCACCACGCTGGTCCAGTCGGCTTCGGAGCTCTCCACCGCCTGCCAGTCGTGCATGAACCCCTCGTTGCCCCCGTTGTGCTTGAAGTTCACGTAGTCCGACATCAAGCGCCGGTAAGTCGCAAGGGCGGCGGGATAGTCGCCCTGCGCCGCGTCGTAGGTGTCCACCAGCGGCTTGAGAGAAGGCTTTTCCACCATCGCCTCGCGCGGCGTCCACGCCTCGGCGGGCGAGCCGCCCCAGGTCGCCGAGAGGATCCCGACCGGAACCCCCAGCTTCCGGTTGACCTCTCGCGCGAAGGAGAGTGCGACCGCCGAGAAGTGCCCGATCGACTCCGGCGAAGACGCTTCCCACCGGCCCTTCACCTCCGCCTGCGGCGTGCCGGTGGCGGCCTTCTCGACGGTGAAGACCCGAATGCTCGGGTTCGCCTCCGCCTTCGCGCGGTCGTAGTCGTCCGCCTTCGCTTCCGGAAATTCCATGTTCGACTGCCCCGCGGCGATCCATACCTCGCCGGAAAGCAGCCCCCGGGACTTGAGCGTCTCTCCTCCTCCACTCGCCGTCAAAGAGAACGGGCCAGCGCCCTTGAGGGGCCTGAACCGCGCGATCCAGCGGCCCGTCGCGTCCGCCTTGGCGCTCGCCTTCGCCGTTCCCAGGCTCACCGAGACTTCGGTTCCGGGCGCGGCGGAGCCAAACACGGGCACCTCCATCCCCCGCTGTAGCACCGCCCCGTCCGAGAAGAGCGGACTCAGCCGCAAAATCGGCACGTTGGCCGATCCGGCGAGCAGCAAGGCGGGAAGCATCGAGGAAAGGATACTTGGCAGAGTGGTCGTTGAAGGTGAGGGTCCGAACAAGCGAATTCCCCAACCCGCCACCCGTCACTATCTCTGCCCCGCCTGGAGCCAGAGCTTGACCGGCGACTCCGCCTGCTCGCGCAGGAAGCCGTACGCCCAGTCGTCGCCGCGCAGGTAGCGCATGATGTCGTGCGGAAGGGCGCGCACCTCCTCTTCCGTGGGTTCGGGAATCGCGAGGTCGTCGCGCAGGTCAAGCACCTTCGCGCCGTCTGGGAACTGAAGCCGCAACGCCTCGACCACCGTCACGGAGGTCGCGTCGGGAAGGAACCGTTCCGCACCGTGGTCGTCCAGCGCGATCACGATGCGGTCGCTGCCGAAAATCGCCTCGTGGGGGTCTTCGGTCGACATCAGCAGGTGCGGCGTCTTGTTCAGCTCGAAGAGGTAGCGCGCGAACCGGTCGAAAAGGTCGAGCCGCTCGGGATCGGCGTCCCAGAAGCGGACCTCCAGCGGCTGCTCGCCGAAGTAGATCGCGAGTCCGGCGCAGATCGTGGGCGCGTAGCGCAGGCTGGCCGCCCCGAGCACCGCCAACCGTTCCGGCTCCATCGGAACAAGGATACTTTGTTCGGCAAGGTAGCGGCGTGACTCGTCACGCTCCGGAAACCGATTTCGGAGCGTGAAAAATCATGCCGGTACAGGACTCTCCACCGTCAATCCCGGCACCACCTCGGGACGCAGGAACCGCGTGTAGCCGTCGCGCTCCAAGGAAGCCTGCAGCGCTTCGGAACACTCCGTGAGCGCGATCACCGTCCCGCCCAGGCCCGCGCCCGCCAGCTTTGCGCCGAGCGCACCGTGGGCCTTGCAGCGGGCGATCAGCGCGTCGATCGCCTCGCCCGAACCCCCCAGCGAGGCGACGAAGCGGTGGTTCATCGTCATCAGATCGCCCAGCCCCTTCAGGTCTCCCGACACGAGCGCCTTCGCCCCGAACTCCGCGAGGTCGGGCAGCGCCTGCATCGCCTTGACCACCGACGGATCGCCCTTCAGCCAGCGATCGACCATCGGGCCGTGGACCGATCCGCTCAGCCGCTCGACCCCGGTCGTCACCAATAGGAAGGGAAGCGGCGCGTCGATCGTCCGCGAGGTCGGCAACGGTCCTGGCGCGACGGGACCCTTGCCGGCGAAGTCCATCAGCCGCAGTCCGCCCAGCGTGATCATCAGCGCATCTTGATAGCCGCAGAGCACCTTCTCCCGCTCAACGTCGCGTAAGCGCATCGCGAACTCCACGTCCGGCGCGACCACCTCGCCGCGCGCCTGCATGAGGCACGCGACGGTGGTCGCCAGCAACGCGGTCGAGCCGCTGAGACCGCTTGAGAGCGGGATGTCCGTCGTCCACTCGACCCGGCACGGCCCCTCCACCGGGAAGTGGGCGAAGGCCGCATCCCAGAGGGTGCGATCCTCGGGTAGCGATTCGTCCTCGCCGACGGTCAGGCGGCACGTCGCGCACGCGTCGAGCGAGCAGGAGAGGACCTTGCCGCCGTACAGGTCACTCGGATTGCCCACGATGCCGCACCTTCCGGGCGCGGAGGCGGTGAAGGTCATAACCTATTGTGGTGCCTCCTTCCAGGAGGCATCTCCGGCCACTCGTCACCCCGGCTTCCAGCCGGGGGTACCTTCAGGTCAGGATGGCGAAGGGAGGAAAGGAGAAAGCGAAGGCGCCCGGTTCGATCCAGAACCGGAAGGCGCGCTTCGACTACGCCATCTCGGACGAGGTGGAGGCGGGGATCGCGTTGCAGGGGTCGGAGGTCAAGAGCCTCTACCTGGGCAAGGGCCACCTGAACGATGCGTACTGCCGCGTGATCGACGGCGAGATGTTCCTCCTGAACATGGACGTGGAGCCGTACGAGCAGGCGAGCGTCTTCGCACACGAGCGGCGACGCGACCGCAAACTCCTCCTGCACCGTGCGCAGATCGACGCGCTGCAGCGGAAGGTGATGGAGAAGGGCTTCACGCTCATCCCGCTCGGCGTGTACTTCAACGACAAGGGTCGCGTGAAGGTGCGGATAGGCGTCGGACGGGGCAAGGCCAACTACGACAAGCGCCAGACCATCGCCGAGCAAGACTCGCGCCGCGAGGTGGATCGGGTGCGGGCGGGGAAGATCAAGGATCTGTAGTTGGCTGTTGGCTTTTGGCCCAGACCTAACAACCAACAACGAACAGCCGTATACTAAAGCCGGAAGACCAACCCGCAGGGGGTGCTCGTTACGGGCTGAGATTTCCGGCTGGGATGCCGGATGACCCTTGAACCTGATCCGGTTAGTACCGGCGGAGGGATCGCGGAGCGCTCTCGAAAGAGAGGGCCACCGACGCGATTGGATACGGCGTGGGTGGCCTTCCTGAGAGCACTATGCAAAAGGCCTTTACCCTCATCGAACTGCTCGTCGTGATCGCGATCATCGCGATCCTGGCGGCGATCCTCTTCCCCGTGTTCGCGCAGGCGAAGTTCGCCGCGAAGAAGACCGTCGACCTCTCCAACGCGAAGCAGATCGGCCTCACGACGAAACTGTACCTGGGCGACAGCGACGACGTGATGCCCATCTTCTACGCCTACAACAGCGACCCGACGATCTACGCCGACGGCAAGCACCACGGCACGGAGGTGCTGCTTCTGCCCTACGGCAAGAGCGGAGAGATCTTCAAGAGCCCGCTCGACTCGGGCAGCCCGTACCTCGCGCAGGAGATCGGCATGGCGAGAAACGCGCCGAGCTACTGGAAGGCGTACGGATCGTCTTACCGGTTCAGCCACTGCAACTTTACTACGGCGGCTGGCGAATCGAGTCAGAACAACTCGTTCGCCAACTACCCTACGACGATCCCGGTGACCGACACGCAATACAGCGACCCCGCGAACACGCGCGTGATCCGGCTGGAGATGATGGGCTTCTTCGACAAGAAGGTGGACACCGACTGCACGCGCTACGGCTACGACTGCGGCTATTTCACGAACTGGGACCCCAGCGGCGGCTCGATGATCTTCGCGGACTCCCACGCGAAGCACATGAACGGCTCTGGGCAGTTTGACGCGACGCTGGTCGATCCGGCGGGCCACCGGTCGGGCGACATGAACCCCGACACGAGTTCGACATGGTACTACGGTTGCGACTGACCCTTTGGGACTGCGGGACTCAGGCCCGATTTCTTTCCGCGCGAAGCGCGGGTCGACTCTGTCGCCGGGACAAAGCGGCGGAAAACCCGCAGTCCAAAGTCAGACGATGACCCTTGGCAGGAGGGGCGAGACGCGGGCGACCACCTCGTAGTTGATCGTGCCCAGCTTGGCCGCGATCTCCTCGGCGGTGATGCGCTCCTCGCCCTGCGCCCCGAGGAGCACCACCTCGTCCTCCGCCCGCGCGTTGGGCGCGGGGGTGAGGTCGATCGCGAACATGTTCATCGCCACGCGGCCGACAACCGGGCAGCGTCGGCCGTGGACGAGCACCTCGCCCACGTTGGAAAGTCCCCGGTCATAGCCGTCGCTGTAGCCCTGCGGGACGATGCCGATGGTCGTGGGGCGGGCCGTGCGGTAGGTGAGGCCGTAGCCGACGGGATGACCCGAAGGCAACGTCTTGACCTGGGCAAGGTGGCTCACCCAGCGCATGACGGGCCTGAGGTCAAGGTGGGCGTGGCTTCGCGCGAGCGGGGCGCTTGGATACAGGCCGTAGAGGCCGATCCCGAGCCGGACCATTGAGGTCCATGTTCGAGGGTCCTCGTGAGCGAGCAACCCCGATGTGGCCGAGATGTGCTTCCCAACGCCCGGCCATTTGGCCTCGAACTTCTCGTAGACCTCAGAGAACAGCGCTTCCTGCGCGTCGGCGTGGGTGAGGTCGGTCGTGTCCTCGATGTTCGCGTAGTGAGCATAGACGGCCACCGGTCGGAGATTGAGAGCGCCCGCTGTTTTGATGAACGTATCGACTTCGTGAGGAAGCACGCCTTGACGTCCCAGGAGTGCGTCGATCTTGATACTGAACTGCCCGCCGTCGAGTCGGGCGAGTTCTTCGAGCTGAGCCACATCGTAGACCGACAGTTCGCAAAACAGTTCTTGAGCTTCCTCGACCTGGGCTATCGGGACGTAGCCGAAGACAAGCGCGTTGGTTTGGGAAACCCTTCGGAGACGCCTGAGCTCGTCGAGATCGTCAACCTGGAAAAACTCGACCTGACCCTCGAGCATTGAGACGATCTCGTCGAGGCCATGACCGTAGGCATTCGCCTTGACGACCGCCGTAATCCAAGGAGTCCATACCCACTGGGCCTCCTCGGCAAGCGAACGGGTCTGTTGCCGAAAAGCATCGACATTATGGAACAGCGCTTCGCGCGAGAGTTCGATGGAGGAGAGGTGGGTCAACGGAGAGCCTCCGGGTGCCACGGATGCAGGTCAATGCCTCGTGTGACCAAAACCCGTGTCCAGTCTTTAAAACCTGGACTCTTCCTCATAGTTCCACCCGCTCTAGCCGGATGTCCTCGCCCGCGAAGGTACGAGCGAGGGCCTCGTAGCCGGGTCCTAAGTCCGTGACGTGGTAGATCCGCTCCCCGCTTCGCCCGATCTTTTCGTCGTGCTCGGGGTGGCGGCGAAGGTAGTCGGCAAGACTCTCCGGCACGATCTCCTCTTGGACGATCACGGGCACCGAGATACGAGCCCGGACGAGATCCTTGAGCAGACCGTAGTGGGTGCAGCCGAGGACGAGGCAATCCACTCTCCCCAGCGCCGCGAGGTAGTCGTCGAGGATCGGGTCGGCGTAGCGCAGGCCGTCGCTCTCGACGAGGGGAACGAGGAGCGGCGCGGGGACGACACGCACCTCGGCGTCGGGAGCCTGGCGGGCGATCTCGCGCTCGTACGCCCCCGAGGCGGCGGTGCTCTTCGTCGCGAGAACGCCCACGCGGCGCGCGCCGGTCACGACGACCGCCTCGGCGGTGGGGATCACCACCCCGAGCACCCGCCGCTCGGGATAGAAGCGGGGAAGGTACTCCTGCTGGCTCTTCCGCAACGCCTCCGCCGAAGCCGTGTTGCAGGCGAGCACGACGAGGTGGCAGTCGTGCTCGAAGAGATAGTTCAGCGCCTCCGCGACGAAGCCGTGGACTGCCGCCTGCGAGCGCCCGCCGTAGGGGACGCGAAGCGTGTCGCCGAGGTAGAACAGATCGTGCTGGGGAAGGCGGCGACCGATCGCCCGCGCAATGGCGAGACCACCGAGTCCCGAATCGAACACCCCGATGCGCACGCCCCATTGTGGCGCGAGAGTCCCGTCGCGCGTCATCGTGGGACCGCGCGCGAGGGGCGTTCAGCCCTGTGGCTTGGCCTCGATCTCCTTAATCGCCTCGTCGATGAAGCTGCCTGCCTGCGGAACGCGGGCTTTGAGGATGATGAGGTCCGGGATCACGCCCTTCTCATGCCGCGCGCGGGCGATCGCGACGGCCTGGGAGATCAGCCTGAAGTCGCTCGTCTTCAATGTGCCCTGAAGCGTCGTCAGGATCCTGGGGTCATCGCCCTTGTAGACGGCCAGTGCCGTGAACGCGGCCCCGTGGGAATCGTCGGAAAGGGCTTCGTCGAACATCGCGAACATCAGTTCGACCGCGCCGGACGCATCGTGCGCGACCATCGCGGTGAGGGCGGGACCACGCACCGCGGCGGGACCCTCGGTCTTCGCGATCCCTTCGAACAGGGCGGCGGAACCCGCATAGTCCAGCTTTGCGAGCGAGGCGAGGGCGCCCGCGACGGCGGCGTAGGGCTGCGTGTCGTCCACCAGCGAGCGCAGGCGCTCGTTCGTCGCGGGGTCCACGGGCAGGTCCCCGAGGGCGCGGGTCGCCGCGCCGCGGCGGGCGGGGTTCGCGTGGGTCAGCTCGGAAAGCCAGAAGGGCCTCAGCTCGGGCTGCTTGAGTGCGGCCAGGGCGGAGACGTCGAGGATCGCGGCCTCACGATCCTTGTCCGCCCCAAGGATCGCCGCCGCCCGCTCGACGAGCGCGGGCGAAGGGGAACCGACCAGCATCTTGGCGAAGGCGAACTGCCGGTCCACGGCGTTCGGGGCGAGCGTGGCCACGGCGGGCAGCTCGGCGTCGGACCACGGCTCCGTGGGGATCTCGCGGAGGAACTCGAAGTCGGGGTCGAAAAGGACCGCGTCGGGCCGCGCGGCGGCGGGGACGCGGAACGACTCGTCGGCCTTCGAGAGACGGATCGGGCTACGGACGACCCGACCGCCGACGATCAGGCTGACCTTCGTGGGAACGTCGTAGATCGGGGTCCCGGCGGAGGTGTCCTGGGTCTGACGGATGCAGACGACCGCCTCGTGGGCGGCCTCGTCGTAGCTCCACGACCAATCGATCACGGGATGGCCGGGCTTGTGGATCCACTGGTCGAACCAGGGGCGAAGGTTCACGCCGGTGGCGTCGGTCATCGCCTGCTGGAGCATCTCCGTCTCGACGGGCGAGTCCGCGTGTCGCGTGAGATACTCGTGCAGCCCCGCGAAGAACGCCTTGTCGCCAAGCTCCGTGCGCAGGGACATGAGCAGAACGCCGCCCTTGGGATAGGTGTGCTGGTCGAACATGACCCCCGGATCGCGGTACAGGTTGGTCTCCATCGGCCGCTTGTAGCGGCGGCTCTCCCGGAAGTAGTCCTGGCTACTCTGCTCCCGATCGCGCTGGGATGCGTGCGCACCCCGGCTGTGGAGGGTGTAGCTCATCTGCATGAGGGTCGCTAAGCTCTCGTTCAGCCAGATCTCGCCCCAATCCTTGCAGGTGACGTAGTCGCCGAACCATTGGTGGCCCATCTCGTGGGACAGCAGCTCGTCGGACGGGTGGTCGCCGTCGCGCGGGCCGGTGAGGAAGAGGCCGAACGTCGTGGCGCTGACGTTCTCCTGTCCGCCCCCGAAGTCGTAGGTGAAGTCCTCGGCGTACTTGGGCCAGGGATACTTCACACCGAGGCGGTCGGAGAAGAAGCTCAGCATGTCCTTCGTGTGCTCCACCGTAAAGTCGCGCTTGGCCTCCATGCCCCGGGGTGCGACGTACAGGAGCGGCACGCCGCGCCATGAGTCCTTCCGAACGTCGAGCGGCCCCGCGACGACCGAGAGGAGGTAGGTCGCGTGCGGCTGGGCCATCCGCCACACGACGGTGCGCCGGTCGCCCGAGACCTTGTCGCTCGCGCGGACGCCGTTCCCGACGACCTCCCATTCGCGCGGCACGGTGGTGCGGGTGGTGCTGGTCGCGAAGTCGTTCGGGTAGTCCCACGTCACCGCCCAGTTGCGGGTGTCCGAGGTCTCGCCGTTGGTCCAGAAGCCCGCCTTCGACGGGTCGTTCTTGGCGGGCTCGTGGAAGTGGAAGCCGGGGATAGGCCCCTTCGCGTCGGCGTTCGAGACGTGGTAGGCGACGACCACGACATGGGCCTCGTGGACCTTCGTCGGGGGGCACTCCACCAGGATGCCCTCGTCATCCCGGACGAACTTCGAGGGGCGTCCGTCGAGCTGCACGCGGTCGATCGTCGTGAACTGGCCCGCGTGGAACCGAAGGGCGGTCGCGCCGTCGCGCAGGGCGAGGAGGCGGTTGGTGGCGACGGCGTCGAGCCTTCGGTGGGGGTAGTCGACGTTTAGGTCGAGCGTGAGGTCTTGGAGGTCGTAGGTCCGGTCGGGGGCGTAGTGGACGGTGGCGTCGGGCGGGCCGAAGGGGTTCTTCGCGCCAAAGGAGCCGCCTTGGGCGAGGGCCACGGGCGCGAGGGCAAGCGGGACGACGGAGGCGAGCAGAGGGCGGACGGTTCGCATGGCATCGAGGCTCCCCATTGCGGCGAGGGGAGAGGGAGCCTCACCTTACCCCCTTCGCCGGCCGGGTTCCTAGCGTCCCGGCGCGCCGGGGAGCAGGGCCTCGGAGCCCTGCTCCCCGCCGCGCGCCGGGACGCGCTCGACGAACGCCTCGCGCTCCTGGC
>CAXTOO010000170.1:0-9166 GCA_964245875.1 uncultured Fimbriimonas sp. | reverse complement strand
GCTCATATTCCACATGGCCCGTTGCGTGCGGGGCGTTCCCGTTGTCCCCATTTAGAGCATCCGGCTTCTCGCGGGGTCCACGATCCGCGACCGAGGGGTCTACCGCCAGTCGGGGTTGGTCCAGGCGGTGAGGACGTGGTCTTCCCACCGGCCGTCGATGAGCAGGTAGCTCCCTGCGAGTCCCTCCCGCTCGAACCCGAGCGACCGGAGGAGGCGACCGCTACGCTCGTTCCGGGGCAGGTAGGCGGCCTCGACGCGGTGGAGCCGGTATCGGTCCACCGCCGCCGGCAGGAGCGTCGACAGCGCCTCGCGCATCAGTCCCCTTCCCTGGGCGCGCGCCGCGAGGCTGTAGCCCAGGGTGGCGCGGAAGCCGGGGCTGGCGGAGATGGCGGTGAGGTTCGCGACCCCCGCCACGCCCTCGGCGTCGATGAGCACCGTCCGGAGGGCCTTGTTGTCGCGCCGCTCGGCGTCGATCATGGGGATCGCGCGCTCCCACGCCCCGGCGTCGACGTCCTCGGGGCGGAAGCGGGGATACCAGGGCTGGAGGAACTCGCGGTTGCGCACGTAGTAGTCGGCCATCCGCGTCCCGTCGCCGCGCCGGGGCGGTCGGATGGTGAGGCGGGCGGTGGTCAGCTCCATGCGACCCTTATTGTGGCGCGGCGTCCGTCCTACAGGTACAACGTACCAAGCCGTTGAGGATAGGGCGCCACGGGGGGAGTCCGGTGCCTTGCGTGGGCGTCACCCGTGTTCGGAAGACTCGGGATCACGGGTGACGGGGCACGAGCCATCCCCTCCACCCGTGGCACCCGAAGCCTTCGATGCCTCAAGAAGCTCCCATGTCCGCCTACCACCGCCTCCACAACTTTTCCGCCGGGCCGGGCACGCTGCCGGTCGAGGTGCTGGAGAGGGTGCGCGACGAGATGCTGGAGGGGGGCGGCGCGGGGATGTCGGTGCTGGAGATGAGCCACCGGAGCGGGCCGTACGACGCGATCCACGCCGCCGCCCAGGCCGACCTGCGGGCGCTGCTCGGCGTGCCGGAGACGCACCGGATCCTCTTCCTGCAGGGCGGCGCGAGCCTCCAGTTCACGATGCTCGCGATGGCGTTCGGACGGGGCGGCCAGAGGGGCGACTACGTGGTGACCGGCGCGTGGGGCGAGAAGGCGGTGGAGGCGGCGGCGATCGAGGGCGCGCCGCGCGTCGCCTGGGACGGCGGGGGCGAGGGCTACCGTCGGGCGCCCTCCCTAGACGAACTCTCGTGCAGCGGCGACTACGTCCACATCACGAGCAACGAGACGATCGGCGGGGTGCAGTGGAAGGGGGACCCCGCGTTCGACGCGCCGCTCTTCTGCGACATGAGCAGCGACGTGCTCTCGCGCCCGGTGGACGTGGCGCGGTACGGCCTCCTGTACGCGGGCGCACAGAAGAACATGGGGCCGGCGGGCGCGACGCTGGTCATTATCCGCGAGGATCTGCTGGAGCGCGTTCCCCAGGGCCTGCCGCCGATGCTCGACTACCGGCTCCAGGCCGCGAACGACTCGCGCTACAACACCCCGCCGACCTTCGCGATCTACGTCTGCGGCCTCGTGTACCAGCACCTCCTGTCCCAGGGCGGCCTCCCGGCGGTGGCCGAGCGCAACGCCCGCAAGGCGGGGCTGCTCTACGACGCCATCGACGGGTCGGAGGGCTTCTACACGGGCCACGCGGCGACCGCCAACCGCTCGACGATGAACGTGGTCTTCACCCTGCCGGACGAGGCGCGCACGAAGCTCTTCCTGAAGGAGGCGGAGGGGCATGGCTTCGACGGCCTGAAGGGCCACCGGAGCGTCGGCGGCCTGCGGGCGTCGATCTACAACGCCTTTCCGATCGAGGGCTGCGAGGCGTTGGCCGCTTTCATGGGCGATTTCGCGGCGCGGAATGGCTAACCACTGCGGACGGTAGTGGACGATCGCCCACGATTGCTCCGAGCCATCGTCCGCCACGGTCTGCCATCGTGAGCTTCTTTGCCTGACTTCCGTCTAGCCCTCGCCGCCGCGCGGGGCATCGCGGCGGTTCGGCAGAACGCGCGACCGTTCCTGATCGTCCAGGCGGTCGCCGTCGCGCTGGCCGTGGCGTACTGCGTCGTTCCGGGCGCTCCCTGTCCTCTTCTTCGCGACGCTCGGCGCGTACATCGACCTGCTTTACGGGGTGCTAAGCGGCGTGTGGGGCAACGCGGCGGACTTAGCGACGGTGGGCAAGAAGGTGCTCTTCGACCCATTCGTCTCGACGCCCCTCGTCACGATCCCCTTCTCGACCGTCGCGTTCGTGTGGAAGGACAGCGGCTTCTCCCCGGCCCGGACGGTGGATGCTTTCCGCGCGCAGGGCGGGTTCCTGGCGCGCTACCTGCCCACGCTGTTGACGTGCTGGGACTTCTGGGCGCCGGTGCTCGTGGCGGTCTACGCGATGCCCAGCGACCTGCAGTTCCCGCTCTTCCTCGCCGGCCAGACGGCGTGGACGCTGCTGTTGTTGGATCCCAGCGACCGCTGACGATCACTTTGGACCATCCGTTGAGGTTTAGGAAGCGACCGTGGCAGTATTCCATCACACCGATCGAGGTCTCTTCCGAAACGTAGATTCCATCCTGGACCGTCTCGAGGACCGCGGAGTCGAGAGGCACCGCTTGCGTGAGGGCGCCGCCCGCTATCGCTGCCCGGATCGTCGCGGTCTTCACGACCTCGGCCTCCTCGTAGACGACGTTGCAGTCCTGAGTGATCTCGGGGTGGACGCCTTTGCCGAGCGTCACCGTCCGGTCGCTCGTCGACGTGCTGGCATAGACCCACACGACGGTGGCCTCGCCCGCCGCCTCGTCCGTGACGACGATGAAGCGCCGCTTCTTGCCCGAACCCGGAGGATAAGGCCCTGTAAAGAAGTCGCCCGCCCTAAGAGGTCGTTTCACAACCTGCGTTCCGCAACGAAGCCCTCTCCGTTCCAGGTTCTCGCAAGGGCGCGAAGACGCAAGGGGGAGGCACAAAGCCAAGTTGTGAAACGACCTCTAAACATGGACCGCGACGCGCTCAAGCGAGGCCTTGAACCTCTGGATCGCCTCACGCTCGCGCTGCTCTTCTAGGATCATGTCGATCTCGTCCTCGGTGCGCCCGACACCGCGAGCGACGTCTTCGAGCGAGATGGGAACTCGGCCTTCCGTGTCGGTGTGCTCGGGAAGCCCGCAGGTATGGCGCATGAGCTGCATCCCGTCCATGTGGCCGAACCTCTCCCAAACAGCCTCGATCGCTTTGATGTCGGCCTTCGACAGCGCCGAAGGGGGAGCATCCACAACCAGGGTGGAGCGCTTAAGCGCCTTGTCGGTCTTGATGTGCGCCGTCCACGCATCGCGGGCGTCGTTTCTAATGGCGTCGAGGACGTTGCTCACGATGGGTCCCCAAGGAAGCGAGTAGAGGTCGCCGCCCGTGATGGTCCTCCCCTTCGACTTCACTTGCTCGCGGTCGGCCAGGTAGACGAGCTTGACGAGGTCGCGGTAATCCATCGCTCCCCCCTTCTTCTTCAGGAAGTATGCGGCGGTCTCGATCGCTTTGCTTTCTCGATACATCCCGATTCTCCTATACGCTCGTCGCAATGTGTTGTCGACTCGACGCTCCGAGATCATTTTGCCATGCGTTGGACTTTCCTGAAGCCCTCACAAACGGATTGAAGGTGGCACCCCAAGGGTCAGTCGTTGCCGACAGGCGGTGGAGCAATCGTAGGCAATGGTGGGCCATCGTTCGCCATCGTCAGCTCCCTTCTCAGCGTCTCCCGATCCAGCGCGCCCTCCCAGCGGGCGACCGCCAGGGCGGCGACGCCGTTGCCGACGGTGTTCGTCAGCGCGCGGCACTCGCTCATGAAGCGGTCGACCGCGAACACCAGCGCGAGGGAGGCGACGGGGATGGCGGGCACGGCGGAGAGCGTCGCGGCGAGGACGATGAAGCCCGAGCCGGTGACGCCGCTCGCGCCCTTGGAGGTGAGCATCGCGACCAACAGGAGCGTGAGTAACTGCCCCGCTCCGAGCGGGACGTGGGTCGCCTGGGCGAGGAACAGCGTCGCCAGGGTCATGTAGAGGTTGGTGCCGTCGAGGTTGAAGCTGTAGCCCGTCGGCACGACGAGGCGGACGACCGCGCGGTCGGCCCCGAGCCGCTCCATCTTGTCCATCATCGCGGGCAGGACCGACTCCGACGAGCTGGTGCCGAGCACGACGAAAAGCTCCTCGCGGATGTAGGCGATGAAGCGCAGGATGGAGAAGCCGACCCCCCGGGCGACGAGGCCGAGCACGCCGAGCACGAAGAGGATCGCCGCGCCGTAGAAGGTCGCGACGAGCTTCGCCAGCGGCCCGAGGGCGGCGAGGCCGAACTTGCCCACGGTGAACGCCATCGCGCCGAACGCGCCGAGGGGCGCGAGCCGGACGACGATCGCCACCACCGCGAAGAACAGCTCCGAGCCCTTCTCGAACGCCGCGAGCACCGGCCTTCCCGCGTCGCCCATCCGGACGATGGCGAAGCCGACGAGGATCGCCAGCAGGACGACCGGCAGGAGGTCGCCGCCGGTGAACGCGCCGACGAACGACTCGGGGATCGCGCCCAGGAGGTGCTTCACGAAGGTGTCGCCCTGCGCCTTGCCGATGTACTCGGCGACGCCCGCGGTGTCGAAGGTGCCGCCGGTGGGGAATCCTCGGCCCGGCCCGACGAGCAGCCCGACCGCGATCCCGATCGCGAGCGCCACCGTCGAGACGACCTCGAAGTACAGGAGCGCCTTGCCGCCGACCCGGCCGAAGCGGCGAAGGTCGCCCATGTGGGCCACGCCGCCCGCGACGGTGAGGAACACGACGGGCGCGACGACCGCCTTGATCAGCCGCACGAAGCCGTCGCCGAGGGGCTTCAGCGCCTCGCCCGCGCGGGGCCAGACCGCCCCGACGAGGACGCCGAGGGCGACCGCGATCAGGACCTGGACGTAGAGATGCTTCAGCAGACGCATGGAGGCCTACAATGGCTGACGATAGCGGACGATGGCTCCTCTTCCGAGCAACCGTCCGCCATTGTAGGCCATCGTTAGCGGTTCTTGCGTCTCCGCAGGATGCCGGCCACGCCGAGGCCGAGCGCGGCGAGGCCCGCGGGCTCCGGCACGGCCTGCAACGAAGAGGACTGCGAGACGTTCACGAGATCGTCCTCGACCTGGTCGTCGAGCCAGCCGTTGAGGGCGCCGTTGGTCAGGTCGACCGCGCCGCTCCCGAAGTAGGAGGGCTTGGCCCAGCCGTAGTCCGGCCTGCTCGTCTTCTTGGTGAAGGTGAACGCCGAGATGCCGACGAGCTGGCCGTTGACGAACCAGCCGCCGCCGGAGTCGCCGGGCGCGAGCGACGCCTCGCCCGCGCTGTCGAGCATGGCGCGCAGCGTCGGGCCGACGCCGGAGGTGGTCTCCTTGCTGGAGACCGTGTTCGCGCCCGCGTGGCGCTCCCCGCCGCCGGAGACGGCGTAGCCCGTCCCGGCGGCGTTGACGACGCCGGTCCCGCCCATTCCGACCATGGTCACGGTCGAGCCTCTGGCGACGGAGTTCGCCACGGCGTACCAGGTCGGCAGGGTCTCGTCGACGGTCACGAGGCGGAGGTCGACGCCCTTGCGCCTCCAGGCGGGCGCGATCTCCGTCGAGACCATGCGGTAGACGTCGCCCCCCAGCAGGAAGTCGCCCGCGGAGACGTGGCCTGCGGTGAGGACGAGATGGGGACCGATGGCGACGGCGGACGCGCCGCTCATGGCGCCGACGCCGGTCCAGGAGGCGTCTTGCGGGCCGGGGTCGAAGGTCGAGGTCGTGGCCACCACGGCGTGGGCGGCGAGGGGAGCAAGGGTTGCGGCAAGCAGTACGAAGTTCCTCATTGGGGCCTCGGTAGGGAGGATGGAGAGATCCCGCTCAAAAATACCGGAGGCGTTAGAAATTGCGAAGGTTGCGGCGAAAACGCTAAGGTCCTGCGCCTGAACCAGGCACAAGCACCAGGGTCCCACGCGCTCTTCGGTCTACAGCACCGAGCGGGACCGCTCGCGGTTCTCGACCATCGGCCCGAGCCGCTCCTTGACCTTCGGGCCGTCGAGGCGGACGACCTTCTCGCCGCCGTCCGGCGCCTCGAAGAGGACTTCCTCGAGGAGCCTCTCCAGCATGGTGTGGAGGCGGCGCGCGCCGATGTTCTCGGTGCGCAGGTTGACCTCCGTCGCGAGCCGCGCGATTTCGGCGATGCCATCGTCGGTGATCGTGAGGGCGACGCCATCGACCGCCAGCAGCTTGGTGTACTGCTTGACCAGGGCGTTGCGCGGCTCCAGGAGGATGCGCCGGAAGTCGCCCTCCACGAGCGGCTCCAGCTCGACGCGGATGGGCATCCGGCCCTGGAGCTCGGGGATGAGGTCGCTCGGCTTGCTGATGTGGAACGCGCCCGCGGCGACGAAGAGGATGTGGTCCGTCTTCACCGGCCCGAACTTCGTCTGGACGGTGCTGCCCTCGATGATCGGCAGGAGGTCGCGTTGGACGCCCTCGCGCGAGACGTCCGGCCCGGAGCCGCCGGAGCGGCCCGCGACCTTGTCGATCTCGTCGATGAACACGATGCCCGTCTGCTCGACCCGCTCGACCGCCTCGCGGTGGAGCGATCCCTTGTCCAGCAGCTCACCCGCCGCCTCCTGCACGAGCGCGGTGCGCGCCTCGCCCACCGTCGCCTTCCGCGTCACGCGCTTCGTGCCCCCGAACGCGCCGCCGAGGGCGTTGGTGTCGATGCCCATCTCCTCCATGCCGCCCGGCGTGAAGACCTGGAGGAACGACGGCGCCTGCTCGTCGCTGTCGAACGAGACCTCGCGTCGCTCGAACTCGCCCGCCCTGAGCCGCTCCCGGATCGCCTCTCTCTTCTCCTCCCTCCCCTTCGCCTCTTCCCCTTCCGCCTCGTCGAAGTAGTACGGCATCGGCCCGTTCTCCTCCTCGTCGATCATCTCGACGAGGCGGTCCTCGGCCTTGCGTTCGGCCTCCTCGCGCACGGCGACGCTCCGCTCCACCTCGACGAGGCGCACCGCGTTCGCCGTGAGGTCGCGGATGATGCTTTCCACGTCGCGGCCCACGTAGCCCACCTCGGTGAACTTCGTGGCCTCGACCTTCACGAAGGGCGCCTTCGCGAGCTGCGCGAGGCGGCGGGCGATCTCCGTCTTGCCCACTCCCGTCGGTCCGATCATGAGGATGTTCTTCGGCATCACGTCGGCCCGCTCGTCCTCGGGGAGCTGCTGGCGGCGGTAGCGGTTGCGCAGGGCCACCGCGACGGCCTTCTTCGCCGCCGTCTGCCCCACGATGTAGCGGTCGAGCTCGGCCACGATCTGGCGGGGGGTCAGTTCCTCGATGGGAAGGGGCATGGGGAGAGTCTACAGTGGGCTGGACTGGCTCCGCAGTCTGGGGCACCGGGCGCCGTAGCCCTTCCCGCCACGGAGAGGCTGCGACTCGGGGAGCGCCCGGGGTGAGGGCCCGGTTCGGCCCCTGGGCGTCGACGCCGCGGGGGGCCGAAGGACGAGGCCGGAAAGGGCGGCCCTCGGCCCCTCGAATCGCGGAGCCGCTCCCTACCCCACCCGTCACCTGCCACTCACTCCCCACCACCCCAGTACACTCTCCCCATGATCGTCCTCGACGGCACCTATGGCGAAGGCGGCGGCGCGCTCCTCCGGACCGCCCTCGCCATGAGCGCCCTCACCGAGCAGGCCGTCAAGGTCGAGAACGTGCGCGGCGAGACCCGCCATCCCGGCCTCGACCCCGAGGACCTCACCCTCGTGCGCGCGCTCGCCGAGGCGACCGCCGCCGAGACGACCGGCGCGGAGCTCGGCTCGAACACCCTCGCCTTTCTCCCCACCCGACGTCCCAAGGCGATCAACGGCAAGCTCGCCACCGTGCGCGGCGACGGCAACCGCGGCCCGAACGCCCTCATCGTCCTGAACGCCCTTCTCCCCGTGCTCGCCGGGGCGGGCGCCTACAGCACGCTGGAGTGCGAGGGCGAGACCTACGGCGGCGGCAGCCTGGGCTACGACGCCTTCGCCGAGGGCACCCTCGCCGTCCTGCGCCGCGCGGGCCTCCACGCCTTCCCCGACCTCCACGAGGCGGGCTACGGGCGCGAGTCGCGCGGCAGCGTCGCCCTCGACGTCGAGCCCAGCGCCCTCGTCGGCCTGAAGTGGACCGAGCGGGGAAGGGCGCGCGGCATGAAGGCGCGCGTCGTCTCGTCGGGCATCCCGCGCGACATCGGCGAGCGCGCCGCCGCCCACCTTCGCCGCCTCGCCCAGAACTCGGGCCTGGAGATCGACGCCGAGGCGCGCGCCGTGGAGTCCGCCAAGGCCGGCCTCCACGTCACCGTCTGGGCGGAGTACGAGCGCGGCCACGGCGGCGGCGCGGCCATGGGCGGGCGCGGCGTCCCCGCCGAGTCGCTCGCCCAGGCCGCCTTCGCCGAGACGACCGCCTTCATGGAGTCCGACGCCTGCCTCGACCCGTACCTCGCCGACCAGGTCCTGCTGCCCCTCGTGCTCGCCCCCGAGCCCAGCGCCTTCCGCGTCTCGAAGCTCACCCAGCGCTTCCTCACCGCCGTGTGGGTGGTCAAGCGCTTCACCCCCATCCGCCTCACGGTGCGCGGCTCCGAGAACCACCCCGGCCTCGTCACCATCGAGCGGTAGCCGAGTGGTCCACAACCGTAGAACATCGACCACCTGTAGATGCGGGATGCCCTTGAGCCCGCGCCGCGAAGCGGTCCTGTATGCGTCGGATGCCCTCGTGCCGACGCGCTACGGCTCGACCGTGTGGCCGCTCCTTGTAGCGGTTCCGACCCGTCCGGTCGTGACGCCCACGGCTCGCAGGCGACGCCTTCAGAAGCCTCGCCCCGTTCTTCCACACGCACTCTGGCTGCTCCGCACCACAGGAAAGGACGGGCGGAGTCTTGCGGTCGTGCGAAGAGGGTTAATCCGCTCTTAACATTTCCGCGCCACAATCGAGGACGCTTTTCCTTGGAATCGCCCGTCCTTTTCCGCAAGGCCCTCATGAAGAAAGCGTTCACCCTCATCGAGCTCCTCGTCGTCATCGCGATCATCGCGATCCTTGCCGCGATCCTGTTCCCGGTCTTCGCCCAGGCGAAGCTCGCGGCCAAGAAGACGGT
>CAXTOO010000169.1:0-9188 GCA_964245875.1 uncultured Fimbriimonas sp. | reverse complement strand
TGCGGAACCCTTCGCAAAATCAGCGTTCAGGCGACTTAGCGTTTGGGTCCCCGCGTCTAGCACCGATAAGATACCAAGCGATCCGCCTTTTTCGAGACGACTATGACCCTCACCCTTGATCTCCCCCTCATCGGACTGGACGAGACCTTTCCCGAGTCGCTGTACGTGCTCCACCACCCGAGCAGCAACCGCTACGGCTGCTTCTGCCACGAGGGAGTCCACGGCCTGGCGTGCTTCTCCAGCGAGGCCGGGGCGTTCCGCTTCGCGGAGTGGATCGACCTGAGCGGGATGTGCACGAAGGAGATCACGTTCGACGACGCCCGCGAGATCGCCAAGGAGCGACCGATGCCCGTCGTCTCGCTGATGCTGCTCGACCAGCTCGAGAACCCCGTCATCCACTTCGTCCGCTAGTTCTATTCTTCGCAATCATCAGGACGGCCCGTCAGGAGATCCTGCCGGGCCGCCCTTTTTCTGTGGCGCAGGCCTCCGTGCCTGCGAAAGCAAGCTCTACAGCTCCTCGAACTCAGGGTCCTTTCGGCAGAGCGGGAGGAAGTCGCAATGGGGACACAGCGGCTTGAACGTCGGGCGAAGCTCGGCGTAGTCCTCCGAGAGGATCTCCGCGCCGAGCCGACGAAGATCGTCCTCGACGACGGCCAGATCCTCCTCGCTCCACGCGGCGGTGCCCGACGCGCCCGTGCGGATGGCGACGATCGTGCCCACCACCGGTCGGTCGGGGTACTTGCGCCGGACCAGCAGGCCGTAGCAGCTCATCGCGATGTCCGTGCGGACCTCCTCCGGGTCGACCCCGCTACGGCCCGATTTGTAGTCCACGACCTCCAGCGTGCCGTCCTCGTGCTCGTCCAACCGGTCGAGCCGCCCGATCAGCGCGAACTCGCCAAGGTCGTACCGCATCTGCCGTTCGGTGAACAGCGTCCTCGCGCGACGGTCGACTTTGAGGTGCTCCTCGACGTACCGGGCGACGATCTCCCGTCCCTCGCCAAGGGCCTCGGCGGCCTCGTCCGCCGAGCGGTAGCCCGCGTCGACCCACGACTCCTCCAAGGCCGCGACCGCCTCCTCCGTCGTGCGGACACCGACGTCGCCGGAGTCGTGGAACCGCTCCAGGGCGCGGTGCAGGCTGGTCCCGAACGAGTAGTAGCTCTTCGATCGGAGGTACCACCGACCGCGCGCGTCGATGTACGTCCATTTGAACTTCACCGGGCAGGCGAGGTACGTCGTGATCTTCGTGGGACTCAGCGTCGGCTTGCGCGGCACTCCCTATTGTGAACCCTCGGCCGCTTCGCAGGGTCGTACACCCCATGAGCGACAACCTGCCCAACACCACCGACGAGACGACCGACACGGGCATCGGCAAGGGCAGCCAGCCCACGGGGATCAGCATCGGCGGAAGCCTGGAAGCACCCTCCACCGAGGGGATCGGCGGCTCGACCAACACCGACACCGGGCTCGACTTCGGTCCGGGCCAGTCGACGACCACCGGAACCCTGCCTTCGCAGGGGGGAAGCAGCATGGATGGGCCGGTCGAGCTCGACACCTCCATCGTCGCCGACGATCCGCGCAACGAGGAAGAGCACCGTCTGACGCCCAAGGTCACGAACGGCGACCTCTGAGCGACGCTCATAATGGGACGCCATGCGCGTCGCGATCGATGCCCGGAGCCTGAGCGAGCGGAACACGAGCAACCGTACCTACTGGTCAGAGCTCGTGTCCGCCCTCGCAAAATGCACGGACGTCGAACTCCTCCTGGCCTCCAACGCGCCGATCTCCGCCGAGGACGTGCCTCCGGGGGCGGAGACGGTCGTCGTGTCGGCTCCCGGGCGCTGGTTCAGCCTCGTCATTCTCCCGAACATCGCGAGCGAGCGGAAGGCCGACGTGGCCCATGTCCAGTACACCGTCTCGCCCCTCTTTCGAACTCCCGTCGTGACGACGATCCACGACGTGAGCTACTTCGTCGAGCCGTCCTGGTTCGGCCTCAAGGATCGGTTTCTGCTCCAACGAACGGTTCCCGCCGCCTGCCGAAGGGCGGCGCGGGTAGTCGCCCCCTCGTCCACCTGCCGCGAGGAGATCCTGGCGTACATCGACGTTCCTCCGGAGAAGGTCGTCGTGACGCCCGAAGGGACGCCCTCGCAGCTCGCCGCGGTCACGCCCGACCCCACCACCCTCGCCAAGATCGTGGGCGACCGTCCCTACGCATTGCTCGTCGGCGGGGCGAGTCCCCGCAAGAACCTCAAGGGCGCCGTGGCCGTCCTCCGCGAGGCAAGGCGAGCACTGCCCGACTTGGCCCTTCTCGTCACCGGAAGTCTCGGGGGCGAAACGCGAGAGCCTTGGGTGGTCGCTCCCGGTTCCCTTGACGAGCGGGCTCTAGCGGCGGCTTACCGTGGCGCACACGCCCTTCTGCACCCCTCCCTTCACGAGGGATTCGGCCTGACGATCCTGGAAGCGATGTCGCTCGCTTGTCCGGTCGTGGCGAGCGACCGAGGCGCGATCCCCGAAATCGCGGGCGACGCGGCGATCCTGTGCGACGCCGACGACGCCAGAGGAATGGCCGAGGCACTCGTCCGGCTCGTCAATCCCGCCGAGCGCGAGGACCGAACCCGAAAGGGCTTGGTGCGGGCGGCAAGCTTCACCTGGGCCACGACGGCGGCGGCGACGGTCGAGGCTTACCGGGCGGCATCCGGCTCGAAACCTCAGTGACTCGAGGCTGCGGCAGCCTCCTGGAAGAAGGCTGCCGCACGGGGAACACCGATTCGGGTACACTAGAATCTTGCCGCCGGTTTGTCCGGACGGAAAGGGAAGAGTTATGGCGAGAATCTGTCAGGTCAGCGGCAAGAAGGCGAGCAACGCGAAGCACATCCGGAACACCCACTCCCAGGGTTGGAAGTACAAGGCGCCCCACAAGAATCGCCTCCAGCTTCCGAACCTCCAGAGCATCCGCCTGAAGACCCCGACCGGTACCTACCGCCTCCTCGTGGCGACGTCGGTCATCAAGAGCGAGGAGTTCAACCTCGTCGCCTGTGGCCTGAAGCCGATTCCGAAGTCCTGGCTGAAGAAAGCCAACTACGGCGTCTAAGGGAGAAGGAGACAGGGGCTAAAGGGAAGGGGATTCGCTCCTCTTCCCTTTTTCTTTTTCCCTCTTTCCTCGTCGGCGGTACCATTGCGCAGTGATCCCCCACGAGTCCGACGACGACCGGCTTAAAGAGGAGTGCGGCGTCCTGGGCGCGTACCTGCCCCACGGCGACGCCTCGACGACGGCGTTCTTCGGGCTCTTCGCGCTTCAGCACCGCGGCCAGGAGTCGGCGGGCATGGCGGTGAGCGACGGTCGCCGGGTGCGGATGTACAAGGGTATGGGCCTCGTGAACCAGGTGTTCACGCCGGAGATCCTCGCCACCATGCCCGGACACGTCGCCGTGGGCCACACCCGGTACTCGACCACCGGCGCGAGCGTGACGCGCAACGCCCAGCCCATCTTCTGCCAGAGTCTGGTGGGCGACGTCGCGGTGGCCCACAACGGCAATCTCATTAACGCGCGAGAGCTGAAGGCGGAGATGGAGGCGGAGGGCGAACGCTTCGACACCACGAGCGACAGCGAGATCCTGGCCCGCATCCTCGCGAAGAGCCTCCACGACGGTCCGGAAAAGGCGGTGGCCGAGGTGATGCGCCGGGTGAGGGGCGCCTACAGCGTGACCGTCCTCACCCCGGACCTGCTCATCGGCTTCCGAGACCCCAGCGGCATACGCCCCCTCACCGCCGGAACGCTCGGCGAGGGGTTCCTCATCGCCAGCGAGACCTGCGCCTTCGGACCCGTCGGCGCGACGCCGACGCACGAGCTGAAGGCGGGCGAGATGGTCATCGTCGACCGCGACGGGATGCGCTTCGCGATGGGGCACGAGAAGGAGAGGGGAGGGATGTGCCTCTTCGAGTTTATCTACTTCGCGCGCCCTGACTCGCATATGTACGGCACCTCGCTCTACACCGCGCGCGAGCGGATGGGCGCGCGGCTCGCCGAAGAGCATCCCGTGGAGGCAGACATCGTGGTCCCCGTGCCGGACAGCGGCATCCCGGCGGCGCTCGGCTACAGCGCCGCGAGCGGCATCCCCTATCGCGAGGGCATGATGAAGTCCCGCTACATCCACCGAACGTTCATCTCGCCCGACCAACGCCTGCGTGAGCTGGGAGTGCGCATGAAGCTGACGCCCCTGGAGGAGCACCTGCGGGGAAAGCGGATCGTGCTCGTGGACGACTCGATCGTGCGCGGAACGACGACCAAGCAACTCGTCAAGCTCATGTTCGAGAGCGGCGCGGCGGAGGTCCACGTCCGCATCACCGCGCCGCCCATCAAGTTCCCCTGCTTCTACGGCATCGACATGGCGAGCAAGGGCGAGCTGGCGGCGTCGGTCATGACGATCGAGCAGCTCGGCGCGCACATCGGCGCGACGTCGCTGGGGTATCTCAGCCTCGAGGGCGCCGTCGCGGCCTGCCGACGGCCGATGAACGAGTTCTGCCACGCCTGCTTCAACGGCGACTACCCCATCCCGATCCCCGGCGACATGACGAAGCACGCCTTCGACGATCCGCCAGAAACCGGCGAGATGGCGGGCGTGGCGATGGGTCAGCCTTTGCTCCAATACGATTAGAGACGGCGCCGGATCCGGCAATCGCGATTGTGGGCAGTCGTGGCCACCGCAAGCCATTGTCCGCAACCGTAAGCCTTACTGGGTGAGGTCTCGCTTCCGGGTGACCGATCATCCTCCCTATGGCAAGCCTCGCGGCGGGCAATGAGGTGGGTGACGCCCTGACGGTGCTCTGGCAGGACGGGGCGGAGATGCGCGTCGGCTACGGCTACGTGGCGTCCGACGTGCCGTTCTCCATCGACCTCGAAGGACAGGAGCCTCCGAGCGCCGGAAGCGAGGTGCGGCTGGTGCGGGACCAGGGGGAGCGCTGGGTCGCCGGCTCCGCCGATGTGACGTTCTGCGACGACGGCTTCGTGGTCCTGCGCGACGTCCAATGGGAAGAGCCGAGCCAGCGAATCCACGACCGTGTGGAGGTCGAGTGGCCGACGACCGTGCGCATTCTGGACGACCGGGGCGCGCGCGAGACCTACCAGATCGGGATGACCACCGACGTGAGCCTCGGCGGCGCGGCCGTCTACCTCGACGAGGCGCCCGAGGTCGGTTCGCTCGTCGAGGTGAAGGCGCATCCTCCGGGGGCGACCCCGATGCGCGCCGTCGGCGTCGTGGTGCGCCGAACGGGCTACAACATCGGCCTCGCGTTCCTGTATCTCTGGGGTGCGGGGCTCCTCGAAGCCGAACCCGCGCAGGCGATGCGCCGCGCGGCGTAGACTCTGGGCGTGAACCCCAAATCCGACGCCCTGCGCGACGTCATCGCCAACCGCCGTTCCCTCGGCCTCGCCCGCCTTCAGGAGACCGTGGTCGATCCGACAATCCTGCGTGAGGCTCTCGAGGCGGCGAACTGGGCGCCCAGCAACGGCGACACCGAACCCTGGCGCTTCACCGTGTTCACCGGAGACGCCCGCAAGGAGCTTGGCGAGGCGTTCGCGGAGGCTTACCGACTCGACTCGGGAGACGATTACAAGGACGCCACGTTCCAGGCGATGCGCGAGCGGGGAACCGACGCTCCCGTCTGGATCTCCATCGGCATGACCCCGGGCCTGCGCCCCGACGGAAGCCGGTCGATGGAGGACGACGACGAGATCATGGCCGTCGCCTGCGCCGTCCAGAACCTCCACCTCGTGGCGACCGCCCACGGACTGGTCGGGATGTGGCACTCGAAGGGTTCCTCGGTTCACGCCCACGTCGCCAAGTTCCTGGGGCTGGAGTCCCCCTCGCGGCTTTTGGGCTTTTTCTGGTGCGGCTACCCGAAGGTCGAGTGGCCCGCAGGCGAGCGCGGCCCCTGGGAAGAGAAGGTGACCTGGAAGGCCTAGCCCTTCGTCAGCGTGACGGCACGGCCGCCCTCCTGCTTGGTCAGGCTCTTTCCGTCGGCGCTTAGGACGTAGGTCTCGGGCGCGCCCATGCGGTCGATCATGCCCTGCAGGTTCGCGGGCATCTTGGCCCTCTGGGCTTGAAGGGAGGCCTTTAGGTCGGCGATGGGCTTGCCGTTGACGACGGTCTGCGTGAGGCTCACCTTGTCGCCGTCGAGCGACCAAGTCCCGCTCGCGGCGATCCGACCGGTCGCGACCTTGAACGTCTTCGCCGTGTCGATCTCGTACGCCACGCCCGAAGGCAGCGTCCATCGACCGACCACGTCCCTATCGCGGCCACCCTTGCAGGCGACGAGGAGAAGGGGAAGGAGAAGGAAGGCACGACGCATGGAACTCAGAGTAGCACCTCAGTCCGTGCCGCGGGTCCGCATCTTCAACGTGTAGACCGAGTGGCTGGCGGTGACGAAGAGCGTGTTACGGTCCTTGCCCGCGAACGTCACATTGCCGGTCCACGCCTCCGGCACGTCGATGTGCTCGATCTGCGTTCCTGCCTTGTCGAAGACGGTCACCCCGTGCCCGGTGAGGTAGACGTTGCCCTCGTCGTCGAGACTCATGCCGTCCGACCCGAACTTGCAGAACGGCGTCTTGTCCGCAAGGGCGCCGTTGCTTTCGATGCGATATCGGAACGTCTCGCCCGCTGCGATGTCGCTCACGTACAGCGTCTTGCCGTCCGGAGTGCCCACGATCCCATTGGGCTGCCTGAGATCCGTCGCCACCGGCCGCACATAGCGCCGATCTGGCGACACGAGGTAGACGTACTGGCCCGGTTGCTGAGGCGCTTTGGACCGGGTCCAGTAGTCTCGCGCGTAGAGCGGATCGGTGATGTAGAGACTGTTGTCCTTGTTCACCCAGACGTCGTTCGGACCGTTCAGCAGCCCACCGTGGTAGTCGTTGATCAGCACCGTCACGACACCCGCGGGCGTGATCGACCAAAGCTCGTTCTTGCCGTCCGCGCAGGCGATCAGGTTGCCCTTGGTGTCGAAGGCCATTCCGTTCGAACGGCCCGCGGGTTTCATCCAGTCGGTGAGCGTTTTGCCGTCCCAGCGCACAATGCGGTCGTTCGGCTGGTCGGTGAAGTAGACGTCGCCGTTCTTCGCGCGCGCCGGACCCTCGGCGAAGGCGAACCCACCGCCGACCTTCGTGAGCACAGTTCCGGGCGTGACCGGGCTTTGCGCTGCGAGGGGAAGCAAGGATTCGAACATAGACGATCCTAGCACGTGTCGTGTCCTTCTAAAATCTTAGGGTTCCGTACAACAATGGTGCCCCCCTGCTCGCCCCGCATTTAAGCCTTTGATGAAGAAAACCCGCACTCTGGTCTCTCTCGCCGAAATCGCCGCGGCGTGTGCGCTCCCGTCCCTCGCCTCCGCCGACCGATGACACGACCGCTACGAGCATCGCTACGAACAGAAGGAGCAATGCAAGGGCCTCGCGGTCGCCGGAGGTGTGCTGGGCCTGATCGGCGTGGCCTCGCACAACTCCGCCATCGGGCTGGGCGGCGGCCTCTACAGTGGCGTCCGCTACGATGAGGAGACGGGGCGCGGTCGCTACGCGTGGCGTCGCGGGGGAGACCGCCGTCACAACCGGTAGACACGCTTTCGCTGCCAATAGAGTTTGGATACTCGCAGAACGAAGGCGTCCGAGAAATCGATGTGTGCGGCGCGTGGGTCCAAAGATCCCTTCGCTTCACCATCGTCGCCATCGGCAAGACGGACTCCTCGTGTCCCGTCCGGTAGGAGTGCTCGTTGACCCACCTCGACGTGCCCATCGCCACGGACGTCCGCGTCGCCGCGGGCGTCCTCTCCGCAGAGCGTCGTGACTGTCGAGCTCCGCCTCCGCAACAAACGGTGGGCCGCACTCTGAACGGGTATAAAGAGTCCATAGCCTCCGGCACCGAAAGGGCCGAAAGCAAGGATCAAAAGTGGCAGATCAAGCCGAACATCCCCTGAGCCAGACCCCGGCGGACCTGGAGAAGTACTTCCGCGACATGCTCTTCATCCGACGCTTCGAGGAGAAGAGCAACGTCGCGTACCGCCAGGGCAAGATGGGCGGCTACATGCACACGTACATCGGCATGGAGGCGCTCTGCGTCGGCTGGATGGACGCGATCCGAAAGGGCCACGACAACGTCATCACCGCCTACCGCGACCACGCCCATGCTCTCCAACTCGGTACCGACCCCGTGGCGGTCATGGCGGAGTGCATGGGTCGAAAGACGGGCACGGCGGGCGGCAAGGGCGGCTCGATGCACATCTTCGACCCCGAGAAGGGCTTCTACGGTGGCTGGGGGATCGTGGGTGGCCACATTCCCATCGGTGCGGGCCTCGCCTTCGCAAGCCGCTACAAGAACGACGACAAGGTCACCCTCAACTTCATGGGCGACGGTGCGGCCAATCAGGGCGTGGTCTTCGAGACGCTGAACATGGCGTCGCTCTACGACCTGCCCTGCATCTTCATCATCGAGAACAACGAGTTCGCAATGGGCACCCGCCTCGAGTACCACGCGGCGGACACCGAGCTCTGGAAGCGCGGTCTACCGTTCGACATCAAGAGCGAGCGGATCGACGGCATGGACGTCATCGAGATGAAGGCCCACGCCGAGCGGATCGTGAACTGGGTTCGCGAGAACAAGCGGCCGTACTGGGTCGAGGTGATGTGCTACCGCTTCTCCGGCCACGGCGCCGCCGACCAGGACCGCCAGCTCTACCGCACCAAGGAAGAGGAGGAGCGCAATATGCAGCGCGACCCCATCGCCCGCCTGCGCCGGCTGATGATCGAGCGCAACCTCATGACCGAGGAGGTCGCCGAGGCCATTGACGTCGAGATCACCGAGCAGGTCGACCGTGTCTACGAAGAGGCCGATGCCGCGCCGTTCCCGGACGTGGACGAGGTCTACGACAACATCTACACCGACATGAGCCCGGAGCAGGGCCACTAGGAAGCGGGAAGTTCGAGTGGGGAGAGCGGAACACTTTTCCCGTAGCCGCGGGATGCTCTTTTGCCCGCGTGGGGCGCAACGTCTTTAGCGGCCTTCGGAAAACACGAACGCGGAGCGTGTAGTCGGAGGCGAAGCCTTCGCGCAACTTCCAGACTTAGAGGTCGTTTCACAACCTGCGTTCCGCAACGAAGCCCTCTCCGTTCCAGGTTCTCGCAAAGGCGCGAAGGCGCAAAGGGG
>CAXTOO010000168.1:0-9223 GCA_964245875.1 uncultured Fimbriimonas sp. | reverse complement strand
ACAGCGCGGGCGTGTTCGGCGCGGCCATGTTGTGAGTCGTAGACTTTGCGTTTGGTTGGTCGACTCCTTTCGGGACCCTGCGTCGTGGCGCAGGCCTCCGCGCCCGTGAGTGGAGACTCCTCGTTGAACGTTCGGCTTGTGATACAGAAGGCCAGTCGAGCTTCAACCCAGAACGACCGGTTTCTCGTGGCGTGGATGGTTCGCGCCCGCCCCGCGAAGCTAGAACCAACAGATCCAAAGCACGAGAAGCCCCCGTTCTGTCGAACGGGGGCCTGACGCATAATTTTAACCCGGCGATGCACTTATCTGGCAGGCCCCTGCGGACCAACTACTTCCGTCGCTGAGAGGCTTAACTGCCGTGTTCGGGATGGGAACGGGTGTGACCCTCTCGCTAAGATCACCGGGAAACTTTCGAGCGCTTAGAGCGCTTAGAAAGTTGCACATTGTTGACTAGAAGCCCATCCAGCACTCCACAGAAGGGAGTGGTTTTTCTAACCGCTCGACCAATTAGTATCGCTCAGCTCAATACATTGCTGCACTTACACATGCGACCTATCAACCTGGTAGTCTTCCAGGGGTCTTACTCTTTCGAAGGGAAATCTCATCTTGAGGTGGGCTTGGCGCTTAGATGCTTTCAGCGCTTATCCCTTCCCGACGTGGCTACCCAGCGTATGCTCCTGGCGGAACAACTGGTACACCAGAGGTCGGTTCGCTCCGGTCCTCTCGTACTAAGAGCGACTCCTCTCAAATTTCCTACGTGCGCAGTGGATAGGGACCGAACTGGCTCACGCCGTTCTGAACCCAGCTCGCGTGCCGCTTTAATCCGTGAACTCCGGAACCCTTGGGACCGTGTACAGCCCCAGGATGCGACGAGCCGACATCGAGGTGCCAAACCATGCCGTCGCTGTGAGCGCTCGGGCAAGATCAGCCTGTTATCCCCGGGGTAGCTTATATCCGATGAACCCTGACGTGCCCACGCACCTTCAGAGGGTCACTTAGCTCGACTTTCGTCCCTGCTCGACCTGTGTGTCTCGCAGTCAATCGCACTGTATACCTATACGCTCGACGGCTGGTTTCCAACCAGCCTGAGTGCAACTTTAGGCGCCTCCGTTACCTTTTGGGAGGCGACCGCCCCAGTCAAACTACCCGCCTGTAATTGTCTCGTCACCCGATAAGGGCGACGGTTAGTGATCCAGATGCAAAAGTGTGGTGTTCCATTGGTGCCGAAGCTCCCACATACGCTCTGCAGTCACACCCGAATCACAATCACAAGGTGTAGTAAAGCTCCACGGGGTCTTTCCGTCCTACTGCGCATAGCCCGCATCTTCACGGGCGCTACAATTTCACCGAGCTTCTCGTTGAGACAGTTCCCAAGTCGTTACGCCTTTCATGCGGGTCGGTATTTAGCCGACAAGGAATTTCGCTACCTTAGGACCGTTAGAGTTACGGCCGCCATTCACCAGGGCTTGACTTCAATGCTTCGCTTGCGCTGACATCTCCGCGTAACCTACTGGCATTGGGCAGGCGTCAGCCCCTATACATCGGTTTTCACCTTAGCAGAGACCTGTGTTTTTGGTAAACAGTCGCCTGGGATGCTTCGCTGCGGCCCCTTGCGGGGCGCCCCTTATCGCGAACTTACGGGGCCCATTTGCCTAGTTCCTTAACGAGAGTTCTCTCGAACGCCTTAGTCTCCTCGACTCACCCACCTGTGTCGGTTTACAGTACGGTCGCAAACAGGATTAACGCTGAGGGGATTTTCTCGGCCCTTGTTCATCTGAGTTCGCTTGCCCCGAAGGGCGCCCTTCCCCGTCTTCAGCCTTTACGCCAATCTTTCAAAAGGCCCAGCCTAAGACTAGCCCGCAACAACCAACAGTGCGGGATCAGAATTCCAAAAGCGTCTTCCCATTGCTCCTATCGCGGGTCCGGAATTTCGACCGGATATCCATCGGCTACGCCTTCTGGCCTCACCTTAGGGACCGCCTAACCTCCGTCTGACGAACATAGCCGGAGAAACCTTGGGTTTTCGGCGGAGGGGATTCTCACCCCTCTTATCGCTACTTATGCCTGCATTCTCACTCGTGTCCGCTCCACCAGGACTTCCGCTCTGGCTTCACCGCTGAACACGACGCTCCCCTACCGCTCGACCGTAAACGGTCGAACCCGAAGCTTCGGGAGTGGACTTTAGCCCCCTTACATTATCCGCGCAGAACCACATTCGGCCAGTAAGCTATTACGCACTTTTTAAAGGGTGGCTGCTTCCAAGCCAACCTCCTGGCTGTTTACGCGATTCCACATCGTTTCACACTTAGTCCACGTTTAGGGCCCTTAGCTGTCGATCTGGATTGTTTTCCTTTTCACGACGGATCTTATCACTCGCCGTGTCACTGCCTAGCTTATACAACGGTATTCGGAGTTTGGTTGGGTTCGGTAAGCGGGTAAGCCCCCTAGCCCATTCAGTGCTCTACCCCCGTTGAACAACGCTAAACGCTGCACCTAAATGCATTTCGGGGAGAACCAGCTATCTCTGCGTTCGATTGGCATTTCACCGGACTAACCACAGCTCATCCCGAGATTTTTCAACATCAATGAGTTCGGGCCTCCATGATGTGTTACCATCACTTCACCCTGGCCATGGCTAGATCACGCAGTTTCGGGTCTGCTGATGCTGACTTGACGCCCTGTTCGGACTCGGTTTCCCTCCGCCTCCGCCGCTGAACGGCTTAAGCTCGCCAACACCAACAACTCGCAGGCTCATTCTGCAAAAGGCACACCATCACGCTTGATCGGATCGCTCCGAACCTGGCGCTTTGATTGTTTGTGGCTCGTACGGTTTCAGGTTCTATTTCACTCCCCTACCCGGGGTTCTTTTCACCTTTCCCTCACGGTACTGGATGCACTATCGGTGACAAGTTGTGTTTAGCCTTATCCAGTGGTCTGGACAGATTCACACGGGGTTCCACGTGCTCCGTGCTACTCGGGTACCACCTAAGTCGATTTGGGTTTTGTCCGTACGGGGCTCTCACCCACTATG
Organism: uncultured Fimbriimonas sp.; assembly: GCA_964245875.1. Taxonomy (GTDB): domain Bacteria; phylum Armatimonadota; class Fimbriimonadia; order Fimbriimonadales; family Fimbriimonadaceae; genus Fimbriimonas. Next base: position 6,192 of record CAXTOO010000168.1, on the reverse strand, counting down.
GCGCGACTTTCCAGCCGCTTCCGTTAACCCCACAATCGTCCTTTTTTCTATCCACCTCGAATCAAACCGCTCTAGCCCTTTCAGGCCCGATGGCTTGGTTCGAGGTTCTTAATGGATAGTGATGGCCCCACAACCCCAATCCGTAAACGGATTGGTTTAGGCTCTTCCGCGTTCGCTCGCCGCTACTTGCAGAATCTCTTCGATTTCTTTTCCTCTGGTTACTTAGATGTTTCAGTTCACCAGGTTCCCTCTCAATCCCTATTTATTCAGGAAGGAGTGACTGGACATGACTCCAGCCGGGTTTCCCCATTCAGGCATCCCAGGATCAACGCTCTTGTGCAGCTCCCCTGGGCGTATCGTCGCTTACACGCCTTTCTTCGGCAACTTGTCCCTAGGCATTCACCATACAGCCTCTTAAGTTAGAAAACTCTCTTCTATCGAGTGCTCGATGCGCTTCTAGTCAACCGCTATGCAACTTTCAAAGAACTCTCTTCGCTGTCTTCGGCATCAACTTCGCGAATCCTTTCGGCTTCTCGCTTCGTCTCGCTTGCCTTGACGATTAGTATTGTTCCCCACTGGAAGGCCCCCTGTCAACCCCGATCTCGAAAAAAGTCGCGCCGAGGTGAAAAAGGCCTTGGCATCGGCGCAGAACGCTGTTACGATAGAGCCTTGCCCCCGGACGCGCCTTGCGTTCGAGGACGTGCCCTCCAGCGGGAAACGGCCCGCTTGCCGATCTCCCTCACGACGCGCTCCTGGACGTGCCGCACGATCGCGTCGCTCCAGAGCCGCCAATACCAAAAAGGAGCCATCCGAAGCCCGTAGCCGCTGCGCGCCACGATCCTCGTTCCCGCACCCTCGGCGGAGAGGATGAATTCGCCCTCCCTTCCCACGTACGTCGTGGCCAGGTGCGCCGCCCGAACCTCGCCGAAGGGGTTCGTCTCGTTCATGGAGGGTGGAGTCTTCAGAACGCGGAACGCGAGCCGCCTCTCGGGTTCACGGGCGGTGACGATCTCGGGCATCGGGCCGGTCGAGAGCAGGCACTCGCGGCTCCCGTCCGGATGGGTCTTCGTGCGGAGTGGATAGGCGACCCCCATACGGAAGAGCCACCATTCCGGACGGGGAAGCGAATCCAGGTTCAGAACATAGGGCCAGACCCGCACGGGCGGAGCGTCGACGTGCCAAACCGTCGTCACCTCACCCGTCGACTCCGGCGCGGGCGAGATCGCGCCCCCGCCGACCGCCACCGAGAGCGCGGCCACCATCGGCAGATGGAGCCGCACCGACGGCGCGCGCTCCCCTCCCGTCCACACCCAGCCGAGCCAAGCCCCGAGCAGCACCAGCGGGAGAATGAGCGGCGTCGCCATGATCAGACACACGATGCCCTCCATCGCGAACACCATCACCCCCACGGCGGAGAGCAGGAGGCTGAACGTGGCCGTCCAACCGCTCCAACCCCAAGGGTAGGGACCGCCGATCTGGGCGACGAGGGCCGCCGCCATCCCTTGGAGAATGGGCAGGCCGACGAACATCGCCCAGCCGTAGTCGCCGTTCCCTGTCGCCAGCAGTTTGGCTCCGCCCACCCCGAGCAGGCTGCCCACCGCCGAGCCCGCTAGCACGCCCCATAAGCTCGCCTCCGCCCTCACCACGGGATCCACAAGGCTCATCTTGTCAAACTTTAAGATTGTTATGAAAATAGGGACACGACATATGGGCGAAACTCATAGGAGTGGACACTATCGTCGCTCTCTGCACCGGCCCTCCTCCGACCGCGGTGGCGATGGTGCGGCTCTCCGGCCCCGACGCATACCGGATCGCGGGGGAGGTGTTCGCGCCTTTCGACCCCAGTCCGCGTCGCGCGGCCTACGGTCGGTTCGCGTTCGGCGACGACGGCCTCGCGCTTCCCTTTCCGCAGGGGGCAAGCTACACCGGCGAGGAGACCGTCGAACTCACCCTGCACGGCGGCCGAGCCTCCGTAGACGCCCTCCTCGACGCCTGCCTGAGGGCGGGCGCGCGGCCCGCGCGGGGCGGCGAGTTCACCCTGCGCGCCTTCGCGAACGGACGGCTGGACCTCACCCAGGCTGAGGCGGTGGTGGAGACGGTCGAGGCGCAGACGGCCCACGAGCTGAGGACGGCGCACCGCAACCGGGAAGGCGGCTTGCGGTGCTTGGCGGAGGATATCCGCGAGCGCGTCCGGGCGGTCCTCGCCGAGGTCGAGGCGAGGATCGACTTCTCCGAAGAGCTGGGGGAGTTGGACGCGGAAGAGATTGCGGACGCGCTTCGTAGGATCGCCGCCCTCATCCGGCGCGTGGTCGAGCGGGGCCATGTGGTGCATCTCTCGCGCCAAGGTCGGCGCGTCGTGCTCGTCGGTCCGCCGAACGCGGGCAAGTCCTCCCTTATGAATGCCCTCGTCGGGCACGACCGAGCCATCGTGACCGACGTGCCCGGCACGACGCGCGACACCCTCGAGGAGACGGTTGTCCTCGGGGCCGCCCGCCTGGTCCTCGTGGACACGGCGGGCCTGCGCGAGGCGGACGACCCCGTCGAGCGGATTGGCGTCGAACGGACGAAAACCGCCATTCGGGAGGCCGACGAGGTCTGGTTCCTGTACGACGGGACCGCGGGGTGGACGCCAGAGGTCCGCCGGCTGGAGGCCGAGGCGCGCGCCCTTCGCGGGCACGGCATGGAGGCGATCGTCGCCACGAAGTCCGACCTGCCGGATTTCGGCCTTCGAAACCACAAGCCGCGGGCGTTGCGCCTCTCCTCGGTCACCGGCGAGGGAATCGCCCAACTCGCCGCCCAGTACCCCGAGCCGCCGGACGACCCGCCCGTCAACGACCGCCAGATCGTCCCGCTCCTCAACGCGAGCCGTTCGCTGGACGAGGCCGCGGCGATCCCCGACGCCCCGCCCGACCTCCTCGCCGTCCTCCTGCGCGAGGCCGACCGGCACCTCGGCACGATGCTCGGCGACACGGTGCCCGCGGACTTGCTGAACGAGCTTTTCTCCCGCTTCTGCGTGGGCAAGTGAGCGACCTGATGAGGACCTCCCTTCTCCGGCGCGGAGGCCTGCGCCACGCAGCATCAAGACGCCCTCTTAGGGCCGGAAAGCGATCCCAACCCTCTGAATATTGCGCACTTCCTGCGTCCGAATCGATCGTTAAACGGTGTTACCCAGGCGTTCCTAGGTTGAAATTCGGCTTCTGGGCGAGCAGACGGGGTGGGTTGACCGACGTCGCTTGGGAGGGTTATAGTCCTCTCGTTGCCAAGGGACCCTGACAGGGGGACGGTTTACGAGGCGCCGAGGCGCCGAGGAGGAAAATGCCGAACACAACGCTAACCTTGGGGATCGGCCTGCTCATCGGAGCCGGCGCGACCCTCGCAAATGCAGACTACACCGTGCGAAAGGGAGACTCCCTTTCCAAGATCGCCGCGAAGCTCCACGTGAGCGAGGAAGCCCTTCGAAAGGGGAACGGACTCACCGCGAAGCACCCTCTGAAGAGGGGCATGACCCTCACCGTCCCGCACCACGAGGGTGAAGCCGGACGCACCGCCAAGAAGAGCGCGCGCCGCGCCGGCGGCGGAGACCTCTACACCGTCCGCGAGGGCGAGAACGACTGGATCGTCGCCAGCCGCGCGGGAATCAAGCTTTCCCTTCTCCACCGCCTCAACCCCGACGTCCGCTGGGCCACGCTCCAGCCCGGCGCAAGGCTCCACCTTCCCGGCGGCATGGCCGTCGCGGCGAAGACGCCCCGCCTCCACGGCCGCTACGCCGTCGTGACCGGCGACAACGTGACCGTCCGCCGCCAGCAGGGCGTCGGCGCGGAGCGGGTCTGCAACGTCGACGCGGGCACCCGCGTCGCGGTCCTCGCGCGGGACGGCGGCTGGTACAAGCTCCGCTTCCCCAAGGGCACCGAGGGCTGGGTCCGCGGCGACCTGCTCAAGGCCACCCAGCCGCCGCAGGCGGTGGCGGTGCACCGCGTGCGCCACCACGCCGTCGAGGTCCAACACGTCGAGCGGCACGAGATGGTCGCGGCGATCCGCCGCCGACCGAGCCGCGAACAGCGGATCGCCCACTGGAACAGACACGTCGAGAACGTGCGGACGAAGTACGTCCGCCGCTGGAGCCGAAGCCAGCGCAAGGTCGTGGTCGCGCCGATCACGCAGGGCGGGGGCGACCTCATTGCCCGCGCCGAGACGTTCCGCGGCGTCCGCTACAGCTGGGGCCGCGCATCCCGCTCGGGCACGGACTGCAGCGGCTTCACGACGCAGGTGTTCGGCGGAGCGGGCGTGCGCCTTCCCCGCACGAGCCAGGAGCAGTCGCGGGTCGGCCAAGGCATTGGCCGGGGCAGCCTGAGCAAGGGCGACCTCGTGTTCTTCCACACGGGCCGCGGCCACCGCGTTACCCACGTGGGGATCTACATGGGCAGCGGCAAGTTCATCCACGCCTCCAGCGGCGGCGGCAAGGTGCAGGTCAACGACCTGAGCGAAGGCTACTACGCGAACCGGTTCGTGACCGGTCGGCGCGTGGCGAAGAAGGTCGCCACCAAGCCGGCCGAGACGCACGACGCCTCCGAATAAAGGGGGTTCGTGGCCCCGTCCGCCAAGGCGGACGGGGCTTTTTCGCGCCCGGAGACGGGCATCCGTCGGGTCCTTTGGCCCAGCGGGGAACGCCCTTCGGGTGGCCACGTTCCGGTCCTGTTCCTCGGCGGGGCGGCGTGGGGCGTCAACGTGGGATTGTGGTCCGTCGCGGTGGCGGTCGCCTGCGCATGGCGCGGCGGCTTGGCGCGCTTGACGGCGCGGCGGTCGCGTTCGCCCTCCTTTTCTCCCTGCGCGACTCGCCCCTCGCGAGGCTGCTCGCCGCGCCGCTCGTGGGTCTGGTGTACCTCTGCCGGAGCCTACGCGCTGTTCATCGCAGCGCGCGACGAGCGGACGGAGCGGCCTGAGTCCGACCGCCGAGACAAGGCGATCTTGCGCGGGTTCCTGCTCGCTTGCCCCTTTTCCTCGAGTTCGTGTGGCTGGGGCAACGAGAATCTCCCTAGTCTCCTAGTTGGGCGATCTCTTGTGGTCTGTCCACGTCTAAACGTCGCTCCACCCATGGTCGCGGGATGGTTCGTGCCCGCGCCGCGAAGCGATCCGCCGACCCGACAGACGAGGCTCGACGGCGACTAGAAGAGCTTCGCTTTGCGCCGATAGGCTAAGGTAGGACTATGTGCGAACAGGATCATTTCGACAGCGACCGTCAGGAGTTCGAGGGCCGAGGCCTCGTGACGCGCCGACAGTTCGGCATGATGGTGGGCGCGGGCGTGGCCATGATGCTCCCGGCGGTCGCGAACGCCGCGACCGTGACCGAGTCGGACGTGAGCATCGCCACGCCGGACGGTATGGCCGACGCCTACTTCGTGCGCCCGTCGAGCGGCACCGCTCCCGGCGTTCTCATCTGGCCGGACATCTTCGGACTCCGGCCTGCCTTCCGTCAGATGGCCAAGCGGCTCGCCGAGTCGGGCTACGCGGTGCTGGTCGTCAACCCGTTCTACCGCTCTCAGAAGGCCCCAACCGCCGCCCAGGGCGCCGCGACCCCCATCTCCGAGGTGAGGCCCTTTGCGCAGAAGCTCAACGAGGCGACCCACATGACGGACGCCAAGGCCTTCGTCGCGTGGTTGGACGCCCAGCCCACGGTCGCCAAGGACAAGCTCATCGGCACCCAGGGCTACTGCATGGGAGGGCCGATGGCCTTTCGCACGGCCGCCGCCGTGCCGGAGCGGGTGGGGGCCGTCGCCACCTTCCACGGCGGCGGGCTGGTCACCGACCAACCCAACAGCCCGCACCTCCAGGCAGCGAAGAGCAAGGCCCGGTTCCTCGTTGCCATCGCCGCCAACGACGACGCCCGTGCGCCGGGCGACAAGGACACGCTAAAAGAGACCTTCGAGAAGGCGCAACGGCCCGCCGAGATCGAGGTCTACGAGGGCGCGGCCCACGGCTGGTGCCCGCCGGACTCGTCGGTCTACAACGAGCCGCTGGCCGAGAAGGCCTGGGCGAGGCTCCTGGCGCTCTACAAGAAAGCCCTATAGTCCGTTTACGCGCGCGAGCGAGACCCTATCATCCGCATGAAGCGAGTACTCCGGACGGGACTCGAACCCGCGATCTCCTCCGTGAAAGGGAGGCGTCCTAACCACTAGACGACCGGAGCGTGGCGAA
>CAXTOO010000167.1:2805-9281 GCA_964245875.1 uncultured Fimbriimonas sp. | reverse complement strand
CCGCGCCCGCCGCCTCCGTCCGACGCCCCAGCCGCACGAGCAGCTCGACCCGCAACTGGGTCGCCTCTGGGTCGAGCGGGTCGATGGCGCAAGCCCGCGTCGCCTCTCGGAGCGCCTCGGCCGGGTCGGGGGCGGCGCGCGCCGCGTCGAGGGCCTGGGCCAGGGCGAGCACCCGCCGCCGCAGCCGCTGGTCGATCGCCCACTCCTCCTCAAAGCCCGGCATGAAGTCGCCCTCGCCCCCCTCCAACACGAGGGCCGACGGGTCGAGGGCGACGGCGTCGCCCTGCGACCGGATCGCGCTCGGTCCCAAGACCCTTCTCAGGGCGTGGAGGGCGTTCCGCAGGCTCAATCGCGCGGCGTCGGGCTCCGCCGCCTCCCAGACCAGCTCGGCGAGCTCTTCCCGCCTTCGCCACTCGCCCGACGCCGCCTCCTCCGGCGCCGTCTCTTCCCGCCATGTCGCGAGGATCGCGAGCAGGAGGGCCACCTTGCGGGTGCGAAGCGTGACGACCTGCCCCTCCCCGTCGCGAAGCTCGACGCGGCCCGTAAGGCGGAGGCGAAAGGGCGTGGACTCCATCGACGGCGCACTCGGAGAGGGGCGGCTTCCTCGCACTGGGAGATCGTTCCACAACCTCTCCGCGCGCCTTCCCTTCGCGTCTCTGCGCCTTTGTGAGGGCCTGGAACGGAGGGGCTTCGCCGCGAGTCGCAAGCCGTGAAAACGACCTCTAACGAGGGGAAGAGCCACTTGACGGGGATTTCACCCCCAACGCGGACAATCGTACCCAGCCGCGATCGGGCGGTCGCATTTCTCCGCACGCTCTAAGCCTGGATGGTTGACGAAATGGCCTCTCGTGCGCATTGACTGTGCCGCCGCGCCTCCTTCGCGCCTTCGTGTCGCGCCGCGAAAATCCCGTCAACCATCCCTTTCGCAGGTTGGGCCTAAAGACCCAACCTGCGAAAGGAAAATATTTCAGCCCTCCGAGATCGGCTCGCCCTCGAAGCCCGTGGCACACGGACGCACGAGGCCAAGCCGTGCCTTCGTGAGAAACGTTCGGAACGACGATCCTAGGCGAATGGTTGCTTAGAGGGTCTGGAAAAACCGCGTTGTTAGAGTGCGGGCGCCTGCGACCGCCTTCTCCAACGAGCCCTCGATCTTGGACCCCCACAAAGGACCGGGCGGTCAGAGAGTTTTGCCCTTGATGCCCTCGCGCATCGCTGACGCCCATGAGGGCGGCGACGTCGAGGCCGGGAACAACCTCGGTCTCGGACACGAACTCATACCCGAAAACGCTTCGGCTGATATTCCAGGTGGCTGCCGCAATAGGACTCGAACCTATGACCCGCTGATTAACAGGAGGACGAAAAGGCGTCTACCGTCGTCTCGGGACATCCATTACAGGTTCAAAGTGCATAGTTCTATTCTCCTGACGTCTCACTCCGTCCATGAAAATCTCCCCCATAAACTGCGCCCAAACTGCGGTTTCCCGTCCTATAATGTAAGAGGAAGGGGTAGACGGATGGCTGGCAAAGCGAGGCGGGAGAAGGGGACGGGGAGCATCTTCAGGAGGGGCGAGAGCTACGTGGCGCAGGTGCTCGACGGCTACAAGGACGACGGCAAGCCCCGCTACCGGCAGGTGCGGACGAAGACCCAGGCCGAGGCGGCCAAGGTCCTCAACGCCTACAACGCGAAGGTCGCGGCGGGCGTCCCGATCCCCGAGGGCAAGGCCCTGCGCCTCGGCAAGTGGCTGGACGTCTGGCTGGAGGACCACGTCATGCCCAACCGCGAGCCGAAGACCTACGCCTACTATAAGCTGCAAGTCGAGGCCCGGCTCAAGCCGCACCTCGGGAGCATCGACGTCCGGCGAGTCCGACCCGCCGACGTTGCCCGCGCGTTCCGGCTGATGGAGGAGGAGGGGGCGTCGAAGGGCACCCTGCTCGCCGCGCGGCGAACCCTGCGCGCCGCCCTCAACGTGGCGGTGAAGAACGACCTGTGCGCGGACAACCCCGTCGTCAAGACCTACGCGCCTAAGGTGCCGAGGACGAAGAAGGTGTACTTCGACGCCGAGCAGGCCCAGGCGTTGCTCGCCGCCCTCATGGGCTCGCCCATCGAGAACCTCGTCATGTTCACCCTCGCGACCGGCGTCCGCGTCGGGGAGGCGTGCGGCGCGACGTGGGCCAACGTGAATCTCGCCCGGAGGTCCGTGCTCATCGAGAGCCAGCTCCAGCGGGTCGACGGGGAGATGCGGCTCAAGCCCCTCAAGACGGAGAAGAGCGTGCGGACCATGCCGCTCGTGGGGCACTCCCTGGAGGCCGTGCAGGCGGAGCAGGCGCGTCAGGCGGTGGAGGGATGGGAGAACCCGCTGGGGCTCGTGTTCCTCAACGCGCAGGGCAGGCCGATGGACCCGAAGTCCGTGAACGAGCGGCTGCACGCCGCGCTGAAGACGGCGGGGCTGCCCATGACCGGGATGCACTCGCTGAGGCATTCCGCCGCGACCTTCATGCTGATGGCGGGCCTCAACCTGCACCAGGTCAGCCGCTACCTTGGGCATTCCCAGATCGCGCTCACCTCCAACCTCTACGGGCACGTGCTCGACGGCGCGATGCGGGAGGCAGCTGAGGCGCTTCAGAGCGCCTACACTATCCTACCGCCGTAGGTGCAAACCTGTGCGTTCTGAGGCACAGCCTCGTTACAGATAGCAAGACCGTCGTGTCGTTCTTGTCAAGACTCCTAGGGCGAGGAAGATCAGGGCAAAAAGAAGCAGCGTTTGTCGACGAACCCTCGGCCAGCCATGCGACGCCTGCTCAAGCCGGTAGCCGCGAAGAGACCAGGACGCAGACAACTTCCCTTCAAGCTAGTTAGCAATGACACGAGAGCATCAAGCTCGTAATGGCGAATTTAACTTTGCTGACGACGATTGACGAACCGTGATAGACTGCGTCACGGTCTACCACAATCGGAAGGCGTAGACTCCCACGATCGACAATGACGCTTCCAAAGGACCTTGTGACGGCGATCAAAAATCGTCGTCTAATCCCGTTCATTGGAGCAGGGTTCTCCAAGAACGTAAACCCGAGTTTTCCCGACTGGTCGCAACTTGTACCAATCTGCGCGAAATTTTTGGACCACGATCCCGACATACTATCTTCCCAGGGAAATTTCCTCCAAATAGCTGAATTTCTTGATGAAAACGATCAGCTAGAGACATTCTACAATCATATGTCGTTACTGATGGACGGCGGGGGCCACGATGTGTCCGCCTCGATGCCGCACAGGCTGCTTCCTTACATCGATGCTCCGTACATTTTCACCACCAACTGGGACAAGTGGATCGAGGAGGGCTTCGTCAACGAGGGAGTGCCCTATACGAAGATCGCTAAGTATGAGGATTTAATCAGGCCCAGGTTGGTAATTCCGGATATTGGTTCACCAGTGCATACGGAAGCGGAAAGGAAGCTCATCCGATCGCATTTTCCGAGTTCAACAATCGTCAAGTATCACGGCGATTTCAGCAATCAGAGTGAGATCGTTTTCACGGAGAGCGACTACTTTGGCAGGATGAACTTCGATCATCCGTTCGATATCCGACTCAGGTCGGAGATTCTCGGCCGAAGCGTGTTGTTCGTGGGCTACAGCTTCTCCGACCAGAACGTCCGGTATATCTGGCACAAGCTCGTCAGGTCGATGGAACGCATTCCTGAAAGGATCCGGCCGACTTCCTTCTTCGTAACGCATAAAGACAGTCCATTGCAGACCGATATACTGAAAGCGACGAAGGTCGAAGTGGTCCTCGTCGATCCTTTGGACATCGGGGGCGGTGTCACTAAGCTCTTCGAAAGAATCATCGAGATCCAGAGGAAGCCCTGAAGCTCAAGTGAGATTCTGAGATGCTGTACTTCGCCACCAACAATTCCTACAAGTTCGAGGAGTTCTCTCGTCTCTTTAAAGCGCTCGGCGTGGATCTGCGCCAGTACAGGGTTGAGGTCTCGGAGCTACAGATGTACGATATGGACGCTCTCGTCCGCGACAAGCTGATCAAGGCGTATTCAAGGATCGGAAGGCCCGTGATGGTGGACGCCTCCGGTTTAGCGATGAGCGCCCTCAAGGGCCTTCCGCAAGGACTGAACAAGCAGTTCTGGGATATTCTTAAAGACCAAACGTGCGGTATAGCCACAAAAATGCGAAAAAAAGAAGCCGAAGTTCTCGTCCATCTCGGCCTCTGCGACGGGAGGCAGATCTACTCAGTCAGCCAGCGGGATCCGGGGACGATTGCAAAGACACCTGCGGGCGTGCCTGACTTCCATATCGACCGGGTGTTCATCCCGTCCGGGAGCGCCAAGACCCTCGCAGAGATGACGACGGTCGAGAGGGACGCGGTCTCGCACAGGAGCAAGGTCGCCCGGAAGGCGGTGGAACTGATCGAAACGACCGATAGCCTCCGAGCGGCCATCAAATAGGACGGAGATGAGGACGTTACATAGTCTTCGAAGGGAGGACAACCGGATCTTCGGCAACAAGGCGGCCAACCTCGGTGAACTCTGTGCCATAGGCGTCAATGTGCCGCCTGGCTTCGTCTTACCGGCGCCCCTAGATGCACTTGGGCTGGATGGGTCGGATCCAACGCCCAAATCGGAACGTACTTACTCTCCATCGAACTCCCTTACGGGTGGGCACCCGCACTTCGACGAAGACCACGCGCAGGCGATCCTTCGGGCTTTCGATGATCTAAGCGCACCCCGCGTTTCCGTGCGGAGCAGCGCTACCTCCGAGGACTCCATCGATCGCTCCTTTGCTGGGGTCTTCGAGACCTTCCTCAACGTTCGCCGAGAGCATCTTCTAGGCGCTATCTCCTCATGCCTCTCCTCCGTTGACTCAGTTCGGACTCTCGCCTACATGAAAGGCCAAAACGCCGCGGGGGCGGAAGCTCGCATGGCAGTCATCGTGCAGAAGTTCATCGCGTCCGAAGTGTCCGGTGTTTGCTTCACGAGGAATCCGGTGAACGGCGACGATCGCGAGGTCTTCATCGAGGCCGCCATCGGCTTAGGAGAGAGTCTCGTCGGCGGCAGGGTGACTCCGGACTGCTACGTGTATCGGACCGACATCAAGAGGATCGTTTCGAAGCACATAGTCCCTCAACTCGATGCGGTTTGGTTTGACGGCCACGAGATCGAGAAGGTGCAACTACACGGTCAGGACTCGACAAGCCAGAAGCTTCCGGACAAAATAATCTCCGAGGTGTCCCTAGAGAGCAGGCGAATCGCTGACCACTTCGGGCACCCTCAAGACATCGAGTTCTGCGCCGTCGATGGCAGAGTTTTCTTTTTGCAGTCTCGATCGATCACCGCGTAGGACATCATAATGAGCGTGCCAATGGGCTACTTCCAAGAGCATCTTTCCCTCTCCCAGTGGGCGCAGCAGCTTGACGCCGCGACCCGCGAACGGTGGGTGCGGGAGGACGCGGAGAAGAGGAAGCGTCTCGCGTTCCTGGACGAGGCCATCGACCTCCCCGTCGTTAAGACGCATACCTTCTCAGGCTCCGACGTGATCGACCGTTCCGAAGGGTTTCTCCGGTTTCTGAGCGGTGCCGGCAGCAGGCCGTACGCTCTGCGCGCCAGTCCTCTCCACACCTCGCAAGGACTGCCGGTCCTGCGGAACAGGAAGCTGACAGTGGAGGATCTGGTCGGTTGGATTCTCTCCTCGGGCGCGGACCTAAGCGGCTACGAGCTCTCCTTCGAGCCACACATCGATTCCGAGCTTTCGTTGATCTTCATCGTGACCCAAGAAAGGATCGTCGGAGAGGCCCTTGAGGGCGGAATCCTTCAGCTCAACAAGGGAGCGCACGTCCCCGGGGAGTCGGTAGAGTTCGAGTACGACTTCAAGGATTGGATCTGGTCGAAGTCCTCCGAGCGCATCCAAGCCTTCGTCCGCGCGGTCATCGATCGTCTTCAGGTTGACGACCCGGAGCGCCGGCGCGCCGTCGCCGAGGAGATGGGCCTAGGCTTCGCGCACTCCCACCTCATGGGCTACTTCGAAGCCATCTGGTCCGAAGGCAGCGGAGTGATCTTCGTCGACTACAACCGGGAGCTCGTCGGCACTGAGGCGCATCTCTCTACGGCGAACATCCATCAGACCCGCAGCACAAGCGACGAGGAGATCAAGGGGCAAGGAGCGTGCTCGGGCGTCGTGAGCGGGACGGCGCGCGTCGTGGCGGAGGACGACGTGGACTCGGCGGTTCTGCAGGGCGGCTCGGTCCTGGTCTGCCGATTCACCTCCCCGCGGTTTGTGGGCCTGATGCACGATGCGGTGGCGGTGGTCACCGACGTCGGGGGAATACTCAGCCATGCCGCGATCGTCTGTCGGGAGATGAACAAGCCGTGTGTAGTCGCCACCGGCGACGGAACGCGGCGGATCGCCGACGGGACGAAGGTCGAAGTGAATGGAGGGCAGGGGATCGTGCGTTTGACGCGTCAGACGCGAGCCT
>CAXTOO010000167.1:1986-2795 GCA_964245875.1 uncultured Fimbriimonas sp. | reverse complement strand
TCTCTCTCGCCCGTGCTTGGCTTTATGCGCCTTCCTATCCACCCCTCGAGCTCACCGGTCGATCCGGTCGCTGGCTTGGTATCCCCCTCGATCGATGTCTACGTGACCTATCGGTGCGGGCTCCGATGCTCCCACTGCTTCGTGGGCGACCTCCTGGCCACGCGCCAGGACATGAGTCCGGGTCTGCTCGATCCGCTGCTGCGTCACGCCCACGCCTGGTCGGCCCGCCAGGTGACGTTCCTGGGCGGCGAGCCGACGATGTATCCGTACCTCCTTCGGTCCATTGAGAAGGCTCATCAAGAGGGCTACGAGACCCGCATCGTCACGAACGGCCAGCGGAGCTTCGCGAAGTTCATAACCGGGCCTGGCTCGCCTCAGACGTTCGTGAGCTTCAGCGTAGACGGTTCGTGCCCGGACGTCCACGACGCCATCAGGGGACGCGGCACGTTCGAGGAGCTTATGAACAACATTCGAAGCGCTCAAAGCCTCGGATACAAGACCGGCGGCATCGTGTCGATCAGCAAAGACAACTACGACGACGCTTTGCGATCGTTGGAGCTGTGCGACGCCCTGAGCTTCGAGTACGTCAACGTCCACTTCGTGACGAACAGGGGGTTTGCCCAGTCGGAGACAGTCGTGTCCATCGACCGGTGGCTGCACCTCTATTCCAAGATCGAAAAGCTGGCCCATCGTCTACGGCTGGAGCTCAGGGTCGAAAGGACCTTTGTTCCGTCAAATGGCTTCGTGTTCGACTGCGCGGTGGCCCAGGGCGACAAGCGCATTGTGCTGGTCGACGGCGAGGTCGCCGG
>CAXTOO010000167.1:0-1976 GCA_964245875.1 uncultured Fimbriimonas sp. | reverse complement strand
GACAACCTGATGTTCCTGCCCGATGGCCGCGTCTACTCGTGCATGATGTTCATCGACCAGCCCAACTCACATTCGTTCACGTGGGACGGAGAGTCGCTGCTCCCCAACCCTGCCCTGTCGAGCGAGCGCTCCGTGGTCTCAAACGCCCGGACAAACGGCTGCCCCGCGATGCTGAGAGTGAATCCCGAACTATCGTCCGAGGCGTCCCAAAGAGGGATGTGCGTACGATGCATCTACCACAAAGAGATTCTCAATCGTCGGTAGATAGACGTCGTGTTCTGGTTCGTCTTGAGTCGGACCGGAGCTTTGCCGTGCCCCCGCGTCGTCGCAGCGGCAAGGGAAGGGCCTGGCCGGGGCTCTGATCCATCGGGGCGACGCGCGCCGTCCTCGGTGCGGTGGACGGGAGGCAGTTCCCAATCCGTCTCGGTTTCCCCGAGGTCAATGAGCCATCGCAGGCGCGCCCGCGGCAGGAAGGAAGCCCGTCCGCACCCTCGACGGAGCAGGCCGTCCTCGCGTGGGCCGCTACTTCGCTCTCCCTATGCGCATTCCGTATTCGACCGGGGCCGGGAGGGCGGCTCTAAATCGTGGCGGAGCGCGACCGCTCCGTCACGACCTTCCTCCTGACGGATGACTGCTGAGCCGCCGGCCAGGCGAGATCGTCCGGCCATTTTCCTTACCCAAGAAGGTTCCTCCGCGTGGGTGCCTCGGCCTCAAGCCGCCGAACGAAGGCGTCGAGCTGCCTGGCGGTGACCCGGCGGCTCCGCCCGATCCGCACCGAGGCCAGCTCCCCGAGGTCGAGCAGCCGGTACACGTGCGCCCGGCTCACGGAAAGGAGGCCCGCGGCCTCCTCGACGGTGTACGCCAGCCGCGCGCCGCCGCGCGGGTCAGCCACCCCCGCCGCACTCCCCGGGCCGGAACACCACGACCGCGGAGGCGAAGGGCGCGTTGGTCGCGTAGTCGCCGAACCTCAGGCGGCCCCGGACGAACCGCACCTCGCTCGCCTGAGACGCGAGCTCGTGTCACCAGCCGGAGTCGGTGCGCGCGGGCAGGAGGCACACCACGGTGGCGCCCTCCCGGGCGCTCGCGACCGCCTTCGCGAGCCAGCGCGGGATCTCGCCGTAGGGCGGGTTGCACCAGCAGACGCCCTCCCAGGATTGCGAGAGGCCGTCGTCCTCGCGGTTGTAGAACCGCGCGCACTTGGCGTTCTCGGGCGTCGCGCAGACGTCGAGCCCGAACTCGAACTCGCGGTGGAGGGCGTCGAAGAACGCCTGCGGCGTCGAGCGCTCGCAGGGTCCGGGCCGGAACTGGACGGGAACCCGCCTCATCTGGGAAGGCCGGATCCCGGTCTTGTCGTGGGTCTTGGTTTCCATGGTCTCCTCCGGCGGGCGATGCGCCGCGCCGACGGAACCATGGAACCGCCGGGCGCCGGACCCGCCGCGTCGTTTGGGCGCGTTCTTGAGCCCCGGCAAAACCGGGATTGCCAATGAACCGTTCGTCCCGCCCGCGCAGCCGTCGGACACGAGCGGCACGAGTCGCTCCTCAGGGTCTTCACGGGCCGGAGCGAGCGGACGGGGGCAGCTTTCGATCCACTTGTTGCGGCTTTAGCGGCATTCGGGGATAGACATGTCCCCCGGGAGCCCGGCCTTGCGCACGGCCGTCTTCCG
The DNA here is from genome assembly GCA_964245875.1 of uncultured Fimbriimonas sp. Lineage (GTDB taxonomy): Bacteria > Armatimonadota > Fimbriimonadia > Fimbriimonadales > Fimbriimonadaceae > Fimbriimonas. Next base: position 312 of record CAXTOO010000167.1, on the reverse strand, counting down.
TGCGTCGAAGGTCCTCGTTTCCCCGGCGCGTGCGATCCCGCGATGAGATGGCGCTAATCGGCTCCGAGTACGCTCGGGTCCTCGGAGCAGGGGTCGAGGGTCGCCTGGGTCGGATGGGAGGCGGTCAGCCGTACCGATTGTAGCTCGCCCCCAATTCGTCGAGGTCGCTGGACGCTATCTTCATTTCCAGCTTCTCACCGGCGTATCTCAGGGGCGAGCCCTTTCCCAGGCCGAGGGCCGCTCCGACGTCCTCGCGCGGGTCGCCGCGGTGAGCGACGTAGTAGGCGAGGGAGTGATCGCTCGCGGCCCGGC
>CAXTOO010000166.1:0-9322 GCA_964245875.1 uncultured Fimbriimonas sp. | reverse complement strand
TGGTCCAGAGCTGCTCAAGGTCGTAGAACTGGCGCTGCTCCTCGCGCATGACGTGCAGGATCACGTCGCCGTAATCCTGGAGCACCCAGCCGCTCCGGTCGCCCTCGACGCGCACGGGCTTGGCGCGCAGCACGGCCATCTGCTCCGAAACGCGGTCGGCGATGGACTGGACGTGCCGGTCGCTCGTGCCGCTGCACACGATGAAGAAGTCGGCCACGCTGGTCTTGGCGCGAACGTCGAGCGTCTCGATCCGTTCCGCCTTCATGTCGTCCGCCGCCTCGCGGATCTTTTCGGTCTTTTCGGTTGAATTCATCTAGTCTTGGTAAAGTCCCTTCGCTTCGATATACGCCGAAATCGGCGCGGGAACGTAAGGTGCGATGGTTTGGCCCCGCGCGATGCGCGCGCGGATCTCCGTGCTGCTCACGTCGACGGGCGGCATCCGCACGAGGTCGATGCGTTCGCGGAACTCCTCCGGCACGGTCACCGCGCCCAGCGAGGGGCGCACGACCACGCCGAGGCGGCAGAGGCGCAGCAGCTTCGCGGGGTTCTTCCAGCCCGCTACGCCCTTTAAGGCGTCCGCGCCGAGGAGGAACCAGTAGTCGGCAGGCTGGACCCGGTGAAGGTCGGCCATGGTGTCCACGGAGTAACTCGGGGGACCCTTTTGAATCTCCAGGTCCACCACGCCCATGTCGTCCTCGTCCGCGACGAGCAGACCCAGCATGGTGAGGCGCTCCTCGGCGGAAGCGCGGGGACCGCTTGCCTTCAGCGGGTTCTGCGCGGTGGGCACGAAGAGAACCTCGTCGAGGCCGAGTTCGACCTTGCAGGCTCGGGCGAGGGCGAGGTGTCCGTTGTGGGGCGGGTCGAACGTGCCACCGAAGATTCCAAGTCTCATCTTTCGTCGGAGAAGGCGAACTCCACCTCGCCGACGGAGACGGTGTCGCCCTCTTCCGCGCCCAGTTCGCGCAGGCGGTCGATCACGCCGATGCGCTGGAGCCGCCGGTGAAGGTACCTCACGGCCTCGTCGTTTCCCAGATCGGTCATCGCGACCATCCGCTCAAGGCGACGACCTTGAACGAGGTAGCCGTCCTCGGTGGGGTTGACCTCCCAGGAGAGGTCGTCGTTGGCCTTGAGGGTGGGGACCAAGACCTCGATCGGCTCGTCGGGCATGGCCTCGCGCAAGGTCGTGAGCATGCCGTCCAGGAGCGGCTCCAGCCCCTCGCCGGTCACGCCGGAGATGGTGTAGAGCGGAAAGCCAAGCGCTTCGAACCGTTCGCGCAGGGTGTTGAACGCATCGCCCTGGATAAGGTCCATCTTGTTCAGCGCGACGAGGCGGGGCCGCGCCCAGATCTCCTCGGAGTAGCCTTTTAACTCTGACTCGATAAGTTCGAAGTTTGCGAACGGGTCGCTCTCGTCGACCGGGGCGACGTCCACGACGTGGACGAGCACGCGGCACCGCTCGACGTGCTTGAGGAACTGGTGGCCGAGGCCGATGCCGGTGGCGGCGCCCTCGATGAGGCCAGGCATGTCGGCGACGACGAAGTTCTCGTTCCGGAAGTGGACGACGCCGAGGTTCGGGACGATGGTGGTGAACGGGTAGTCGGCGATCTTCGGCTTGGCGGCGGAGATGCGCGAGATGAGGGTCGACTTGCCCGCGTTGGGCAACCCGACGAGGCCGATGTCGGCGAGGAGCTTGAGCTCCATGCGGACGCGCTTGCGCTCGGCGGGGGCGCCCTTCTGGGCGAAGTTCGGAACCTGGCGCACGGAGGAGACGTAGTGGGCGTTGCCGAAGCCACCCTTTCCGCCCTGGCAGAGGGTGTACTTCGTGCCATGAACGGTCATGTCGACGAGGAGCTCGCCCGTCTCGTCGTCGGTGACGAGGGTGCCGACGGGGACCTTGACGGTGATGCCCTTACCGTCCCGCCCGCGCTTGTTGCCGTGGGCATGCCCGCCGTCGACCCCCTCGTAGTGGTCGAGGAGTTTAAAGTCGTAGAGAGTGCGCCGATTGCGATCCGCGATGAGCGTGACGTCGCCGCCGCGGCCACCGTCGGACCCGTTCGGGCCGCCGCGGGGAACGTGCTTCTCCTTGTGGAACGCGACCGCTCCAGACCCGCCCTTCCCCGAAGAGAACGTTACGATCGCCTCATCGAGGAACATCGCAATATCTTACCCCTTTGTCCTATAAGTCGTATAAGGCCGGTAGGACTTATACTAAACCGAAGTTTCGATGGCGGTTTTGGCGGCGGCGAAGAGCGGCTCGGCGAGGGCACGGGCGGATTGGTCGGAGGCGTTGGCCCAGCCGGTGGTCTCCAGCAGGGTGAGGAGCCGCGCGCCGGAGGCGAAGAGCGGCTTGGCGCAGGGCGCGAGGTCGGGGAGCAGGGCGGCGAGATCGCCCGAGACGTCCGGCGACTCGATCTCGTGCAGCTTCAAGAACTTGCCGACGGCGCTCGCCGCCATCGTCTGGCCTCCTTCGTCGAGGTGTGCGCGGGCGGCCTTTAGGGCGTTGTGGACCACCATGCTCGCCTCATCGACGGACAGCGGCGGCTTCATCGACCAGCGGTCGAAGCGGCCGGAGGTCATCGTGAGCCGCAGGGGCTGCATGTCGTCGTGGCCCTGGAAGCGACGGCCGATGTTCGCGGTCCAGATCTCCAGTCCACGGTCGCCCTCGCTCAGGATGCCCCACGTTGGCTCGGCGCCCTTGTCGAGGCGGACGCCCGCGAGATTCGGCCGCACCTTTCCGACTCCCTCGTTTCGGAGCCGCCGGAACCACGGCTGGCTGCCCTCGGCGATGATCTCGCCGCCGAGTCCCGTCTGTCGGACGAAGGCCAGGTCGTGAAAGCGGGCGAAGGTCGGATGGCCCGCCAACACTTCCATCCGCCCGTTCGCGCCGCGGAAGAAAGCGTTCGCCCGCGCCGCCAAGGCAAGCACAAGGTTGAGATCCGTCCGCATCAAGGGATTTATCGGCGACTCGCGGCCCTTTCCGTTAGGGGAGCTTGCCGGGGTTGGCGTCGCTTTTCGTGGAAACCGCAACTTCGGCGCGTCGGATGAAGTCGTCGCCGAGGGCGCTCAGGGGGAGGGCGACGAAGTCTTCCCGGGCGAGGACGAGCACGAGGAATCCCCGCGTCCGCTCGATGCGGCGGACGAACTCGAGGCCGATCCTCAGGCCACCGTCCTCGCCGTGGAGATAGAGCACGTTGTCTTCCAGGGAGGCCCACGCGCCCCGCTCCATCAACCGGCCCGCCTTTGAGGTCGCGAAGATCGCCCGCGCGGGAAGGCTCAGGGGCCAGAGCAGCGCCATCAGGCCCATGGCCCTCAGGATTCCCGCGCCGAAAGCGAGGGCGACGAGGCCGAAGGCGGGGATGATGGCCGCGAACCACCAATACGAGCGAAGGTAGCGGGCGACGCCGAGGTAGGCGAACGCGAGCCGGGAGACGCGGAAGGGTTCGGTCCTCATGGGGTCTTTCCCCGGCAGGATGCCGGGGGGACGAGAAGCCGGAGATGCCTCCTGGAAGGAGGCACCACTAGTGGATGAACAGCCCCAGTTGGCGGCACGTCCGGTACTCCAGGTCCGTCTCCGTCACGCGCTTCAAGGCGCCCACCGCCTCCATGATCGGGCAGGTCATCATCGTGAGGTTCTTGTAGTAGACCATGCGACCGAACTCGCCCGCGTCATAGGCGTTGATCGCCGCCACGCCGTAGGCCTTCGAGAGGAACCGGTCGGCCGAGTTGGGTGTGCCCCCGCGCTGCGTGTGGCCCAGGACGACGCCGCGCATCTCGAATTCGTCGGACTCCGCAATCTCCTCCAGCGACGCCATGACCATGTTCGCCGCACCGCCCAGATGGATCTCCTGGCCCAAGCGCTGGCGGCCAGACGCGCCGCCCCGGATCTTCACGCCTTCCGCGACCACGACCACGCTCGAGCCCGCGTGCTTCTGCCGCTCTCGCAGGAACTCCAGCAGCCGCGGCATCTCGAAGGGGAACTCCGGCAGGAGGATCGCGTTCGCGCCGCCCGCGAGTCCCGAGCGCAGGGCGATCCACCCGGCGTGGCGACCCATCGTCTCGACGAAGATGACGCGGCCGTGGGAGGAGGCGGTGGTGTGGATGCGGTCGAGGGCGTCGACCACGATCTGGCAGGAGGTGGAGAAGCCGAAGGTGCGGTCGGTGACGTTGAGGTCGTTGTCGATCGTCTTCGGGACGCCGACGAGGCGAACGCCGATGTCGGCGAGTTGCATCGCGCCGCTCAGGGTGCCGTCGCCGCCGATCACGATCAGGCCGTCGCAGCCGGTGGCCTCGACGTTCGCCTTCGCCTCCAGGAGAATCTCCTGGGGGATCTTGCGCGGGTCGCCCTGTCCCTGCTTCGCGCCGAAGCGGCCCTTGTTGACGGTGCCGAGGATCGTTCCGCCCAGGTAGGAGATGCCCGCGACGTCCTTCAGGCCCAGCTCGCGCATCCGGGTGGGCGAGAGCAGGCCTTCCCAGCCCTTCTCGAAGCCCACGAACTCGTAGCCCATCCGCACACCCGCCCGGACGGCCGACGCGATCACCGCGTTCAGCCCCGAGCAGTCGCCGCCGCTGTTGACGATTCCGATCCTCTTCCCCATGCCCGGCAGTATTGTGACCCGTAGGGAGTGGGTAGTGGGTGGTGGCTGGACCCGCCACCCATCACCCACTCTCCGCCCGCGCGATGACGGGGTAAGGTCCCTCGTACCTAAAGTCTTGGGGCGGAACGCCCTACAGAAGAACTGGAGAAAAATGGGAATCCCTTACGTGATCGAGAAAGTCCCGGGTGGGGAGCGGACCTACGACCTCTGGTCGAGGCTGCTCAAGGACAGGATCGTGTTCCTGGGTACCCCCGTCGACGACCATGTCGCCAACCTGATCGTGGCGCAGCTGCTCTTCCTGGAAAAGGAAGACCCCGACAAGGACATCGAGTTCTACATCAACTCGCCCGGCGGAAGCGTGAGCGACGGCCTGGCGATCTACGACACCATGCAGATCATCAAGCCCGACGTGGCGACCTACTGCATCGGTCAGGCGGCGTCGATGGGCGCGGTGCTCCTCGCGGGCGGCGCGGCGGGCAAGCGGTACTGCCTGAAGAACAGCCGCGTCATGATCCACCAGGTCTCGGGCGGGTTCCGCGGCACCACGGCGGACATCAACATCCAGGCGAAGGAGATGAACCGCTACATGGACACTCTCATGGAGATCCTGTCCAAACACACCGGGAAGCCGGAGGAAGAGGTGCGGAAGGATTGCGACCGGGACTACTTCATGTCCGCCGAGGAGTCCAGCGCCTACGGGATCGTCGACAAGGTCGTCGAGCCGGGCCAACGATAGTGAGTGGTGGAGAGTGGGTGGTGGATCGTTCGCGATTCGCCACCTGTTCTTCACTTGTAACCACTCACCACCCACTATTCACTATCAACTCCCTAAAGCGGTAGCCTCCGCCAACCGAAAACCGGAAAAGACATGGCCAGAACGTTCGAGAGACGCGACCAGTGCTGCCTCTGCGGCAAAACCAAGGAGCAGGTGAGGAAGCTCATCGTCGGCCTCCACGGCGCGGTCTGCTGCGACTGCATCGACCTCTGCAACGAGATCCTCACGAACGAGCCCGACCGAGCGCCGTCCGCGGGCGTCACGATGGGCGCCACCATCCCTGCGGTCCGCCCCACCTCCCTTACCGCCGCGCGGCCAGGATTCGTGGGCGGCGCGCTCAAGCCGCGCGAGATCGTCGCCTACATGGACCAGTACATCGTCGGCCAGGAGCAGGCGAAGCGCGCCATCTCCGTCGCGGTCTACAACCACTACAAGCGGCTCCAGGAGGCCGAGATCGACGGCGTCGAGATCCAGAAGAGCAACGTGCTCATGGTCGGCCCCACCGGCTCGGGCAAGACGCTCATCGCACAGACCCTGTCGAGGATGCTCAACGTGCCGCTCGCGATCGCCGACGCCACCGCCCTCACCGAGGCGGGCTACGTGGGCGAGGACGTGGAAAACATCCTCCTCAAGCTGTGGCAGGAGGCCGAGCGGATCGACCCGAAGAACCCCAAGTTCGCCGCCGAGCGCGGCATCATCTACGTCGACGAGATCGACAAGATCGCCCGCAAGGGGGAGAACATGTCGATCACGCGCGACGTGAGCGGCGAGGGCGTCCAGCAGGCGCTCCTCAAGATCCTGGAGGGCACGGTCGCGAACATCCCGCCGCAGGGCGGGCGCAAGCACCCGAACCAGGAGTACATCCAAATCGACACGAAGAACATCCTGTTCATCGTGGGCGGCGCCTTCGAGGGGATCGAGGAGACGATCCGCCGCCGCATGAAGGAGAACGTCATGGGCTTCAAGTCGGACCCGAACGCCGGGCCGAAGAAGGACGAGAGCGTGCTGGGCGAGGTGCGGCACGACGACCTCCAAAAGTTCGGCATCATCCCCGAGATGATCGGCCGCCTTCCCGTCATCGCGCCCCTCATGCCGATGAGCGAGGAGACGCTCTGCATGATCCTCACCGAGCCGCGCAATGCGATCCTCAAGCAGTACGGTCGCCTCTTCGAGATGGAGGGCATCGAGCTCGAGGTCGAGCCCGCCGCGGTGAAGGAGATCGCCCGCGAGGCCCTCAAACGCAAGACGGGTGCCCGCGCCCTGCGCGCCATCGTCGAGAAGGTCATGCTCAACGCGATGTACGAGGTCCCCAGCCTTCCCGACGTGCGCCGGGTGGTCGTCCAGGAGGGCGTCGTGGACGAGGACCGCGCGCCGCTGATGCTGACGGACGCGGAGCTGCGGAAGGCGGGTTAGGAAGTTAGGAGGGAAAGGGAGTCAGGAGGGTCCACGCCTCCTCCGGACCTAACTCCCTAGCTCCTCACAAGATATTGACCGCCCGCGCGGCCACCACCACCAGCAGGCTGAGCGAGATCAGGGTCTGGAACATCGTCAAGGCCTTCGCCCAGGTCCCGATCACCGCCGTGTCCGTGGGCGAGAACGCCGTCGAGGTGTTGAACGCGACGAACAGGTAGTCGAAGAACATCGGTCGCCAGTTCGGCTCGCACAGCCGACTCCGTTGCTCCTCATCCATCAGCATCTGAGGGAAGACCAACCCGTGGGCGACCGTCTCGTTCGTCTCCCGGACGTGCGGCCCGCCCGCGTCCAGACGCCAGTACCATAGCCCGAACACGACGACGTTCGCGAGCCAGAGCGGCACCGCCGCGCGCAGGATTATGGTCGCCTCCTCGTGGCTGGAGGGACGGGTGAGGATCTGGTACACGAGCGCCGCGAGCGCCCCCACCAGGAACAGCGTGATCGCCGCCATCGTGGCCGACCCCACGATGCGCGAGAACTTGCCCCTTCCCTCGCCCAGCGCGTTCGGCAGGAGCATCGGAACCGCGATCGCGACGGGCAGCCACGAGGGTCCGGGCGCGATCCGCGACGGCAGGGCGAGGTGCAGAAGCGCCGCGATCACCACCGCCGAGTAGACCGGCACCCGAGACTCGGGCTCGACGTTCTTGACGTGGAAAGTCATCATGGCGCCGTCGCGTACACGAAGTCGCCCAACCCCCTCGCGACGGTCGCAGGCCCTTCAGACTGGAGCATGACGAGCGTGACGCCATTGCCTGCCTTCCGGGCGGCGATCCTCGCGTTGATCCCCTCGCGGTACATCACGTGGCCCGATCCGGCGATCACGACGAACACCGTCTTTTCAGAGTTCTTTCTCCGTTCGAGGAACTTGGCCGCGGTGTCCGCCATTCCCTCGTCCCAAAGGACCTGCGCGTCGTAGACGTGCCCGCCCATCGGGTGGCCGCCAACGAGCGCGTCGAAAACCCGCCGGTGGTCCGGAATCGGTGCGCCGAGGTCGGGCGGAAGCTGGAGCCGCTGCTCGGTCGTCAGCGCGTCGTAGCCGCCCTTCCCCACCGCCCGCACCCACTCGCGCGGCACGTTCAGCGCGACGAGCGGCAGGTGGCCCTTCCGTACCGTCTCGAACACCGGTCGGTAGAAGGCGAAGTCGAAGCCCCATTGGCCCTTCCAGTCGCTCTTCTGGAGGAAGTCGGTCTCCTCGATCCCGCCCTTGGACCAGAGATCGAGCCAATCCTGCTTGGGCCGGGTGATCATCTCCAGCCCGACGACCACGTCGCGCCCGTCGTCCACGAGGGCTTGGATCACGTCCGCCTCCAGGCGCTGGTGCGGCGCGGTCGCGTGGTTCTCGCCCAGGAACACGAACCGCTTCCCCCTTGCCGCGCGTGCCACGTCCTTCGCGGTGGCCGTCCTTCCGCTCGCGAGGTTCGTGATCGCCCCGACCGCGACCGTCCGCTCTCCCTTGCCGCCGATGGGGAGTCGATTCGGATCGACGTCTTCCCTCGACCCCGTAGCGCTCGTTTCACCAACTCCGTAGCCGCCGGATGCTCTCGTGCCGGCGTCGGCGAAGGCGATCCGCAAGCCTTCGGACGAAATACGATCGGCTAACATCAGTGATACGAGCAAAAGGCTCATGGCGCTAGTTTAGCGAAGGATCAAGGGTGGCTCACCTTATAGTTCGGAAAGAGGGAGCGAAAGAGTTCCAGATCAACGACCTCAAAGCGGATGCGTCTTCCCCACTCTCGCGCCTGCGCGTTCTTGAACTCGTCGCGAAGCCGCTCCCGAAACGGTCCGAGCAAGCCCCTGTCCTTTCGGGTGGGAGGCTGGAGAAAGACCACGTACCGGACTCGCGGCGGAAGCCCCCTTTCGGACCAAGCCAAGTAGGCGGTCGTGCCGAAGAACTTGCCTACCGTCTCATCGCGGAGGAGGTCGGTTCCGACACGTTCGTTCCAGTCGCGCGCTGCCCGCCATCGTTCGGAGCGATCCCGGATGAGATCGTAGCTCCAACTTTTGACCTCGATCCAGACATCTTCTTCCGGCTCGACGATTCGAAAGTCGACACCGGGCCAGAAGGTGTTTCCATCGTGCGGCTCGGCCTTGTCGTGGATCGTACTGCTCCGCGCCGAGGAGAAGTCGAACTCGAATCCACTCTCCCGGTAGACGCTCACCGCGGCCCGCTTGCCCCGGTTGCCCGATCAGTCTTCTTCATGTCTTCGATCAGCATCTTGTCGTACTGATCCAGGATCGCGTTCGGCTCCAGAGCACCGAAGTCGGCGTCCCAGGTCACGGTCGTGCCTGCCTCGCTTGGCTTGAAGGCGAAGTAGCGCACCTCGCCCTCCTCGGACTGGAGGTCGAGTTCCTTGAGGATCACGTAGCTGTGGGTCGCGAGGAAGATCTGAACGCCGTTGCGAGACAAGGCGAGGAGCGCGCCGACGACCTCGTCCATGAGCTTGGGATTGAGGTTGACCTCTGGCTCGTCCCAGAAGAG
>CAXTOO010000165.1:0-9353 GCA_964245875.1 uncultured Fimbriimonas sp. | reverse complement strand
ACCGTGGGGGAGGGGGTCCTCCGACTGTCTCCCGACCGTCGCGCCCCTAACGATGTCCTCGCTTCCGACCAATACTCGTGTCATCCGCGGACGAACGGCACGTTCCAAAAGATTCTAATGACCATTGAGAAAGCCAAGATCCTGATCGTCGACGACGAGATCGCGAACATCCGCCTCCTCGAGATCATGCTCGAACACGCCGGGTTCACCGATCTCTGGAGCACCACCGACCCGCGCCAGACCCTGCCGATGTACCGCGAGATCGAGCCCGACATCCTCCTGCTCGACCTCCAGATGCCGCACCTCGACGGCTTCGGAGTCATGCGCGGCGTCGCCGAGGCCTACCCCGGCAACACTGCCCCCACTCTCGTCCTCACCGCCGACGCCACCCTCCCCACCAAGCACCGCGCCCTCAAGGAGGGCGCCCAGGACTTTCTCTGCAAGCCTTTCGACGAGGTCGAGGTGCTCCTGCGAATACGCAACCTCCTGGAACTCCGCTTCCACGCCCTCCACCTGGAGGAGAAGGTCCGCGAGCGCACCAGGGACCTCGACCGCGCCCGCGCCGAGATCCTCGACCGGCTCGCGCTGGCCGCCGAGTACCACGACACCGACACCGCCGACCACACCAACCGCGTCGCCGTCACCGCCGCCCGCATCGCCGAGCGCATGGGCATGTGCCCCGACGAGATCGAGGACCTCTACCGCGCCACCCCCCTCCACGACCTCGGCAAGATCGGCATCGACGACGCCGTCCTCCTGAAGCCCGGCAAGCTCACCTCCGAGGAGACCCTCGCCATGCGCCGCCATGTCACCATCGGCAGCGAGATCCTCTCCGGCGGCGCGTCGCGCCTTCTCCGGCTCGCCGAGACGATCGCCCTCTACCACCACGAGCGCTGGGACGGCGGCGGCTATCTCGGCCTTGCTGGCGACGCCATCCCCCTCCCCGCGCGCATCGTCTCCGTCGCCGATGTCTTCGACGCCCTCACCCACGAGCGGCCCTACAAGGCCGCGTGGCCCGTCCCCGAGGCCGTCGCCGAGATCGAGGCCAAGTCCGGCACCCAGTTCGACCCCCGCGTCGTCGTCGCCTTCCTCCGCCTGAGCCACCACGAACTGGTGTAGCGCGTCCCGTCAGACACGACGGCGACGAAGCAGCGCCACCACCCCCAGACCGAGCGCCGCCACCATGCCCGGCTCTGGAACCGGCGCCGCCTTCAAGGCGAAGAACTGCGTCCCAACCGCGTTGGTCGCGTCGAAGTTGTCGTCGCTCACGAAGATCAGGCTGCGCGAGCCGTCCGCAAGCGTCGGTCCCCACGTCATGCCCTCGACGTTGTCCATCTGTGCGGGCGAGAGGCCCTGCCCGATACCCGCGTTGAAGTCGAACACCAGTCGCTTCGACGCCGCCGTGTACGTCGCGCCGACGAGCGAGTCCATCCCGCTCACGTCCGTCGCCCCCGCAAGATCGAGCTCGTACAGCTTGATCGTGTTGCCCGAACCCGTCGAGAACGAACGCTCCAGCGCGAGCAGGTGCGTCGCATCCACGGCCAGCAGATCCACGAGGCCGCTCACCGCGAACGGCGACGCGCCCGTCGGCGCTACCGCGACGGGATTCACGTTGCAAGCGAACTCCTTCGTCGAACCCGAGGCAAGGTCGAATTGGAGCAGGCGGGAGGTCGTGCCGACGCCGAACGCCGCCGCCGGTCCGTCCTGCATGAGCGCCCCCTCGGTTGCGGTGAAAAGCGAGTCGCCGTCGGCGCTGAAGGCAAGCGACTCGAAGGCGAGATTGTCGCGGATCCCCTGGCCAGCCGTGCCCGGAAGGAACTTCGCGGGCACCGTCAGGTCCCGCACCTGGTTCCCCGCCGCGTCGTAGGCCCGCACGAACGGGTTCTGCGCCGTTGGAGCCACGTCCCCCTCCGAGGCTACCCAGGTCTGGCCGTTGCGGTACCGGATCGCCTCCGGGTCGATGCCCGCCGCGCCGAAGGACCCGCCGGTCGGCGTCTTGATCGTGCTCACGCCCGTGTACGTCGTGAGCGGGTTGCCCGACGCGAGCGCGATGCTCGCCGTGTAGTATCGACCGTAGGGTCCGCTCGTCTCGCCGCGGTCGTCGCTGACGATCCGGTACGCGTTCGAGGAGGCGTCGTAGTCGATGCCCGAAAGGCCGCCCACCGTCGTGCCGCCCACCGTCTGCGAGCGCGTCGGGAAGGCGGCGGCGCCGAGGTACGACACCGGGCCGATCTGCGCGTGGGAAGCCGCCGCGAGGGCAGTCACGAAGGCGACGAAGGCGGTTCGATTGGACACGCTCTAGAATAGACTGCGCGACGTTAACGGAGCGTCAACGTGGTGCCGCCATCCTGGCGGCATCTCCGGCCCCTCGTCCCACCGGCTTCCAGCCGGTGGCCCCTTACGCATAGCCCGGCAAGAACTCCGCCTCCGCCTCGAACAGACGGTCCACCATCGCGAAGATCTCCTTCGGCGAGCAGACCGCCGCCGTCAAGGGGTCCAGAAGCAGCGCCTCCTTCGCCAAAGCCTTCGACTTCGAGATCGCCGCGTCCGCCGCGAGGTCGAACATCCGGACGTTCGAGTCGCAGAGCGCCGCCATCGCCTTCGGCAAGGCGCCCACGCGCGTCGGCTGCACCCCGTTGCGGTCCACGAGGCACGCCACCTCCACGCACGCGTCCTCCGGAAGGTTCGAGATCAGCCCGCCCGCGTTCGGCACGTTGCCGTGCACCACGATCGCCTGGTCCTTCTCGATCGCCTCCACGATCCACGCGCCGTACTCGTACGAACGCTCCAGCTTGATCGGGTCCTCCCCCGAGATCTGCTTCGCCCGCGACTCGTCCTGCTTCGCGCGCCACGTGGGCCAGTTGTCCGCGTAGAAGCTCTCCTGGCCCCGGTACCCGGTGTCCGTGTAAGTCTCCAAGAGGTCCTTGCGCTTCCGGTAGTACGGCAGGTACTCGCTCAGGTGGCCGCTCGACTCCGTGATGAACGCCCCGAAGTGCAGCATCATGTCCGAGCGCACCGGCTCGTCCGTCGCGAACTTCGACTCCCGGTCCGCCGCCTGCGCCATCAGGTTCGGGTACAGCGACCCCTCCGGCCCGTCGAACTGCGTGAACCACGCGAGGTGGTTGATCCCCGCGCACTTCCAACGCACCTTCTCGTACGGCACCCCCGCGAACCCCGCCAGCATGCGCGACGTCCCCTGCACCGAGTGGCAGAGTCCCACCACCGCCACTTCCGGCACCGCCCGCTGCGCCGCGAGGCACATCATATTCATCGGGTTCGTGTAGTTCAGCACCACCGCCTTCGGGCACAGCTCCCGCACGTCCTTCAAGATCTCGATCCACACCGGGAGCGTCCGCAGCCCCTTCATCAGCCCGCCCGGCCCGATCGTGTCGCCGATGTTCTGCGACACCCCGAACTCCAGCGGGATGTCGTTGTCGAACCGCACGCACGCCAACCCCGACACCTCGATGGAGTTCACCACGTAGTCCGTCCCCGGCAGCATCGCCCGCCGGTCGGTGCTGCTCGTCACCGTCCAGCCGCCCCCCGCCCCCTCGACCACCTTCTTCATCAGCGTCTCCGAGAGCGCCAGCCGCCCCGCGTCGATGTCCACCAGCCGCAGCTCCCCGCCCTTGTGGCCGGGGATCAGCACCATGTCCTTCAGCACCGAGGTCGTGAAGAACGACCCCGCGCCCATCATCGTCACCACGATCGGCCGCGGCATCTCCCCCGGCAGCCCCGGACGCGAGTCCGCCTTCGTGTGCGCCGCGTGCCCCTCCAGTTCGTCGGTCTTGGCGGCGTCGGGCGCGGCCTCGTCCAGGGAATCCTCGATGACGGACATATCCGCCCCATTCTACGCCCCCTCGCGCACATCGCCAGCACGCCGCCAACCCTTGACGACGTCCGGTGGACGCAGGATGCCCGCGCGCCCGCGTCGTGGCGCGGGCCTCGAACGTAGCCCAGGCCGTCGTATAATGGCCTTAGGATGGTCGCCGTTCCCCAAGAGAGCCTGATGCGCTGGACCGCCGAGGACGTGCGGCGGATGATCGAGTCGGGCGCGTTCGCGCATCCCGAGCGGTTCGAACTCGTGGACGGCCTGATCCTCAAGAAAATGGGACAGAACGATCCTCACGTCATTGCCCTGACGCTCGCCCTGGAGGCCCTGCGCGCGGTCTACAGCGGGTCGTCCAAGGTCGTCGCAGGTGTCCCTCTGCGCCTTTCCGAGTCCAGCGAGCCGGAGCCGGACGTGATGGTCGTCAACTCCGACCTCCGGCAACGCACCCGCAGAGAGGACGTCCTCCTCGTCGTCGAGGTCGCGGACACCTCCCTGCGAACCGACCAGACCGTCAAGGCCGCGCTCTACGCGAGCCATGACATCCCCGAGTACCTGATCCTCGACGTGGCCAACCGCCGTGCGGAGATCCGGCGTGACCCACGGGGCGAGGTTTGGGGCGAGACGGTCGTCCTCACCGAGGATCGCGAGTTCACCCCGCGCGGCGCGAGCGGCCCCCTGCGCGTGGCCGACCTCCTGCCCGATCCCGAGACTGCCTGAAGGGAGTCCACACCGCCCGTCGCTCACTTTCGGGATAGACTCGCGGCGTGGTTCCGGCGCTCGCGTTCTTCGTCGCTCTGCCGAGGGTGGTCGAGGCGCGGCGGGACGCGATCCTCTCGTTCGACCTCGCGAAGACGCGGCGTGCCTTTCCGAACGAGGGCGCGACGCCTTTGGAGGCGGTCGCCTGGCAGGCGTGGGTGCGACCGGTGGTGGCGCGAGCGCTGGCGAGGTACCCGGCGGCGGGCCTCGTGGCGCACTTGGACCACGTCTACGTCGTCTGGCTCCTGTGGTACGACGGGACGTACATCGGCGGCACGGGCGATCCGGCGCACGGCGGGAGAATCGTGATCGCGCTGAGACCGGGGACGACCACGGAGACGTGGTTGGAGCGGGCGGTGCACCATGAGTTCGCGCACACCCTCCACGACCGCCGAGGCTCCGGCTTCCCGACAAAGGCGTGGCGGTCGGCGAACGCACCGGGCTTTCGCTACGGAACGGCCGGTTTCGACGCGGTGAAGGCGGGAAAGGCGAACGTCGCGCTCGACCCGGCGTTGGCGGAGCAGGGCGTCTTGAGCGAGTACGGCGCGTCGTCGATCGACGAGGACTGGGCGACGATCGCGGAGTCGGTGATGGTGGACGACCCGGCGTTCTGGGACTTCGTGGCGCGGTATCCGCGCCTGCGGACGAAGGCGCGGTTGGCGGTGGCGTTCTACCGGCGGACGTTGCCGGGAATCAAGTTGCGGGACGTGGGGCCGTACCGGTCCGTCAGCCTTGGTGCGCGCTCGTTCGGGAGGCTCGAGGGTCTGGAGACCCTCGCCACGCAGTAGAATCGGGGGATGGACCTCGACCTCGTGCGCCACGCCCTCGCCGCCGCGCGCAAGCACGGCTACGCGGAGGTGGAGATCGGGGCGGAGGGCGCGGCGTTCACCGCCCGGCTCGCGCGCGTTCCGAAGGCCAAGGCGGCCGCTCCCGTCGCCGCGCCGCTGGACGACGCGCCGCGGGAGATCAAGTCGACGCTCGTGGGCTACTGGCGCGACGGGAAGGCGGCTTTGGCGGTGGGGCGCACGATCCGCAAGGGCGAGGGCGTCGGAATGGTGGAGGCGTTGGGAATCGTGACGGAGGTGACGAGCAAGGTGGAGGGGGAAGTGGTCGAGGTCCTGGTGGAGCCGGGGCAGGCCGTCGAGTACGGGCAGGCGTTGGCGCGGGTGAAGGCGTGAGGCGGGGCCAGACCCTTGTCGGGCTGCTCGTGGTGATCGCGATCATGGCGGTGCTCGCGGTGGCGATCATGCGGCCGTGGGCGGTGGGCGGCACGGCGAAGCCCGCGCGCAAGGACGGACTGGGCAACTCGATGCCCGGCTTGGTGAAGCTCAAGGCGGACGACACGGTGTGCGCGAGCAACCTGTCGCAGGTGCGGCTGGCGATCCAGGTGGCGCGGACGAACGCGGACGACCAGGCTCCGGCGTCGCTCCGGGACATGCCGAGCCTGCCGAAGGAGTTCTACTCGTGCCCCATCGGAAAGGAGCCGTACGTTTATGATGCGGCGACGGGCACGGTGCGGTGTGCGCATCCGGGCCACGAGAAGTACTGAGGTGGTGCCGCCTTCCAGGCGGCACCACCGGCCTCTCGTCGCCCCGGCTTCCAGCCGGGGACCGCGCAGGATGAATCCTGCGGCCCTCGTGCAGGCTGAAGCCTGCGCTCCCAGCGGCTCCCGGTGCGCCATACTCTAGGGGCTCCTCCACATGCTGAAGAAGGTCCTGATCGCCAACCGCGGCGAGATCGCGTGCCGCATTATCCGCGCGTGCCGCGAGCTCGGAGTCGCGTCCGTCGCCGTGTACAGCGAGGCCGACCGCGAGAGCCTGCACGCGAAGATCGCCGACGAGGCGGTGTGCGTCGGCGCGGGCTCCAACGGCGACTCGTACCTGAACCTCGCGAACGTGCTCATGGCGTGCCGCATCACCGGCGCGGACGCCGTCCACCCCGGCTACGGCTACTTCTCCGAGCGCGCGGGCTTCGCGGCGGCGCTCGCCTCGCTTGGCATCGTGTTCGTCGGCCCGCCCGTGCCCGCCATCGAGGCGATGGGCGACAAGGCCAGCGCCAAGTCGGCGGCGGTGGCCGCGGGCTGCCCGGTGGTGCCCGGCTCGCCCGATGCGGTCGAGAACGAGGCGGAGGCGCTGGAGGTGGCGGCGGAGATCGGCTACCCGGTGCTGCTCAAGGCGGTCGCCGGCGGCGGGGGGCGGGGCATCCGGCGGGTGAACGGACCGGAGGAGCTTCCTTCGGCGTTCAAGACCGCCTCCGCAGAGGCGCAGGCGTCGTTCGGCTCGGGCGAGATGCTCGTCGAGAAGTTCGTCGTCTGCCCCCGCCACGTGGAGATCCAGGTGATCGGCGACCGGCACGGCAACATGGTCTACCTGGGCGAGCGCGAATGCTCGATCCAGAACCTGCGGCACCAGAAGATCGTCGAGGAGGCGCCGTACGCCGACCTCCCCGAAGGCGTCCGGAAGGCGATGGGCGAGGCGGCGGTGCGCGTCGCGCAGAGCGTGGGCTACCAGAACGCGGGCACGGTGGAGTTCCTCGTCGACAAGAACTTCGACTTCTACTTCCTGGAGATGAACACCCGGCTCCAGGTGGAGCATCCCGTCACCGAGGAGGTGGTCGGGCTGGACCTCGTCCACCTCATGCTGCGGGTCGCGAGCGGCGAGCCGCTGGGGCTGACCCAGAACGACATTTCCTTGAAGGGCCATGCCATCGAGGCGCGGATCACCGCGCAAGACCCCGACGCGGACTTCGCGCCGAGCACGGGCACGATCTCCAAGTGGATCGCGCCGGGCGGACGGGGCGTGCGGATGGAGACCTACTGCCACGCGGGCATCGCGGTGTCGCCGTTCTACGACCCGATGATCGCAAAGCTGATCGTGCGCGGCGAAACGCGCGCCGCGGCGGTGGCGAAACTGCGGACGGCGCTGCACGAGTTCGAGGTCGACGGCATCAAGACGAACATCCCGTTCCTGCGCCGCCTCGTGGACTCGGAAGGCTTTCGGTCGGGCGAGTTCGACACCGGCTGGGTGCCGCGCTTCCTCGCGGGAGAAGCGGAGTGAGGGTGGTTGTTGGTTGTTGGTTGTTGGTTCCGGTCCAACAGCCAACAACCCTAAACCGACAACAGGCGGCACGCCCGTGACGTTCGCCCACCGCCGCTACGCCCGCGAGGTCGCGCTGATGGCGCTCTGCCTCGCGGAAGGGTCCCGGCTTTCGATGAAGGCGGCGCTGGACCAGGCGTTCGAGTTCTTCGACGACGAGGACGTGCGGCGCGAGGTCTTGCCGCCGGAAGGCGACGCGGGCTTCGCGGACCTCGGCCTCGCGCCGCGACCGGTGCCCGAGGAGCTTCGGGAGGCGTTCCGGAGCTTCGCGTCGCTCCTCGCGAACGGCGTCTGGGAAAAGAAGTTCGACCTGGACGACATCCTCGACGACACGATGCCGAACTACTCCATCGATCGCCTCGCGGCGGTGGACCGGAACGTGCTGCGGATCGGGACCTGGGAGCTTTTCGAGCTGCCCTACGTGCCGCCGATCGCGACGATCAACGAGGCGATCGAGATCGCGAAGAAGTACGCGACCGCCGAGAGCGGCAAGTTCGTGAACGGCGTGCTCGCGACGATGCTGCGCCGCTCGCCCAAGAAGGACTACGACCCCGCGACCGCCCCGCGCGACCCGGAGTTCGCGGAGCGCGAGCAGCCGTATCGCGAGCCGGAGCGCGAGGTCGTCGAGGAGACGGTCGAGGAGGGCACCGACGAGGCCAAACGCGCCAAGCGGTACGGCCTCACTTGGACCCTGCGGAGCGGCGACGCCACGATCCCGCCGCTGACAGAGTAGCCCCTGGACCGCCACTCTCCGGAGTGGCCTCCGGGCGGCTAGCGGGAGGAAGAACGCTCCCTTCGCCGAACGTCGTCTAAACTAGACCTTATGCCGATCCAGCCCGGTGAGCCGGTCTACTTCCTCTCCTTGGAGTTGCAGAACGTCGGCGCGTTCGGCCCGGAAGGGGTCACGATCGACTTGTCGGACGGGCACGGCAAGCATGCCCAATGGACGCTGATTCTGGGTGAGAACGGGATCGGGAAGACGACGGCACTGGAGTGTTTGCTGGCATTGACGCCTCTGCCAGTTACGGGCAATGGTTTTGATGGTCCACCTATCCACGCTTTTTTGTGGTTGATAAACGGGCAGTTTGCCCGCGTGGCCCGACGAGACAATCATGACCCTATGCGCATCGAAGCCGCCTTCGATCCTGCGACGTATAAGTTGTCCGAAGGTGAGTTCAATCGGGTTGAAATGGAGATCACACGAAATTCAGCGGACGGAGATGCTGATAAAGTGAGCTTCACTAATTCTTCCCCTGTTGGCAGAGATTGGCCTGGACGCCCAATATTCGGCTATCGTGCAGGTCGCGACATCGACTTCGACAATGCGCGTTTTCCCGAACCACCGGTAGGCCAGCAAAGAGCGGATCCCAAGCATTCTTTACGAGTGTATGTGCCGATCTCAGTCGATGAGTGGTTAGTCGAGCTACACCATTCGATGCTCGCGCTCGAAATAGCAGACACTGAGAAAGAGTACGATCACGTCCGCTCTCTACTGATCGAAGCTTTGCCAGGAGTCCGCAACATCAGGAGCGTAGCTCCCAAGGAACGTGGCGGTGTGGTTCGTATAGATTATCTTACGGATGACGGATGGGTGCCTTACGGCAACCTAGGCCTAGGCTACAAGTCGGTGATGGGCTTGATCGGTGACCTCGCGTACCGGCTTTATACAG
>CAXTOO010000164.1:0-9398 GCA_964245875.1 uncultured Fimbriimonas sp. | reverse complement strand
GCCGCCGCCGAGCTCCAGGGCCTGCCGGAACGTGAGCCAGCGGTGGTCGCGGTACGGCGCGGCGCCGAGCAGCACGACGTTGAGGCCGCGGTACGCCTTCCTGGTGAAGGCGTTGGCGGGAGGGCCGGAGGTCTCGTGCCAGGGCCTGCGCCACGGCGCGGTCCCGCGCTCGAGGGCCTCCAGGACGCGGGCGGTGACGGCGGCGTAGGCGGGGTCGCTCACGGGCGCGCCTCGCAAAGGACGATGGTTCGGGTGCGGTTGTGAAGGATCACCCGCCCACGCTCGCATTCCGCACGCAGGCGGTCAAGGACCACGCCGTAATGGCAAGATGTGCGGCGGAGCCATCGTGGCAACTTCGGCGTTTGCTCAGACGAAGGCGGTTCGTGCCAACTCGAATGGGCCGGTTCTGTAGTACTACGGTTCGGAAATCTACCACCCAATTCATGCCACGAGCGTGGGGCGGTTGCCAGCTCAAGGCGGGGCGGTCGCGGCGGCGAGGATCGGTTCACCCCCACGTGCGTGAGGCGGTTCTGAACCAACGTCGAGCTGGAGTTTCCTCCTTCGATTCATCCCCATGTGCGTGGGGCGGTTCTGATGTTCCAGGACCCCGAGTTCCTCGGCGACGGTTCATCCCCACCTGCGTGGGGCGGTTCCCCTCGCCACCTGGACCTCCGACCGCCGCCTCGGTTCATCCCCACCTGCGTGGGGCGGTTTGGTCAGTGATGATTGGGCGGTAAATCTACTCCCGTTCATCCCCACGGACGTGGGGCGGTTGTGCGGCTCTCTCTCCCACCTTCCCCAACGTGCGGTTCATCCCCACATGCGTGGGGCAGTTTGCGTCGAAACCATGAGGAGCATCGTTGCCTTCGGTTCATCCCCACTCGCGTAGGGCGATTGCCAAAGGAACTTGACTCATTTTGACGGAGCCCGCTTCATCCCCGCTCGCGTGGGGCGGTTAGGATGATCCGCTTCGTCTTCGTCGCCCACGTCGGTTCATCCCCACCTGCGTGGGGCGGTTCCACCAGAGGGGACCCTTTAGGAGACGTCTCACGGTTCATCCCCACGTGCGTGGGGCGGTTGCTCCTTTGCGGGGGAGGGAGTAGCGGGGCTCCGGTTCATCCCCACGGGCGTGGGGCGGTTCGAAGGTCGGCCACTAGTCTCTTCTCCCTGACCGGTTCATCCCCACAGGCGTGGGGCGGTTCCGATCTCGGGCACCACGGGCCTACCAGGCAGCGGTTCATCCCCACGTGCGTGGGGCGGTTTCGGCATCCACGTACTTGGCGGGGATCAGGGTCGGTTCATCCCCACAGGCGTGGGGCGATTGCATCGGCGGCGTGGGCGTACTCGGCCTGACGCGGTTCATTGCCACGGGCGTGTGGCCGTTTCGGACCACGGCGGCGCTCCGGAGGTCGGCGGCGGTTCACCCCACGGGCGCGGGGCGGTTTGTAGCGGGTCAACCATTGGAGCGTTCCTCCTCGGTTCATCCCCACGAGCATGGGGCAATTAAAACGCTCACGGCTGTGTCTCTTCCTCTTTACGGTTCATCCCCACGGGTGTGGGGCAATTTCGCTCTCCTCGTCGCCCGGCTCACGCCAGAACGGTTCATCCCCACGGGCGCGGGGCAATTACTACGATTTCGCGCAGAGTTGACCATATTCGATTGTCAAGGTGCGTTCACTTGCTAGTCGGGGTTTCTATAGCATCGGAAGAAGGATAATGCCCTCGAAGCCCACCGGCATCCGCCGCAAGTTGCCGCAGGTCCGCAAAGCAAGTCCCCGCTCCGTTCGCGCCGAGTGCGCGAGGTTCGCCACGCCTTCCCGGACCTCCTTCACCACCTTATCCCAAAGCCGATCCCGAACGTGCGCCGGAAGGCTCCTCCACCTTCTGGTAGAGCACGATGGAGTTCTGGTCGCGCTCCATCACAGTGTGCTCCACGTAGAAGTAGCTCATCCGGTCGCGAAACTTGGGCAGAAGATGAAGGTCGGCGGGCATCTTACGACTTCCCCAAAGACAAAAGACCAAAACCAAATGCCTTCTGCGTCCCGATTCCTTGCGCCACTGCCTCCTGCAAAGCCTCGGCATCGGTGACCACCAACTCGCCGTCGAAGCGCACCGCCGTGAACGAGCCGCCCTTCGCACGGAGCGACAGACCGGAGTGAACGGCGGCGAACGTCATCGTCGTCAAGCCGCACATCGTCACCCCGAAGCCCCCCTCGTCGCCCTTGCGGTGAAGCCAAGCCAGCCGCTCCTCGTCCGTACGTAGGTCCCGTCGAGGTCCGGGGGCGTTCCCCTTCCCCGTCGAGGTTCGCCGCACCGGCCTCGCAAGCAACCGGAAGCTCAATGCGGTTCCTGGCTCTACATCAAACGAGAGCGGTTTAGTCGCGGGTTCGTCCCGCAGGTCGCGATCCTCCAACCCAAGGCGATCCCATTTCGGTTCGGTCTTCGATTGGATCAGGAGGTCGGGGCCACGCTCGCCCGGATCGACGCGGAAGAGAAAGCTCGAATCCTCCCTCCCGTCGAGCAACGCCACCACCATGCGGTGCAACTCGCCCGGAGACCCGGCAAGGGCCATCGCCTTGGGCGAGTAGGGGCTGAGGGCCACCCGCGAAAGGAAAAGGCTCACGCCCGCTCGCTCCGGACGTACCGCGTCGCGTACCGTCTCTCCAGCCGGTCGGACCAGCGGACGGGCACGTCCTGCCGCGCCTCGCCCTGGAAGTCGCCCGCATCGAGTTCCCAGACGAAGCGAGAGGCCTTCGGCGCGCCTTCTGGAACGGGTTCATCCTTGAGCGCCTGCGCCGGGTCGAGATCGCGCAGACCCACGCGAACGTGTGAGGATGGTGGGCAAGAGCGACGCCCGAGCGCCAACGGCCACTCCGGATCGGCCAACGCCGCATCGAGCTTTGTCAGCAGGTCGCTGTTCCCTTCCAAGGCCACGAGAAACGAGGCGTCCTGAAGGTAGTGCCGCTCGGTCACGACGGGATTTTTCTTTTCCTTGGTCCCATCGCTTTTAGGGGCGAAGTAGTCCTTGCGCCCTCGAAACGTGCCGCCTCCCGCCGTGTGGAAGTCGCGTAGCAGACGCCCCTCGCGGTCCACCCGGACGTGCATCCGAAGCGCGGCGAGGTCCGTCGGGTCTTCCGCGCGGTCACGTCCGAGGGCACAGCAAAGCAGGCCCACCACGCCGCTCTTCGTCGGCTCGGTGCCCGTGTCGCGGTCAGAGAAACGCGACCGGTAGCCCCAGCTTTGCAAAGGACCCTCAAGGCGGAGCAGCAAGGTCACAGGGCCGCCATTACCTTTTCGACCAGCGCGCCGTAACCAGCCTCCTTTGCCATCGAAAGCTCGCCCGGCAATCCGTGCGCCAGCAGGTACGTCGCTTCGTCCACCGGGGCCAACGTCCGTGAACGTCCTAGATGATCGAGCAACTCGACGGCCGAGGTCTCGTCAAGTCCCTTGCCTTGCACCGCCCGCACCGGTTTGAGAAAGGCGTTGCAAAGGTTCAGCGGCATTCCCTTCTTCCGCACCACCGCGAGGGCGAGAAAGGGTGGCGTGTAGTGCGCATGCCCGTTGATCTTGCCCGTCGGGATCGCGTCCCAAGACGCGAGGAGGAACGCCTCTACCGTCTTTCGCGCCAGCTCCTCTTCGCCGAGGTTCCGGGTCAGAATCGGCAAGGAGACGCAGGCGTAACGGTAGAACACCGAGGCGTTGAACTCGGCGGTCCCCAGCATCCCCGCGCCCGCGTCGCCGCCGTCCTCCTTCTTGTCCTTGAGGTCATCGGCGGCGGTCCAGTAGTCCATCTCCTGGCTGAGGCGGTGCGTCGAAAGGGCATGGGCCACCTGCGAGGCGGCGTCCACGTTGAGGTCAGTGCTCTCCGCGAGCATCCGCCCGAACAGGGCCACGTCCGCCGATTTCCGCCCGCCCTTGTCCTTCCACTTCGGGTCGCCGCCACGGTGGGCGTCCAGCATTCCGAACAACTCGGCATCTCCGAAGTAAAGCCCGACCGAAGTCTGGTTCGGCTTTTTGTCGTCCTTCGCCATCTCGCGCCGGAAGGTGTCGGCGGCCGCTTCCGCCGCCTCCTGGTCGAGTCCCTTGTCCAGAAGATAGGGGATCAGCTTCCGGTCGCGCATCCCTTTCGACCGCACGGCGACGGCCTCGCCCATCGTCTCCGCGAAAGCGTCGGCCTGCCGGATAGCCCGCTTGAGGCTCTGGCTAGAGATGCGAGCGCGACGAACGTCTCCGAAGGTGCAGTCCTTCGGGGAGTTGTTGCCGTCGCGGTTCACGCAGGAAGGGGGAAAGCTCTGAAGCAGGTGCAATTCGACGGTCTTCGCGATCATTGGGGAGTGTCCTGGAGTTTAAATTCGGAATCGGCGCCGCGCCAGAAGAGGCGTGCCCATCGCATTCGCACGACGTCGCGCGCGGGCCGGGAGGGATTGTCTCGGTCAGACCAGTCGCTGAGGAGGAGCTTGACGTCATCGAGGAAGCCGAACCAGTTGATCGGCACTCCCGCGCTCGCGCAGAGCGAGACAAGACCCGCCAGATGGCGGGGCAGGTCTTCAGGATCGGCGTCCAACGCCGCCGCAAGCCGCTTCTCGACGCCCTCCTGACCGTGCTTGGCGTCCACGGCCTTGTGCAAAGCACTCCCAAGGGAGCCGCCGGAAGCGTTCTCCGGGTGGCTTGCGAACAGCGAGGCGGTGAGGAACGCGGCCTCGACCGATGGCCCTCGATCGCCCTTGAGATAGGGCGAGACGTAGGGGAACATCCTCGGGGCCTCGCCGGGACCCTTGCCGAGCCCCGAGCGAAGCGCCGCCAGGGCACCCCGGTCCCGATTTGCCGGGTTCTCGGCGCTCGCGAGCCTGAGAAGGCTCCCGATCAATTTCTTTTCTTCATCCGTCATTTCTTTCCTGCCTTCGCCTTCGGCTTGACGCCGTCTCACTTCTCCTCACGGGTGTACTCCGCCCGGAACCGCCGTGCGCTGGCGGGAAGCCGCTCCACCGCGTTTCGGAAGGCGGCGTCGGACGCCGTCTGCAAAGTCTTCTGCCAAGCAACCGCGTCGAACTCGTCGAGCGCGATCCGCTCGCCTTCTGGCCCGACCACCGACCAAAAGTCCGCCATGTCGGGCGCGAGTTCACGAACGAGCTTATCGATATTCTCCTGCTTTGGCTTAAGAGTTCCCACTTTCAGGTAGCTCTTGGCGAATGCCTCCAACCGCTTCTTGAGTTACCACGAACTCTTCTCCGCCGCCTCGATCGCCCCCTGCAAAGCCTCGTACCGCGCGTCGTCCGCAACAATCGACAGGTCGAAGCGGAGCGTCTCGTCACGCCATAGCGTGTTGCTTGGCCCTTGAGCGTCGGCGAGAACGCCTAGGATACGAAGGCTGACCCGCTCATGGGAAGGGAACGCATCCTCAGAAACCAAGGGGCGCAATTGCGCCAAGGCTCTCAAAGGCGGGGCGGGCTCTGCGATGTGGGCCACGAGCAGCACGTCCGCCGAGCGCCCGCCGCGCGATCTTGGCTCAGTCGCCAAGGCTTGACCTTCTTGTCCTTGGCCAGATAGCGCGGAATCATAGGGTCTTCGACACTGTCTTCGTCCCCTGGAATTGGCTCGCCAACGGAGAACGACACGGCAAGGCAGAGAGCACCGTCCTCGCTCGGCTTGAGACGGGCGAACCTTGTACCGCGAGTGTAACGGTCGGCCAAACCCTGGGACGTCGAGGCCATTGGCGCATCGACTACCGGGCGCGCCCAGGCGGGTTGACCCGCCTTCCGACCAGGCGCAAGGTTGAGCGCGATGGTCTTTTCAAGGTTCTCACCTTCTAAGAGCGCAATCGCGCGGGCGCACAACGGCCCAGCGGTAACGCTACCCGCGTCCTTTCCGGTTAAAGGATGGTTGCCTCCCGGATGAGAACCGCCGAAGGCGTGATTTACGAGGAGTCCGCGAGGCGCCTGCGCGGAAGGGATCGGCGAAGGCTGGCCGACTCGACTGTGGTCGAAGAAGAGCGGATTGTTGCCTCTTGACCGATCGTACGTAAGCAGAGCGGGAGTGCCCGATGGAACCGGAAGCCCTGGATGCTGACCAAAGGGACGTGCTTCGTCGTACAGATCGAACGAACCGGCGTTACGGCGCACGTACTCCTCCATATCGGACAGCAACGCACTCCGGCTGTTCCAAATGGCAAGCCACTCCGAAGGTCCCTTAGGACTTGTCACGGAATGCGCGATGGCGAGCAACAGTCGACTCAGGACCGCAACCTCGGGCGGAGTGCCCGCAAGCCGCTTGATGTACATTGCCGAGGTGAGAGCTTCCCGCAGCGAAACCTCGCTTTCCCGCCCGTTTTCCCAGACGACGGGAATCCATCTTTCGGTATCCAGGTTGAACTCAGGCATCGCGCGCCACCCATTTTAGCCCGGTTTCTACGTCGTAATGGTAGACGTAAGACGGTGTTATAAAACAACCTCCCGTGTCCAACACAATAGGACGAGCTTCCCGTAAGGCCTTGACCTTGCGCCATCCCTTTGCCCTCTCAATCTCGACCAGTTCCGCGTAGCGCTTACCTGCCGCTGAGACCCGAACGCACCGGAGCGCGATCTTCTCCTTGCTTGCGGCATTAGGCATCTTTGCGGAGCTTGGATCGCCCTCGCGCAAGACGGCTAATGTGAGCGAGGGTAGATCCTCAAGCCTAGTTTTTGCCGCCACGGCGGAACCTGGGGTGTCGTCTTCGACCACGCGAACGCCATAGCGCGTCAGAGGCTCCTCGCCCATGGCAGCGGGAATGACGACCTCTTCGGCCTGCTCGCTCATCCGCTGACGTTTCGATGCCTCCCGCTCGCTCGCCTCAACGAACCTCGCCAACCACGACTCTCGTGCGCTCTCCGCTGGCTTACTCCCATAGACCGCCTCGACGGCGGTCGCCACGTCCTTCGGCTGGGCGATCACGACTCCCTCACGCAGGTAAGCGATCGTCGCCATCTGAAGGTCCCTCGCGTAGACCGGCTCCCGGAGGTCGGGAACGTTGTCTTCGTCGTACGCGGGAGGAAGCACCTCCAGCACCGGGTTCGGCCTCGCGTCGGGCTCGTCCCCCGCGCACAATGTCCCATCGACGTGCCGCCGATGGCGGTGGAGACGACCCGCCCGCTGAATGAGAAGATCGATCGGCGCGAGCGCCGACACCATGTGGTCGAAGTCCAGGTCGAGGCTCTGCTCGACCACCTGTGTTGCGACGAGGATCGCCGGCCGGTCGCGAAGACCCTCCTTCCCGAACCGGGCGAGAACCTTGTTCTCCTTGATCTTACGGTCCTCGGCGGTGTACCGCACGTGGAAGATCAGCACGTCGATCTCCGCACCTTCCGCCGCCCTCCTCAGCCAGTCGTAGGCGCTCTGCGCCCCGCCCACCGTGTTCAGGACCAGCGCACCGAGCCCGCCATGCTCCCTAACCCGGTCTAGGATGCGGGAAGCTCCCTGCTCCCACGCCTCCGCGTCCGTAGGCTCCCGAAGTCGAAGGGCCAGCGGCTTTCGCCGCGAGACTCCGAAGCCTTCCGAATGGGCCGCACCGTCGCCCTCTGTCCAACTCAGGCACGGGTACTCCTCCGCCTCGCCGGGTTCCGCCCCCCATGCCTTGAACAGCGCGGCCCGCCGCGCCGCCGGGAGCGTCGCCGACAGCAGCACGACCTGGCATCCCAGCGCCCTCAACCAGCCGAGCAACGTCTCCAGAAGATCGCTCATGTACACGTCGTAGGCGTGGACCTCATCCACCACGACGACCTTGCCCGCCAAGGCGAAGAGGCGCACGAAGCCGTGTTTCACCCGCAGCGCACCCATAAGCCCCTGGTCGATGGTGCCGACTGTGTACGGCGCGAGCAGCGTCCGCTTGGACCCCGCCAGCCAGTCTTCGGCTTCGATCTGCGACTCTTCGTCGCCGGGGTTCGGCACCGTGTCTCCGGCATCGCGGTAAAGCCAAGCCTGCGAGTGGGCGAGCCGCACGTCGTCCGCGAGGAAGCCCCTCACGCGCGGATAGAGGCCGTTGGCGGTCGCCATCGTTGGGAGGAAGAAGCAGACCCCGCCGCCCGCGCTTCGCGCGGGCTCGGCAAGGGCGAACGCCGCCTCCGTCTTCCCCTCGCCCGTTGGGGCCTCAACGATCGCGAGGCCGAACCCCTCGGCGGCGACCCGCTCCGCGAGGCGCTGGAGTTCGTTTGGATTCCTTCCGGTTGGAACCAGCTCCTCGACCGGACGACTCTCCGTGGGGCTGGGAACGATCCAGTCCAAGTTGGCGAATAGCCTTTTCGCCTGCCCTCGCGCTTCTGCCAAGTAGTCCAAAAGCGGACGGTCGCCCGTTTCCCAAACGGTCATCGTCTCGTGCGAGCCCAACCAATCGGCCACACACACGAACCCGGCGATCCACGCGAGGAACGCGTTGAGATCCTTCGGCTCCCGAATTTTCGGAGGCGCGTCTAGGACCTCGGCCAGATCGTTCAGGAGCCTCGGACCAAACGCTTGCCAAGGCTCCTGGTCTAATCTTAGCGGGGCCGCCTTCACGTCCTGGAAGAACGAGCCATGGTGTCCGCCCACGGCCTTCGCGACGTTCGCCGCCGCCATCCCACCCCATCCCCAGCGTTCGGACAGCCAAGCCTTGAGGAACACGCCGCTTGCGTAGCCGTGACCGTGCTTCTCTGGTCCAGGATCGGTCAGTTCTAGAGCCGTCGCCCGCCGGGCGTCCTTGTACTGAAAGAACGGATTCGCCTTGCCTACGTCGTGGGCCGCCGCAAGGAACACGACGATCCTTCGACACTCGTCCGAATTATCCGAAAGCCCGAGCGGCACCGACCTAGCAGCATCGGGCAACCGTTCCCAAAGCACCTCCGCCGTTGCGGCCACATCCAGGAGGTGGTACGGCAAACGATGCCACCGGTCACCGCCCCGCTCTGTTTTCGCCCAGAGCAGCCACCACGCGGCGGCTGGTGGAGTCACGGCGCCGGAGTTCTCCTCGGGCCGCCTGCGATTACGCCTATCCTCCCGGTCCGGACAGGGGCTCGATCCCTCCGGCGCCCGCATGGCTCTGAATTCTTGGCTCGCCCGAACGCTGCCGCAGGGCGGCCGCCGAGCGTTTCCATTACCGACGAACGACGCCTACCTAGGGCAATGCACAGCACAGACGTGCATTATGATGCGGGAGCGATGTACTAATCCGCGGCACGGAGCCCCTTAGTATGGGCCCTGTAATCCCCTTTCGCAGTCGAACGACGTGCTGAGGCGCGGTGCGCATTTCCGTGGCGTTCAGGCTGAGGCGACCGATCCCATTCGCGAGAGAACGCCTTTCAAGCCAGGATGGAACGATCGCGTTCGCGGGCGATCTCCCTCGCCACCGCGAGCAGGATCGGGTACGCCTGCTGGGGCACCACGGCGTTGCCTAG
>CAXTOO010000163.1:0-9458 GCA_964245875.1 uncultured Fimbriimonas sp. | reverse complement strand
GACCCCCGCATTGAATGTCGGCGCATCGGGCTGGAGGTCCATTGTGCGGCATAGAAAATCCCGATCTATGAACCCACTCGCCGTTCCGTTAAGGCGAGCGGCGAAGGGATGGCCGTCGAGATCGAGTTCGAACAAGGGCGACAAATCTTTTTCGATGAGGAGGTCGCTGTCGAGGTAAACAATCCGACCGCCCTCTAACTCCTCATGAGCGAAGAGCCGACCGTAGGTCGCATGGGAGCCACGCAGGGTGGGAGAGTCGACCAGGTAGTCCGGCAGTCGGTAATCGCGCAAGAAGAGCAGGGTTTCCGGCCGTGCGCCCTCGACCGTGCGTCTCACGAGGCGAGCCTCCTCCTCGGTCAGGCCGCTTGTGTAGACGAGGACCTCGAAGTCGCCTTTGGGCGGAAGGTTTTCTAACAGGGAACGGATGGCGACGTGCAGGCCGACCAGGAGGTTGCGATCGCAGCAGAATAGAAAACGGCGAGGCATTCCTACTGGAGCCGTCCCGAGGATGCCCGCTTGCCGAACGCATAGGAGAGGGCCGAGAGGACGAACACCCACAATAGGTAGGGATGTCGCCGCACAAGGTCTGCAAGAAGCCTCGACCGGCCTTCTTTAGGGCCGAAGAGCACCGCATAGAGGGTCCGGCGCCCGAGTTCGAATCGACCGAACCGCACGTCGATCCAATATTTCAACCCGCTTACCGCCCACGCCCGATTCTTCCTGTGGACCCGTTCCGCGGCGTCTAGCATGGTGTGGTGGTGGCTGGACATCTGGCCTGCGGACTTGCGGTATCGCACTGACGGCTCCGCGTCGTAGCCGACGCCGTAGCGACTCGCCACGCGAATCACGAAGTCCCAGTCCTCACACGAGGAGAGCAGGGGATCGAAGCCGCCCACGCGGAAGAAAGCGTCCCTACGAAAGGTCCAGCCGACGGGAGGTCCCCAATTGCGCCGAACCGCCTGTCGAAAGGGTGCCTCGCGCCAGACCTCCCGCCGCTCCGGAACGCGGTCGAGGGTCCGCCCCTCCGCGTCGATCTCTCGAAACCATCCGGCCACAAGACCGATTTCCGGATCGGCCTCCAGGATCTCGACCCGCCGGGCGATGCAATTTGGAAGCAGAAGGTCGTCGGCGTCCAGAAGAGTCACGTACTCGCCCGTCGCGGCCTCGACTCCGGCATTCCGCGCGGCGCTTAGGCCGCGGTTCGGCTGGCGCACGAGGCGCACGAGACCGTTGAAGCTCGCGCAGACGGACGCAGGATCGTCCGTCGAACCGTCGTCCACCACCACCACCTCGATCTCCGAGTGGCTCTGGTCGAGCGCACTCTGGATCGACTGCTTCAGCGTTCTCGCGGCGTTGTAGCATGGGATCACGACCGTCACCCGCGCACTTACCCCGCGCGGGAGGGAACGTTCGGACGGAAAGGGCAAGACATTCATGGGTTCTATCGCCGCGCCGCCGTGTAGCGATTGTTACCCTTAAACGCCTCTTCCTTCGGCGTAGCACCCGTCAGGACCACGCTTACGGTACTCGCGCCGCATCGTTCCAGCAACGCTCGTGCGAGGGAAATCGACTGCAGGTTGGTCCGTCGCGCAGACACGACAAGGCAGACCTCGCTCGCCAGCGGCACGAAGCGGGACGTGTCTGCCATCACGTCGATGGGCGGGCAGTCGATTACGATGAGGTCCGCCTGATCCTGAAGACCTTCGATGAGACCGTGAAGCAGGGCATTGGGCGTGTCGGAGATGTCCACTCCCTCCTCTCCGCCAATAGGCACAACCGAGAGTAGAGGGTGGTCCGTGGGAATGGCCAAGGGGACGTCCTCCGTTGCGAGGAGTCGTCGTCCAAGGAAGTCCCGTAGCCCCGGCTTGTCCTTCATCTTGAACACCTTGGTAAGCGTTCCGAAGGTCGTGTCGGCGTCCACGAGGATCGTTCGGATGCCCATCTTGGCCGCCGCAACGGCGAACTCTCCCGCCGCGCTCGAACAGCCGACGTTTCCGCCGGAGCTTGTGAAGACTACGCTTCGCGGTCCCCCCTGGACAAGCGCCGCCGCCGAGGCCATGAACCGGAAACTCTCCTGGGGAACGTGTCCGTGTCCCGTTAGGCTTTGGAGATTCCGGCGGATCATCGGCTCGGTCAAGGCTGGCACGGTCGCCACGACAGGAAGTTCGAAAAGGCTCGCGATCTCGTCGGAGGAGCGCACCGTGCTCCTCATGCTCTCCTTCAGGAAGCCGAAAAGGAGTCCGAGAATGCCGCCCGCCATGAACCCGATCGGCAGGATCTTGCTCGCGACGGGCGAAATGGCCTTGTCCACCGCTTCGGCGGGATAGAGGACCACAGCCGGCATGAAGCTGGAGGCACTTTGCAGCTGCAGCTCCGTGAGCTGGGCCTTCAAGCGGGTGTAGTTCGACAGGAAGATGTCGTGGTCGCGCGACAGGTCGGCGAGCTGCTTCTCCTTGGTCGGCAGGGCGGTCGCGAGTGCGCTCTGGTCCGAGAGAGCCTTGTTCAGGCTGCGCTCGCGGGCCTTGAGGCTCACGAGCTTGATCTGATCCCCGGCCAGTTGGGACTCGAACGACGCGCGGATGGGCTCGAGCTGGAACGTGCGGTTCGACTTCTGCCAAATGTCCTTCTGGGCCTCAAGCTGGCGCGCGCGCGTCCGCTCGATGAACTCGTCGAGCTCCTTGACCTTCGCCGAGGTCGGCGTGTACAGGAGCAGCAGTTGCGTGCGTTGTTTCTCGAGGTCCGCGATCTGCATCTCGATGCTACTCAGGACAGGGCTCTTTACGAGCGAGAGTTCGACTTCGATCTTCTTCGGCAGCGATGCGATCTTGGCCTGCGTCGCGGCGATGGTCTTGCTCAGGTTGTCCTCCTCCCATCGAGCCGAGTCCAGCTGCTGCTGGAGCGTGGCCTGGTAGGTTGTGATCTGGTTCACCTTAGAGTTTAGGTCCGTTCCGCCGAGGCTCTGCTTGAACTCTGTGAGTCGCCTTTCCGATCCGTCTAGCTCCTTCTTCGTAGAGGCGAGCTGCTCATTGACGGAGAACTGCGCGTTCGTGTAGGCCGAAGTGGACGACACCTTCCTCTTCTGGTTGTAGACCTCGACGAGCTCGTTCGCGATGTCTGCGGCGACTTTAGGATCGTAGGCCCGCACCATAGTGGTCATCAGCCGCGACCCCGGCGACATTGCGACGTCGTACATCAGGTAGAGCGCATCGACCGTCTCCGGGCTGGCTAGGGTCGAATCACCACGACGTTGCGCGACGTTGAGAACGGCCTGCCTAAAGGTCCCTTCTGAACGAAGGATCATGCCTTCCGTCATGGGATTTTGGCTGACGCCGAGCGACAAGAGCGCAGACATGGCGTCCGTTTCCCTTGCGCTCGATGAATTGATGAACACCTGCGCCGAGCCCTCGTAGATGCGCGGCTGCGACTTCCAGTAGGCCGCTGCGCAGGCGAGGCCCATCATACAGCCGACAACGACGCGCTTGAAGTGAGTCTTGATCAAGGTCTGCTCTTTAATATCGGGATCGTCTTCCGGATTGGTTAGGGGACGAAGAACCGGAAGAAATTGAAGAGTCCCAGTCCACTGCTGAACTCGCTTGCCCCCGCTTTACCGCTTTGGGCGATCATCACGAGGTCGCCGTCTTGAAGAAGAGGGTCGACAAGGCCCTTGTCCGCCCGGATGAGCCCCTTGAGATTGTAGTCCGTGGCCACCGGCTTCCGGTCGGCCCCCATGCGGACGATCTGAACCTTGTCGGTCTTCGCCCCGCGTCCCGGTCCGCCCGCCAGCGCGACCGCCCGCGTCAGGGTGAGCGTCTCGCCGTCCGGCACGACGATAGGCCCCGGATGTCCGACTTGGCCGATCACCGCGACCCTCGTCAGGAGCGCTGGAACGATCAGCGTGTCGCCGTCCTGCAGGGTCACGTTCTTCGTCTGGTCGCCCTTGGTCACCGCCGCGTAGAGGTCGACCGGGATCTCCTTCCCGCCGCGCACGATCTTCGCGCCGGTGAGCTTCGCGTCGGCGGCGGCACCCCCAGCGGCGGCCAGCGCCTCGGCGGCACCTTGGCCCTCGCGCACCTCGATCGGACCCTGCTTGTCGACCCGGCCGACGACCTGCACCCGGATCGTGACGTCGGTCTGGAAGTTGAGCACGTCGCCCGGCTGCACCTCTACGTTGGCCTTGTCGTCGCCGTCCACGAGCAGGCGCTTCAGCGCGATCTCCTGGTGGTCGGCGCCGGCGCGGAAGATCAGCACCTTCGTGCGCTCCGGCGCGCTCGCCAGCCCGCCGCCCGCCGCGATCACCTCGGTGAGACGCCACTTGGGCTTGTAGTCGAGCACCCCCCCCCCGCGGACCGCGCCCATCACGTAGATCCGCTCCAGCGTCGTGGACTTCAGGTTCACCGTGACGCTTGGCTTCCGTATCTCCTTTTTCAGCCTCTCGGTGATGACGGCAGTAATCTCCTTCGTCGTCTTGCCCGCGACCTGGATCTCACCCACGAGAGGAACCGTGATGTAGCCGTCCTTGCGCACCAGGAAGTCGCCGCTGGCCTCCGCCACGTCCGCCACTGTCACGTTGATCACGTCCTCCGCCCGAACGCGGTAACTCTCATCCTGCACCGGGACCGTCTGCCCCGCCGGGCTGGCCGGAGAAGCCGTCTGCGCCAGGCAAGCTCCCGCCAGACTGAGGGCGAGGGCGGCGATGAGGACTCGGGTGCTGGACATAATGAGACTCTCTCTAACTTTGCAACGCATCGGCAACGAACTTCTTCCTCACATCGGCGGCAGGGTCACGATCTTTGCGGCCGAAGCCGCTATTTCGGCGTGTCTCGCAGCAGCGCTCGGTCGCGCGCGGCGCACCCCAGGCTCCGAAGGATGAACGCGGGGTTGCCGAGCATGTACCGGACGAACATCCGCCGGGGCTCGATGGCGAAACGGTACAGCCACTCCAGGCCGCGACGACGGAGGCCCGACGGGGCGCGAGGCTTCATGCCCGAGAGGAAGTCGATCAGCCCGCCGACCGGCACGACGATCTTCGCGCCGAGTCGTCGGCATCGCTCCACGCAGAACGTCTCCTGGTGCGGGTGGCCCAAGGCCACGAGCACCACGTCGGGCTGGGCCGACCGGATGGCGTTCTCCGCCTCGGCGGGCTCGTGGTAGCCGTGCATCCGCCCCGCGATCCGCACGTTCGGAAAGCGTCCCAACGCCGCCGCCGCCCCCGCGTTCGACTCCTCGGTCGCGCCGTACACGAACACGCTCACCGGTCGTTCCGAATGCTTCAGGAGGCTGGGGATCAGGTCGGAGCCGTTCAGGTTCGCGCGCGGCTCCACGCCCCGCATCCGGCTCGCGATCCGGAAGCCCAGGCCGTCGTTCACGCGGACGTCCACCGCCTCCAGCGCCTTGAGGAAGGCGGGGTTCGTCGCCGCGTGGTTCAGCGTGTTCGCGTTGGCGAACCCAAGCACGAGCCCCGGGCGCTCGTCGCCGAGCAGAACTTCCTCCCACCACTCGCGAACCTCCGCGTAAGTCGCGTTCCAGAACGACAGGCCGAACACGTACACGTCGGGCCGGCAGGCCGACGCGAGGACGCGACGCGTCGATGCCTCCGTTCTCTCCTTCGCCGTCTCCACCGCCCGAATCCTGTCCATCGTCGTCAAAACCCTACATCCTCGCGATCAGCCCGTCGACCCGCACCTGCTCCGAAATCGTTCGCCACAGCGCCTCGGCGACTGCCGGGTTCGTCGGCGTCGAGAGGTCGCCGGTGTGCGGGAGCGCGATCACCCGCACCGCCACGCCCTTCACCGTCGAGCCCGTCAGCGCCCGTCGGATCCCCTCCCACTTCATGCCGCTCGACATGTCCGCCACGCTCCCGTCGGGCGTCTGCAGCCAGTAGTACATCGTCACCTTCGAGTCGCCCTTCTCGAACTCCGTCCGGCTTACCGGATAGCCCCGCCCCGACGCCGTCCAGGGGCTGGGAATCACCCGGTCCTCGTTGTCCCGGTAGCCCGACCCCGCCATGCAGAGCCGCGGGTCGTGCGCGTTCTGCGTGTTGTTCACCTGGAGGAGAAGGATCTGCACCACGTCGCCCGTCGCCGGGTTCCGGTAAACGCGCTGGCTCGCCGCCGGAGAGTCGAGCATCGAACGCTCGCTGTCCGTCAGCTTCACCTCCTCGCTCTCCCACGGCCCGACGGTCGCGGGCAGCGTCGCGTCCGCGACCACCGTCCTCGTGCGCGACTCCCGGCTCGCCGCCATCCCCGAAACGACCGCCGTCGGCACCAGCAGCGCCGCGGCGACCAGCGCCCTCCTCGATATCTCGTTCATGCCGCCACCGCCGCCTTCGGCTCCTCGTCTGTTTCCCTAGCCCACGCGGGAACGTACCGGTCGAAGTACTTGCCGCACCCGATCAGCGACCCGATCCCCGAGAGGATCAGCACGCACACCACCACGCCCACGAAGCCGCTCGCGTCGTGCAGCCGGTTCGCGAGGTCCGTGCCGCCCGAGTTGCCGATCACCCCCACGAGCGTGATCCGCGCCGCGTTCGTGAGGATGCTCACCGGGATCGACAGCAGCACGAGCAGGACCCGTCGCCACACCGCCGCGTTCACCATCATCGCGGTCAGGATCGTGCAGGCCACGGTGGGGAAGAGGATCGTCAGCCCCGCGCAGGCCGCGGCCACGTCGAACACGAAGCGCGGCAGGTGGACCGTCACGCCGTCCACGAACGGCGAGAGCCCCATCGCGGTCAGGATCTTCGTCGCCAGCACCACGCTGACGTGCTGCATCCTGAAGAGGACCGGATTGATGAGCTGGCCGGGCCACGGGATCATCGTCCCCGTGTAGAGCAGCGCCGCCCACAGATGCCGGTACTTCGCGCCGCCCCAGATCAGATAGGGAACGACCATCACGAGCCCCAGGAAGGTCAAGCTCTGGAGCGCCGTCACCGCCGCGACGATCGCCACGAGGTTGCCAAGCACGAAGAAGGCGGCCAGCCCCCAGGCCCAGCCCTTCGCCCGCCCCATCGGCGCGGCGGAGAGAAGGTCCCGCTTGCACCACAGGATCAGCGCCACGGAGGGCGGCACGAAGTAGCCGTAGCCGAACGGCCCGTGCTCCTCGGTCCAGTGGCCCCAGAAGTAGCCGAAAAGCCGCACGTAGGAGAGGCCGAACAGCACGGCCAGGAGTCCTAGGGTCCAAGCCGATGCGCGGGACATACCCATTCCCCTCTTCAAGAAGCGTGCCAAAGGCTCCTGCGGGGAGGCACCGCCACTGCTGATCGCATCGTTCACCATTACGAGTACTCCAAACCAAACATCGACGCCGGACACCCTCGCGAGAGCGGCTCTGAAGATCGCACTAATTCCACACGAGTGCGCTTCATCGACCGCCGGACAGATTGCCGACTTCCGAGCTCGCTCAGGCTTGGAACGCATTGGATCGAGAGTTCATCCTCGAGAGCGCAGCCGCGAGCCGAACCCTTCGGTGCAGAATCTACCCCACGAGCTTCATGCATTTCACTGACGGAATCAAACTTCCGCCCATCCTTTTCGGCTTCGCCCCGTAAATCGTGGGGATAGGTTGCCGTACACCTCTGCGACCCTGCCGAAGGCAAGCGAGCCTCCAGCCGGGTGAGAACCCGAACATCGCCGGGTTGGTCGACATCGACTAAAGACCGGCCCCCCGGCCGCCGAGGATCAGAGGGACATGAAGAGATCGCCCTCTCTCGCGATGCCCCCCGCGAGCGCGATTCGCGTCGGCAGCGCACCGAGCCTGGAAGCGAGGCATGGCAACGCCCGTTCGGAAGCCGCCCGCCGCCT
The DNA here is from genome assembly GCA_964245875.1 of uncultured Fimbriimonas sp. Taxonomy (GTDB): domain Bacteria; phylum Armatimonadota; class Fimbriimonadia; order Fimbriimonadales; family Fimbriimonadaceae; genus Fimbriimonas. Next base: position 1,659 of record CAXTOO010000163.1, on the reverse strand, counting down.
GGACCGCTCCGTTCGATTCTGGTCCATCGCCCGGCTCGCCTGCCCATGGCGCTGGGAGGCGATCAGCGCCCTGCGCGATGACAGCGTGAAGACCCGCGAACGTCTTCGGGCGGCCCTCCGCGGAGCTAGCGCCTGACCCGGGGAGGCGTCTCGTCTGGCCGAGACGAGGCTTCGATGCCTCGCCGCGCGCATCCATGCGCGGATCGCCGTGGCCCTACGGGCTTTTGCCGGAAGGGGGCGGGATGGCCTCCGCTCGCGGCGAGGCTGATCGAGGCGCGCCTGCCTCGCCATCGCGGGAGGAGAAGCCGTTGTGCCAAACTTCAAGGGCCGAAGTAAGCCGGGCGGCGATGCTATGGAGACCGATTCGACCTTCCCCTGGCAGATCGTCTGCGTCAAGTGGGGAACGCGATACGGCCCCGAGTTCGTCAACCGGCTCTGGGCGATGGTGGAGCGCAACACCAGCCGTCCCGTCCGCTTCCTCTGCCTGACCGACGACCGCGAGGGCATCCGGAGCGAGGTCGAGTGCCTCGACCTTCCACCCCTGCCCTGCGACCATCCCAAGGGCACGCCCGGCAAGTGGCGGAAGCTCGTCCTCTGGAGCCGCGATCTCCACGGCATCCAGGGGCCGCTCCTGTTCATCGACCTGGACACCGTCGTCGTGGACAGCCTCGACGGCTACTTCACTCACGGCGACCCGCACGACGTCATCCTCGCCCGGAACTGGGCGAGGCCCGGCACCAAGCTCGGCCAGACCTCGGTGTTCCGCTTCTTCGTGGGCGAGAACCCGCAGATCCTCGACGATTTCTGCCGCGATCCGCAGGGTGTCGCGGACCGGCACCACTTCGAGCAGCACTACGTGACCGCCTCGGCGAAGGGCGGGATCAGGTTCTGGCCCTGGCGGTGGACGCGCCACTTCCGGCTCCACTGCCTGCCGCGCTTCCCGCTCCGCTACTTCGTCCCGCCCCGGCTTCCCAAGGGCGCCAAGATCGTGACCTTTCCCGGCGGCCCCGACCCCGGCTACGTGGGAGAGGGACGCTGGGACGCGAAGTCCCGGCCCTATGTCGGGCGTCTGGAGCACATCGCCGCCGCCTTCGGCCCGAAGAGAACGACGCCGGGACCGTGGAAGCACCTGAAGCGGTACGTCCGACCGAGCGACTGGATTTCCGCCCATTGGCGAGAGTAGGCTCCGCGCCCTCGGCGGCGGTCTTCGGCGTCCTCTGCGCGGCGGATGGGCCGCGCCGGCGTCGAGGGCGCGAGCCCTGCCGCCACGGGGACCCACCCGCTTCTCCACGCCTCTTCGTGCCAGACTCGGGACGGTCTGGAGGGACGGGAGAATTCCCCGGTGTTCTCCCGTCCCTCCGTGGTGAAAGTCCGATCCGAACGGATGGCGCTATCCCCCCGAGGGAAGTGGGCCGTCCGCGTACAGCCCCGCGCAAATCCCCGCGAGGGCGTCCATGACCTTCGGATCGGCCCCGATGGTGGGGGCGCGGCGGAACTCCAAGCCGTGCTCCGCGCAGCGGTCGCGCGCCTCGATGCCGAGGTCGAACAACACCTCCAGGTGCTCCGCCACGAAGCCGACCGTGCAGGAGATCACGTTCTTGTATTTCGGGGCGTTCTCCGTGATGACGTCGAGGATGTCCGGCCCGAGCCAGGGTTCGC
>CAXTOO010000162.1:7831-9462 GCA_964245875.1 uncultured Fimbriimonas sp. | reverse complement strand
GCTGAAGGCGTCGGTCGAGTTCGGGACCCGCTTCGGGAACCGCGGAGGCACGGCGCGGGCGAAGCACCTCCTCTTCCCCGCGAAAGGGAAGTGACCGGTGCGTCGCCCGTGGTCGCAGATGCGCGCACACCCGGTTATCGCCCGATCATGCTTTCTGATCCCTTTTAGCCGAAGGTTCTTCGGAGTGAATTCGTGTTCTGTGCTTCAATAACGACGGACTGCGAGCGGCACGCGCGTGGCGTTGGTCCTTGTGCGTACTACTCGCAGTCCGTTGAATCCTTCACCGGCGTCTGCTAGGGACGCCGAGCAGACCAAACGCACTATCCGGCGGTGATGACTGAAGGCTCTAGGTTGAAGTCGACCGTGCGCTTCGTGCCACCGTCGTCATAAGAGAGCGATGCAAGGAGGTGGCCGCGCCCGTCGATCCGTGATGTGCCCTGAAGGGTCATGGACGCGCCGCTGGCGAAGGACAGCGACAGGGTCGTGCCGCCTCCATCGACGATCGTTCCGGCCACCGTTGCCTTCCCTTGTGCGGCGTCGAGCGCGCCGCCACTGACGTCGTCCGCGGCCCTCACAGAGGACGGCAGGACGGTCACGGTGACGTCGCTGGCGCTGCCCGCGCCACGGGACTGGTACGTCCCGGACCACGAACCCACGAAACGCTCGGCGCTCCGACCTGCCGACGACGAACCCCCTCCCCCGCACGCGCAGAGGGCAGAGGGCAGAGGCCAGGATCATTAGAGTAGCGTTCTTCATCTTCCTCATCTCACACATTGGTGAACAGCATCCGGTTCGCGGTGTTCGTGCCGCTGGGGATCGAACTCAGGTCTACGCGGTTGTAGGTTGCGTTGCTCGTGATCCACGTCTCGGCGTCCGCCTGCTTCTTCGTAGGGTTGGCCTGGAGGTACTGTGCGACTACCCCGGCGACGTAGGGTGAGGCGAAGGACGTTCCGTCCCAGAACCACAGGACGTTCGAGCGGCTACCATTCGGACTTGTCACGACGTTGTAAGCCTGCACACTCTTGCCGGGTGCGAAGACGTCCACGGCGCTTCCCCAGTTGGAACCCGGATCGTTCGGGTAAGGATATTGGGCGATCACGTCGTTCGAGTCCGTCGCACCGACCGTGATGACCTTTGGAGGAGTAGCCCCCCGGCAGACCCAAGGAGGCGTTCACGCGCTGGTTGCCTGCGGCGGCGACCACCACCACTCGCTTGTCCACAAGCTTGTCGATCGCGCTCTTGATCGACTTGGTGTCGTTGCTCGACGTGTTGTAAAAGATGAGGCTCATGTTGAGGACGGCGGGTCGCCCGGAGACCAGATGCTTTTTTGCATAATCGAGGCCCTTGAGGAGGTCCGACACGCTCCCCTTTCCGCCGCCCGTTGCCGGGTTCAGCTTCAGAACCTTGATGGGCCTGAGTCGAACCCCCTTGGCGACGCCGTACTGAGTCCCGCCGATCACGCCAGCGACGCCTGTCCCGTGGCTCACGTCGTCCGCGAAGTCTGGAACCTTCCTGCCATTGACGGTCTTCTCGAACGCGGTGAAATCCTGCACGACGCGACTCGAATTGCCGAGGCCGGCACAGTCCGGCGCAATCCCGGTGTCCACCACGAAGGCGTCGACCCCAGAACC
>CAXTOO010000162.1:0-7821 GCA_964245875.1 uncultured Fimbriimonas sp. | reverse complement strand
GCGGAGACGTCAAGTAGTTGGCGTCGGTTGATCGTCGACCCCAGAACCGGTGCCAAAGTACGTGAACTGGTTGTTGGGCGGTCCCGCGTTCGCGTCAACGTTGTTCCATTGGTCAATGCGGTCGAGACCCCAACCTGGGGATGCCTCGACACTGGTGGCGTAGACACTCGAGTCGGCCTCGACGCAGACGCCGCGTGGGTCATGGCTCAGGCTTCTTGCGACGGACTCGCTGGCCACCATCGAGAAACTGCCGATGTACGCGAACGTGGCATCGAGGCTGGCTCCGTAGGTGCCGCAGATCGCCCCGGCGGCGGTCGTCGCATCGGGGCTGTCACTCGGCTCTACCACTACTGAGTACGAGGATGTGGATGGGACGGACGGCCCGTCCAAACCGGCGGAAGGGCTATCAGGCATCGTGTAGGAGCCCGGCGCGAACGTCACGACGTACCGGCCCGCTGCGGCGTCGTTGGACGGCGCGAAGTTGGGGTCGGGGTTCGTGGTGGTCCCCTGAGCCACGGCGGCGGTCGGCCCGACCACCGCAAGTCCGTCGTCATCCCGATGATGGGTAATGACGACGCGGACGCCGAGCGCGAGTGAGACGACGAGTAAGGCACGGATTTGAACTTTCATTGATACTGTCCCCAGCAACGTTCCGTTGCTGGGGACAGTAGCTGGGGACAGTATAGGCATTCTCGCGCACATTGGGACCCTTGCGATTTGCGATTTGCGCCGCAATATCTGAGGAAGGGGCGGTTTTCGGTTTATCCGTTTTAAAATGTGTTGATCTGCTGATCCTTCAAGGTCGTTCCGAGCCCGAGAGAAAGGCCCCGCGCCGCCGTGGCCTTCCGGGACCACTCGGGATGGACGCCCAGGGTGTAGATCACGGGCGCGCTGTCGAGGAACACGGCTCGCTTCCGGTCGAAGGCGCTCTCGACGGTCACTCGTCTCGCCCGCGACGGACGCGGGCGTCCACGTCGTCCTCAAGCGGCCCGTTGACGCCGAAGAACTCCTTGGCCGAGGCTCGTGGCCCAGCGTCCTCAAGCCCGACCAACTCCGTGACCAAGCGCCAGCGATCGGAAGGACTCAACTCGAAAGCCTGCGCGGCGACCTGCGCGTACATCACGGCCATGGCCCCGTTCTACGCCAGGACGCCTCGACCCACGCCGCGCGTAACGCTCCCGAAGCCGAGGCGTCCAACCGGGGCGGGTACCCTACCCGCAAGGTTTCCCGGCCCACCGGGAAGAGGGACGGAAGAAACGCTTTGCATCTGAGAACCCAAACGGTCGTCGCTCTCGCCCTTCTCGCGGCGGTGGCCCAGGCCCAAAGCCTCGTCAAGGACATCGTGGTGCGCGGGAACGCCGCCGTGAACCGCGAGGCGATCCTCTCCGCGATGAGCCTGAAGGTCGGCGCGGCCTACAGCGAGAGCGCCCGCGCCGACAGCGAGATCGCCATCAAGAGCCTGGGCTTCTTCCCCGCCGTCCGCGTGGTCGGCGTGCCGGACGACTCCGGCAACGACTGGATTGTCCGGGTGGACGTGCAGGAGTACGGCACGATCAAAGAGGTCCGCGTCACCGGCAACACCGTCGTGAAGACGGAGGACATCATCGCCAAGCTCCCACCCAGCCTGCGGCCGGGCCACATCTTCAACGAGAACGACCAGCGGCCCGCCGCCAAGGCGATCGGCGACCTCTACGCCTCGCGCGGCTACGTCGCCGAGTTCCCCCAGTTCGAGCCGCTCGCTGACTCGCCGCAGACCCTCAGCATCGTGGTCGTCGAGGCGCGCGTGGGCGACATCTCCGTCCAGGGCAACAAGATCACGAAGGACCGGATCATCCGGAAGCTCATCCGCACCCGGCCGGGCGACGTCTACTCCAAGGACAAGTGGCGCTCCGACCTCGTCCGACTCTACGGCACCGGCTGGTTCGAGGACGTGCAGCCCGAACCGTCGGTCGGCGCGGACGTGGGCGTGGTGGACCTCACCGTCGACCTCAAGGAGACGCGCACCGGCACCTTCAACGTCGGCCTCCAGCTCGACCCCCAAAACTCGCTCGCGGGCATCCTGCGCTACTCGCAGGCCAACGTGGGCGGCACGGGCCAGGGCATCGGCGTCAACTTCACCCAGTCGACCCAGGGCGTCGGCCCCAGCCTCGACCTCGACTACACGAACCCCTTTATCGATAACCGCCAGACCACCCTGCGGGCCAGCATCTACAGCCGTGTGGTGTTCCGCTTCCAGGGCGGCTTCCTGGGTTCCAGCAGCGGTAGCGGGCTGAGCCAGGCGGACCAGTACTACGAGCGGCGCACCGGCAGCTCGTTCGGGCTCTCGCGGCCCATCAACAACATCACGACCGGCGGCATCTCGCTCCGGGCGGAGAACGTCGACACGCACAACGTCGAGTCGCAGACCAGCGCCAACGGCAACAATTTCGTCCGGCAGGACGGCGAGGTCGTCGTGACCACGTTCGGCGTGACGCGAGAGCGGCGGGACGTGCCCATCGACCCCTCGCGCGGCGACTGGCTCCAACTGAGCCTGGAGCCGGGCTACAGCAACATCAACCGGGTCGGCGGCCTGACCTCCGACGTGGGCATCCTCGGTCCCAACGTGTTCGGCAAGGCATCGTTCGAGTACCGCAAGTATCTCTCCGGCGGGCCGCCCCGCGGCTTCAAGCTGGACGACCCGCGCAAGGTGCTCGCCTTCCGCGTGCGCGGCGGCGCCATCCTCGGCACGGTGCCGTTCTTCGAGCAGTACTTCGCCGGCGGCTCGGAGTCGGTCCGCGGCTACGCCGAGGACCGGTTCTGGGGCAAGAACACCCTCACCTCCACCCTGGAGTACCGCTACCCGCTCCAGAAGTCGTTCAGCTTCGTCGGGTTCGTCGACTACGGCGGCGCGTGGGGAGGCTACGGGGGAATCAACAACTTCTCCCAGTCGACCGACATCAATCTGCACCTGGGATACGGCCCCGGCATCAGCTTCAAGGCCGGGCCGCTGGGCAACATCCAGCTCTATCTCGGCTTCAACGAGGAAGGCAAGAGCCGCACCCACTTCTTGATCGGGAACTCGTTCTAAATCAAGCTCCCGCGACGTAATACGGAAAAGAAAGCATGACGATCAAAACCGATAAGCTCGGCTGGCTCGTGGCCGCCGCCCTCGCCGGCGCGATGGCCACCGGCGCCCTCTCGGGCTTCCAGGCCAACACCGCGCCGAAGTTCGCCAACGTGGACATGATCAAGGTCTACAACGACTCGCCCCTCGCGACCACCAACGACGATGCGCTCGAAGCCTCGCGCAAGCTCCGCGCGGGCATCCTCGACTTCATCAACCGGAACCGGTCCATGGACCCGAACGACGCGAAGAAGTTCGCCGACCTGTCGCTCAAGCCCAGCCCGACCCCCGCCGACACGGCGGAGATCGCCCGCCTGCGCGCCGCCGGCGAGGCCGCGACCCAGGCCCGCAGCGCCGCGATGACCAAGAACCCGCCCGACGACGCCGCGCGCGCCGCCATCGCCGACTTCAGCACCAAGGCCACCACGAACCAAGCCGTCCTCCAGAACCTCGAGGCCCAGTACACGTCCGAGTTGCAGGCGATGACCGGCAGCCTGCGCGAGAAGACCCTCGCCCGCGTCCGCGAGGTCGTCAAGGGCCTCGCCGCCAAGCAGGGCTACACCGTCGTGTTCGACACCAACGCCGCCCCCTACGCCGCCAACGACCTAACGGACGAGGCGACGAAGGCGATGAAGAAGTAGATCGCTAGGGGACAAGGGACAGGGAGTAAGCCTGTCCCTTGTCCCTTGTCCCCTCACTCCCATGTCCCCCCTCCGCCTCTACCAGTCCGGCTCGGCCCTCGCCCTGCTCCTCCTCGGCATCCTCGTCGCCGGCGGCTTCCAGGCCCCCGCGGAGAAGAACGGGGTGGTCGACATCAGCGCCGTCATCGACGGCAGCGGCTTCGGCAAGGGCGTGCGCGACAGCCTGGAGAAGATGCGCGCCGCCCGCGAGGACGTGCTCGGCTTCATCGACGCCAACCGCGTGCTCACCCTCGAACAGGCCACCCGCCTGCGAGACCTCACCCTGAAGATGGACCGCAACGCCGCCGAGTCCGCGGAGCTCGAGACCCTCAAGGCGACCGTCGTGGCGACGAACAAGAAGTGGAACGAGCTCGCCACCAAGCCCAGCCTCTCGCCCGAGGAGGTGACCCTCCAGCGCGAGTTCGCCGACCGCGCGCAGAAGATGGGCGACCTCGGCAACAAGTGGGTCCGCGACTTCACGAACGACATCGACGCCTGGCTGGAGAAGCAGAAGTCCGAGAGCAACGCCCGCGCCCGCGAGGCGATCACCGCCACCGCAAAGGCGCAAGGCTTCACGATGATCTACGACAAGTCGTTCGCGCCCTACGGGGCGAACGACCTCACCGACGCGTCGCTCGCGGCGATGAACGCGAAGCCGTGAACGATCCCGAACCCCGAACCCCGAGTCCCGAACTCCGGCGGCTCGCCTCCGCGATCCGCGATCCACGATCCGCGATCCTTCTTCTCCTGCTGGCCTCCTGCGCGAAGACGCCCTCTCCCGAGGCCGTCTGGATCGACGTCGCCCGCCTTGCGCCGACCGCCGCGCCCGTTCGCGTCTCTCGCCCCCCACCCCGCCCGCCCGCCGCGATGCCCGCGAAGACCGCGGGACTGCCCGCCCGCCCCGCAACCCGCCTCGTCTCCGAGGCGGGCATCGACGGCGAGGCCCTAGCGCGCGAGGTGGACGAGGCCCAGGTGACGTCGCTCGCCCGACTCCGCGCCCGCCTGACCGAGGTCTACGGCCGTGAGGCCGACCGTTTCGCCCGTGCCCAGCTCCGCCTCCTGGGCAACCCCTACCGCACCGCGACCGAGGCCTCCTATCCCGCCTACCGAAAGGCCTTCGAGGCCTACGCCGCCCGGCGCGTCGTGCCCTCCGCGCGGCTCGCCTACATCGTCGGCCCGCGCGACCCCAACCCGAAGGACGACCCCGTCGACCCCAAGGACCTCACCCCCCTCGCCCGCCTGCTCGCCAAGCGGGCCTCCGGGGCGCGCGCCGAGCTGAAGGCCCTCGACGAGGAGTTCGAGGCGACCACCGCGGCGTTCCTCGCCGAGATCGACGCCAAGGGCGACGCCGCCAAGGCCGACGTCCTCGCGAAGATCGCGAAGGCCCGCGACGCCCTCAACCGGCAGGCCGTCGCCGAGGCGCTCACCCCCATTGGCCCGCGCGGCGAGTCGGCGATCCGCCTGAGCCTCGCCCGCGCGGGATTCGCCAGGGTGCCTGCGGTCGCCGCGCGGTCGCTGACCCTCCCCCCCGTCCCCCCCCCGCCGCCCGCGCCGCGGGTAGAGTCTCCCAAGGCGCTCGCGGACGCGCGCGCGCGCCTCTTGGGCGAGGCCCGGATCTGGGCCGCGGGTGCGGGCCTCCGCCTCGACCCCAAGGGAAGGGACGCGACCTCGGAATTCATACGATGGAAAACCCTGCGGGCTGGAGCCTCGCCGAACTCGCCGCCCTTCTCGGCGGCGCCCTAGACGGCCCCCCGAACCACCGGGTGCTCCGTCCCGTTCCCGCGGACGAGGACGATCCCCAGGGACTCGCCTTCGCCGAGGGTGCCTACGTCGGGCGGGCGATGGCCTCCGGCGTGGGCGCGGTGATCCTGCCCCCCGACGTGCCCTCCTCGAAGCCCGCGATCCGCCATACCCGCCCGCGCCAGGCCTTCGGCCACTTCCTCGCGCTGAACGACCGACCGCTTCCCTTGGAACCCGGAATTTCCGAGAAAGCCGCGGTCTCGCTCCTTGCGCAGGTCGACCCCACCGCCCGCATCGGCGCGTTCGCCGTCGTCGAGGCAGGCGCGACCGTCGGCCCCAACGCCCGCGTCTACCCCTTCGCCTTCGTCGGCGAGGCCTGCGCGGTCGAGGAGGGCGCCGTGCTGTACCCCCACGCCGTCCTCGTCAAGAACGTCACCGTGGGCGCCCGAACCGTCGTCCACCCCGGCGCGGTGCTGGGCGCGGACGGCTTCGGCTTCGTGTGGGACGGCGCCCGGCAGTTCAAGATCCCCCAGGTCGGGCGTGTCGAGATCGGCCCCGACGCGGAGATCGGCGCCAACACGGCGATCGACCGCGCCAGCGCGGGCGCGACCCGCGTCGGTGAGGGCGTGAAGCTGGACAACCTCGTGCAGGTGGGCCACAACGTCCGGATCGGCGCCCACACCGTGATCGCGAGCGGCTCGGGCCTCGGAGGCTCGTCCACCATCGGCGCGCGCTGCACCCTCGCCGGCCAGGCCGGCGTGGTCGACCACGCGAGGCTCGGCGACGGCGTGGTGGTCGGCGGGAAGGCCGGCGTCACGAAGGACATCCCCTCCCCGGGCCAGTACGCGGGCTTCCCCGCCCAGCCCGTCATCGGCGAGATGCGTCTCCAGGCGACCCTGCGCCGCCTGCCTGCCCTGATGAAGCGAGTGCAGGAGCTCGAAAAGCGGATCGAGGAGCTGGAACGATGACCTACCGCGCACGGACGGTCGCCTCCGACGTCCTCTTCGAGGGCAAGGGCCTCCACACCGGGACCCCCGTGCGGATGGTCGTTCGACCCGGAAGCGCGGGGATCGCCTTCCGCCTGGGGGCGGAGCGGACCCTCGCCCGTCCCGAGAACGTGACCGACACCACGCGCAGCACGAAGCTGGGCTCCGTCGGCACGGTCGAGCACCTCATGGCCGCCTTCGCCGGGCTGGAGGTCACCGACGCCGAGGTCGAGCTCGACGCCCCGGAGCTGCCGGGTATGGACGGCTCGGCCCGGCGCTACGTGGAGGCGCTCCTCGCGACGGGCTTCGCCGACGGCGAAAGGCTGGAATCGCCGGACCTGTACCGCCGCGTGTTCCACCAGGAGGGCGCGGCGAGCCTCTCGATCGGCAAGGGCACGGGCCACGGCCGCTACGTCTACGACCTGGGCAAGCGCTGGCCGGGGGTCCAGGCCTTCGAGGCGGAGGACGCCGTCGGCGCGTTCGCCCTGGAAATCGCCCCCGCCCGGACCCTCGCCCTCATCGAGGAGGTTCCTCGCCTCATCGAGCTCGGCCTCGGCAAGGGCCTCGACGCCGACTCGGCGGTGATCGTGGGCGAGGAGGGCTACAAGAACGCCGTTCGCTTCGAGGACGAACCCGCGCGCCACAAGCTGCTCGACCTCATGGGCGACCTCTACCTCGCGGGCGTACCCCTGCGGGCGCTGAACTTCGTCGGCGAGCGCACGGGCCACCGCGCGCACGTCAAGGCGGCCCGCCTGCTCCGCGAGGCGCTAGGAAAGGCACACTAGGCATTTCCTAGCGCCTCTTCCCTCCGTCGTTACGCCTCTTCGAGATCGTCGGGAACCTCTTCCTCGTCGATCTCCTCGACGTCGTCCGCCCGTGCGGAGACCTTCGGGGTCTCCTCCAACTGGACGAAGGCGATGCTCTTGGCGGAGCGGTTGGGGCAGTTGTTGCACACGAAGTCGACCTTCGTGCCCGCCAGCCAGCTCGGCAGTTTTTCGATGGGCTTTCCGCAGCTCGTGCAGTTGATCATGTCTATTCGGTGGATTCTCCAGACTCCTCGGTGTGCTGCTGAAGGGTCTGGCGGTGGCTCAGGACGCCGTTGACGCCCATGACGGCGGCGGCGGCGAGATACAGCACGAAGAGCGGGATGTGCTCGACCTTCTGGCCCGGATCGCGGATCGCGCGGTCGCCGAAGGCGACCCCCGCGAGGGCGAGCAGGACCAAGATCCCGGCGATCCAGAAGAAGGTGTTCTTGGAAGGGGTGGGCTTCGCCACGGGCTTCTTCGGGGTCACGACGGGAGAGTTTACCTTT